>NZ_REBQ01000199.1 GCF_007692655.1 Halomonas sp.
ACCGCCCAAGTTGCGCATTTGCTGACGTATCCACTGGCTACGCTGCTCAACCCTGGCATCAGGACGGGAGGCACTGCGGGTGCGCGGGCTAGGTAAAATTGCCGCCAGCAGGCTCGCTTGACGCTCAGTCAGCGCACCGCCGGAAGCGCCGAAGTAGTGCTGAGAGGCAGCTTCTAATCCAAACACTCCGCTGTCCCACTCCGCGACGTTCAGATAAACCTCCAAGATACGCTGCTTACTCCATAGCGTTTCGATAAGCAGCGTGAACCACACCTCTAAACCTTTACGTGTCCAACTACGGCCACTCCAGAGAAACACATTCTTAGCGGTTTGTTGGCTTAACGTACTGGCACCTCTTAATCGGCCGCCGTCTCGACTGGTCTGCCACGCTCGCTGCAGCTCAACGACGTCAAAGCCTCGGTGATGTGGAAAACGTTGGTCCTCTGCGGCAATCACCGCCAGCTTCGCGTTCGTAGAGAGGGAGTCCCAACTACGCCACTCGCGCTGTATACGGATAGGTTCACTATGAACCCAGCTCTGTATTTTGCGTTCGACCATCACCATAGAGCCAGGCGGCGGTACGAAACGAAATAGCAGCACTACGGCTACCGATAACAGCATAAACGCCAAAACGCCGCGCCAAACAAAACGCCACAATAGACGCATCAAACGGCGCAGCGAGCGATTGAGCATTCAATTATCCTTAACGCTTCATGAGGTGGTCTGCATGATAACGCAGATGATCCTCAATGAACGAGGCAATAAAGAAGTAGCTATGATCGTAGCCCGGTTGGCGGCGTAGCGTTAGCGGATGGTCATGCTCCTCACAAACGGCTTCTAAACGCTCCGGCTGGAGCTGCTCTTCCAGGAATTGATCTGCTTCGCCCTGGTCAATGAACAAGCGCTGGCGTGACGCTCCATTGGCGACCAGTTCACAGGCATCGTACTGGCGCCAGCGTGACTTATCTTCACCTAAATAAGCCGTGAATGCCTGCTGGCCCCAGGGGCAATTCATAGGATTAACCACCGGCGAAAAAGCTGACACTGAGCTGAAGCGCCCAGGATGGCGCAGGGCAAGAATGAGCGCACCATGACCGCCCATTGAGTGACCGCTAATCGACTCCCGACCATTAACGGGAAAATGCTGGCGCACCACAGAAGGCAGCTCTTCTATCACATAGTCGTACATTCGATAATGAGGCTTCCACGGGGCTTCAGTAGCGTTTACGTAAAAGCCTGCCCCGGAGCCTAAGTCAAAGCTTTCATGCTCACCGGGAAGATCGGTACCCCGTGGGCTGGTGTCTGGGCAAACAATGGCAATACCCAGCTCAGCGGCCAAGCGGTGAGCACCCGCTTTCTGCATGAAATTTTCATCGTTACAGGTTAGCCCAGAGAGCCACCAAAGCAGCGGGACCCGTTCGCTTTCCGCCTGTGGCGGCAGGTAAACGGCAAACACCATGTCGCAGTCTAACGCCCGGGAATAGTGGCGGTAGCGCTTATGCCAGCCACCGAAACTACGGTTGGCAGACACCAGTTCTAAAGTTTCACTCATGCTCATGGGCAGGTTCCTTTAAATGCAACAACGCGGCAGGTATACCCTACCGCGTTTTAGCGTTTCAAACGTGCTTTCTATACTACTTAAAAATGCAGGGTCTTAGTAATGCAGCACAGTACGAATGCTCTTGCCTGCATGCAGTAACTCAAACGCTTCGTTGATTTTCTCAAACGGCATATCGTGAGTGATAAAGTCGTCGATATTAATTTCACCCTTCATGTAGCGATCTACATAACCGGGCAATTCGCTGCGCCCTTTTACGCCGCCAAAGGCGGAGCCTTTCCAGACCCGCCCAGTGACCAGTTGGAACGGGCGGGTAGAAATCTCTTCGCCCGCGCCGGCCACGCCAATAACAATCGACTCACCCCAGCCTTTGTGGCAGCACTCAAGCGCCGAGCGCATCACATTGACGTTACCAATGCACTCAAAGGAGTAATCCACGCCGCCGTCAGTCATGTCAACGATGACCTGCTGGATGGAGTCTGCGTAATCCTTGGGGTTAACACAGTCGGTGGCGCCGAACTGCCTGGCCAATTCAAACTTATCAGCGTTCACATCGATGGCAATAATGCGCGCCGCCTTGGCCATGACCGCACCTTGAATAACGGCTAGCCCAATGGCACCAAGGCCAAAGATCGCCACCGTCGAACCCGGCTCCACTTTGGCAGTGTTGAGCACTGCACCGATACCGGTGGTCACCCCGCAGCCTAGCAGGCAGATTTTATCCATGGGGGCTTCTTTAGAGACCACTGCTAATGACACCTCTGGCAAAACAGTGTATTCGCTGAAGGTAGAAGTGCCCATGTAATGGTGAAGCATCTTGCCATCGAGAGAAAAACGCGAGGTGCCATCAGGCATGACGCCCTTACCCTGAGTAGCGCGCACGCTGCCACACAGATTGGTTTTACCTGATAAACAAAATTTACACTTGCCACACTCGGCTGTGTAAAGAGGAATAACATGATCGCCAGGCTTAAGACTGGTAACCCCCTCGCCAACTTCCTGCACAACACCTGCGCCTTCGTGGCCTAATACCGCTGGAAAGTTGCCCTCGGGATCGGCACCAGAAAGGGTATAAGCATCGGTATGGCATACGCTAGTAGCGGCCATTTTAACCAGTACTTCACCCGCTTTCGGGCCTTCAACATCAATCTCAACCAATTCAAGCGGCTTACCCGCTTCCAGTGCAACAGCTGCGCGTGACTTCATTAATCCAACTCCTGGAGTATCGACAACAGCAGGCCTTAACCTGCTGTTCGATTCGTTTTACGTGATTGCAGTGTAGGCTAGCTAGTTGCAATTGATAAAGCGGGATACACTCATAAGATTATTGCCACTGAGCAACAATCATCTTATAACGAGGGCGCCCATATGCAGCACTGGGATCGTATTGAAGCATTTGTGGAGGTAGTGCGTTTAGGTACTTTTTCCGCTGCAGCTCGCCATTTAAAAGTATCGACGTCGCATATCAGCCGTTTGGTAAGCCAACTTGAAAGCCAGCTAGGCGTGCAGCTGCTGTACCGCACCACCCGGCAAATACGCTTAACTGACGCAGGCGCCACCTACGTGGAGCACTGTCGCCACCTGTTTGATGGCCTGCGCGATGCCGAACAGGCCCTCAGTGAAATGCAGGCCAAACCTAACGGGCTACTCAAGCTCACATCAGCGACCACCTTTGGCGAGCGATTCATTGCCCCACTGGTTAATGACTTTCAGCGCCTACACCCGCAGCTGGACGTTCATATGCATTTCACCAACCGACCAGTGGAGCTGATTGAAGAAGGTTACGATATCGCTATTCGAATGGGAGTCTTAAAGGACTCAAGCCTGATCGCCAGGCGTCTTTGCAACCGCCGCGAATACATTGTTGGGTCACAAGGCTATTTTCGCCAAGCGCCACGCCCGCATACATTAGGTGAGCTTAGCCAGCATCGCTGTCTAATTGGCTCTCGACCTAACTGGCTGTTTGAAGTCAACGGTCAGCGCCGCGAAGTCAAAGTGGAGGGTTGCTGGACCGGCAATTCCGGGCCTGCTTTATTAGATGCGGCACGCAAAGGGCTCGGGCTGGCGCAACTGCCTGACTACTATGTCACCCCTTACCTGGCTAGCGGAGAACTGATAGCGGTACTTGAGCCTTTCCAGCACCATGACACGGCGGTCTGGGCAGTCTTTCCCCGCCATCGCCATCTGTCACCCAAGATCCGTCAATTGGTCGATTACCTAGTCGCTAACATCGACAGTTTGTTACCTAACGAACCATTGGCTTAACACTCAATGGCATTGACGGCGAGCCCGCCTTTTGAGGTCTCTTTGTATTTATCCTGCATATCACGGCCGGTATCGCGCATGGTACGAATCACTTTATCCAGCGATATAAAGTGTTCGCCGTCACCATGCATCGCCATGCGCGCGGCGTTGATGGCTTTAACGGAGGCGATGGCGTTACGTTCAATACAGGGCACTTGCACCAGGCCGCCAACAGGGTCGCAGGTTAAACCGAGGTTATGTTCAAGGCCAATCTCCGCGGCATTCTCTACTTGGCTTGGCGAACCTCCCAGCACTTCGGCAAGCCCCGCCGCCGCCATGGCACAGGCTGAGCCCACTTCCCCCTGGCAACCCACCTCTGCACCAGAAATTGAGGCGTTCTTTTTACATAAGATGCCTACCGCTCCAGCAGTGAGCAGAAAGTCCACCACATCAGCTTCGCTGGCGTCGGGTTCAAACTTCAAATAATAAGCCAACACGGCCGGCACAATACCCGCCGCGCCGTTAGTAGGCGCGGTGACCATGCGCCGCCCGGCAGCATTCTCTTCGTTGACTGCCAGGGCGAATACATTCACCCAATCCATCACCGTGAAACTCGACACAATCAGGCGCTGATTAGCTGGTGGGTGAAGCAGCTGCTGGTGGAGCAACTGTGCCCGCCTGCGTACATTGAGCCCCCCTGGCAAATGCCCGGTGGCACGTAAGCCACTCTCTATACTGTCGCTCATGGCGTGCCAGATCGTTAGCAGCTCTTCGCGTATAGTCGCTTCGCTACGCCAAGCCTTTTCGTTTTCAAGCATTAGCTGGCTAATGCGCAGCTGATGGGTTTTACACAGCGCAAGCAACTCAGCAGCGGTATTAAAAGAGTAGGGCAAAGGGGTGGCGTCTTCACCAACATCGCCATGATCCGCTTTAGCTTGGTCAACGTAAAACCCGCCGCCCAGTGAGTAAAACGTATTCGTGGTCAATACGCGATCATCACACATAGCGGTCAAAACCATCGCATTGGGATGAAACGCTAAGCAGGTTTCATCCCACACCACATCATTATCGCGCGAAAAACGGACCTGCTGTCCATTAGCGAGCAGCAGAGAGGCTCCACTATCAAGTGACGCTAAGCGCGCCTCAATGCTATCCGGGTCAATACTTTCTGGCGCTTCCCCCATCAGTCCCATAATGACGGCTCTGTCCGTGCCATGCCCTACCCCCGTGGCTGCAAGTGAACCATGGAGCTTGACAACCAACCGGGTGATAGCGATGTCTTTATCAAGGGTGAGAGCAAAATCACGCGCTGCCCGCATCGGCCCCACCGTATGCGAGCTAGACGGCCCAATACCAACACGAAATAGATCAAACACACTAATAGCCATGCCTATAACGCCTCGAAAGATTGTTTTTATCTGCCTAATGAACACTCTGCAGGACCTACGCCCACTCGTCGAGTGATTAACCACAATATCGACGTGCCAACACAACATTGTGACGATATAATGAACATTCACCGTTGCATGTATATGCACATTAATGATGTAGCCTACCCACTAAGGATGTTGGCATGTCCCACCCCCCTTCCTGGCCTATAGGGTTTCAAACCATTTTAGTGCGTGCAGTGTTGTACGTACTATTTATTGGTGCGATTGCCCAGGGTGCCTACCTGGAAGCACTTTATCTTCCTAACGTGCGCTTTTCAGAGCTAGGCTTTACTGAACTTACCCAGACAATGGTACTGGCCACTTGTTGCGCCATGCTGATTTATATTCGCCACGTACTTAAGGTTTGGCCAACCATCACACTGCTTTTGCTAGCTTTTGTTGCCGCCTCGTTAGTGCGTGAACAAGACCACTTCCTGGATAACTATGTCGCGCGACACACCTGGAAAGTACTTGTCGCACTAATTGTCATCCCCTCCATTACCTGGGTGATTATTCAGCGCCGACGCTTCCTTGAGGAGTTTGCCTATTACAGCAACACCTTTGCTTTTGGGTTGTTTACAGCTGGCGTCCTGACCACCTATATATTCTCGCGCTTATATGGACGTCAGGCGTTTTGGCGGGCGGTTCTTGAAGAGAACTACATAGGCACGTTCAAAAGCGTCGCGGAAGAAGTCGTTGAACTGCTCGGGTATAGCATAATTTTGTTCGCCACCCTGGAATTACTGCTGCTTGCCTTACGCATTCACAAAGCGCGCCGCATCGCTAGCAGCTAACGAACCACTTACCTCGCCTTGTTCAAATGCCACCCTAGCTACGCGCCCAGGGTGGCATTTCATTTTGCAGCTCTCGTCATGTAAATCTCGTCATGTAAAAAGTCATTTGCGACAGACAACACTTCAACGTATTGTCGCTTTTCAAGCATAATAAGTACTTTTTTACCAACAAACCCTACATTGACGACATAAACCTTATGAATAAAACGAAATATGATGATAAAAGCCTGCGGCGAGGTTTTTTTACTCGCTTTCTGGATAGCGTTGAGTGGTTAGGTAATCTACTTCCTCACCCTGTCACCCTGTTTGCGATTTTATGCGTCATCGTTGTGGTGGCCAGCGGGATTGCCGGTGCATTGGGGGTCTCTGTGGCGGACCCAAGGCCTGCCAACGAGGGCGAATGGATAGCGGTGAACTCACTGCTGAATGCGGATGGACTGCGACGTTTAATCAACGAAATGGTGACGAACTTTACCAGCTTTGCCCCACTAGGCACCGTGCTGGTAGCCATGCTGGGTGTCGGTGTTGCCGAACACTCTGGGCTGCTTTCCGCGAGTATGCGCGCCTTGGTGCTCAATCGTTCGCCGCGGATTGTGACCTATGCGATTGTCTTTGCTGGCATCATGTCGAATATGGCTGCTGAGCTTGGCTATGTGGTGTTGATCCCACTAGCCGCCATGATTTTTCACTCTCTAGGGAGACACCCGTTGGCAGGCCTGGCCGCAGCGTTTTGTGGCGTATCGGGGGGTTACAGCGCCAACTTACTCATCGGCACAGTGGATCCACTCCTCTCGGGGATTACTCAAGAAGCTGCCCGCCTACTCGACCCGGCTTATAGCGTCGGCGCAGAAGCGAACTGGTTCTTTATGTTTGTCAGCACGTTCTTTGTGACCATTATTGGCGGCTTGATCACTGAATACATTGTCGAACCAAAATTAGGCAAATTTGATCCAGCTTATGCTGAAGACGATATCGACCAGCAGCGTATGGAAGGGCTCTCCGATGCTGAAAAGCGAGCATTAAAAGGCACTGGATTGACCTTGCTGGTCATTATTGCGCTGATTGCCGCCATGGTCGTTCCTGAAGGTGGCATCTTACGCGACCCAGAAACCGGGTTGATTAGCGGCTCGCCCTTTTTAAACGGCATTGTGGTGGTGGTTGCAATCTCTTTTGTGGTGCTGGGTTTTACCTACGGCCGACTGGCAGGCACCATGCATAATGACCGTGACGTGGTCAACGCCATGGCGAAGAGCATGAGCAGCCTGGGCTTGTATATCGTGCTGGTGTTTTTTGCCGCGCAATTTGTGGCGCTGTTTAACTGGAGTAACTTTGGCACTGTGACGGCGGTTGCGGGGGCCGGTTTATTAGAAACGCTAGGATTGAGCGGGCCAGGGCTGTTTGCGCTCTTTATTATCATGTGTGCCTTTGTCAATCTATCCCTGGGCAGCGCCTCCGCGCAGTGGGCGGTCACCGCCCCCATATTCGTCCCCATGCTGATGCTGATGGGCTATGCCCCAGAAGTTATCCAAGCGGCCTACCGGATCGGCGACTCGGTCACCAACTTAATCACGCCTATGATGAGCTACTTTGGCCTTATCATGGCCATCGCTGCCCGCTACCGTAAAGACCTCGGTATCGGCACACTGGTGGCGATCATGCTGCCTTACACGCTGTTTATGCTGATTGGCTGGACGGTGCTGTTCTTCGTATGGGTATTTGTCTTTGGCTTACCGGTTGGCCCCGGATCTGCCACTTACTACACGCTGTAAGCACCTACATACCATCACGCAAAAAGCCCACCGTTCAAAGAACGGTGGGCTTTTTAGTCGTAGCGGCTACTGACTATCCACTACTTTCTATCTACTACTTCTTTCTATCTACTACTCACTACTTTCTATTCACTACTTTCTATTCACTACTTACCACTCGCCACTTACCGTTAGTTCACTCGTCTAAGAATGAACGCAGCGGCTCGGAGCGACTAGGGTGACGCAGCTTACGTAGCGCCTTGGCTTCAATCTGACGAATCCGCTCACGGGTTACGTCAAACTGCTTGCCCACTTCTTCCAGCGTGTGGTCGGTATTCATATCGATACCAAAGCGCATACGTAGCACCTTCGCTTCGCGGGCGGTTAAACCGCCAAGCACGTTACGGGTGGCTTCGATAAGGCCTTCGCCGGTTGCCATGTCAATCGGCAGCAGCATAGTGCCATCTTCGATAAAGTCGCCCAGGTGTGAATCGTCGTCATCACCAATCGGCGTCTCCATGGAGATCGGCTCTTTGGCGATTTTAAGCACCTTACGCACTTTATCTTCCGGCATTTCCAAACGCTCGCCGAGTTCTTCCGGCGTCGGCTCACGCCCCATTTCCTGCAGCATCTGGCGCGACACGCGATTGAGCTTGTTGATGGTCTCAATCATATGCACCGGAATACGGATGGTGCGCGCCTGGTCGGCAATCGAGCGGGTAATCGCCTGACGAATCCACCAGGTAGCGTAGGTCGAAAACTTATAGCCACGACGATATTCAAACTTATCGACCGCTTTCATCAAACCAATATTGCCTTCCTGGATCAAATCCAGGAACTGCAAGCCACGGTTGGTGTACTTCTTGGCAATCGAGATAACCAAGCGCAGGTTAGCTTCAACCATCTCTTTCTTGGCGCGACGTGCTTTCGCTTCACCAATCGAGAGCTTGCGATTCACCTCTTTAAGATCGGCAACCGAAAGCTGCACCATATCTTCTTCAAAGGCGATCTTGCGCTGAGCCCGCGCGATGTCGGCGCGTAGCGGCTCAAGACGGTCGGCGTACTTGCTCTGAGCTGCCTGAAAATCATCCAGCCATGTTTTACGCGATTCGTTACCAGGAAACGACTTGATGAACGTCTTACGCGGCACCTTGGCTTTCTTCACGCATAGCTGCATGACCGCTTTTTCTTGGGCACGCACCTGCTCGACACTGATACGCACTTGGCCCACAAGGCGCTCAAAGTGCTTGGGCACCAGCTTAATAGGCGAGAAAAGCACCGCCAAACGCGCCTGCTCAGCCTTCAATTCAGGGCTGCCACGACCATGTTTAGCAAACGCTGCTTCGACCAAGGCGTTCTGCTCACGAATCTGCTCAAAGCGCGCTCGCGCTTCTTCAGGGTCCGGGCCGCCTTCGGTTGCCGTGGAGTCCTCGTCCTCATCGTCGCCGTCACTATCTACGTCGTCGTCAATTTCAGCTTCGGGCTCAGGCTCAGGTACTTCTGCTTCGGCAACACCCGGGATGCCCTCATCAGGATCGATGAAGCCAGAAAACAGGTCTGAGAGCCGCCCTGGCGCTTCTTCATCCTGAGTAGCATCATAGGCGTCTAGAATTGACGCGACGGCGCCCGGCAAATAAGCCAGAGACGACATCACTTCACGGGTGCCCTCTTCAATCCGTTTGGCGATTTCAATCTCGCCTTCACGGGTTAGAAGCTCAACCGTGCCCATTTCACGCATGTACATGCGTACCGGGTCAGTTGTGCGGCCTACATCGCTTTCCACGGCGGCAAGGGCCGCAACGGCCTCTTCCGCAGCGGACTCGTCCGCGGAGTGATCCGACATCATCAAAGTGTCTTCATCTGGCGCTTCTTCAGCGACACTAATACCCATGTCGTTGATCATGCCAATGATGTCTTCCACTTGATCCGGGTCGGCAATATCCTCGGGTAGATGGTCGTTGACCTCGGCATAGGTCAGGTAGCCCTGTTCCTTGCCTCGTGCGATCAACTCCTTCAGACGTGACTGCTGCTGCGCATTTCCAGCCATAGAAACCCTATCTCGACGAAGAAGAATGAAATACCTGGAGCGCTGAATCGATTAAACTCAACAAGCCGCATAGTATAACGTAATTTACTAGAATTTTTCCAGCATGACGTATTTGCGCGGCCATTCAGGTGTGTTAGGTTGATCTGTTAGGCCAACACTTAGCGTATGACCTAGTATCTGGTACTGGAACGCCACGAATTCAACCCTTAGCGTTCAAAACACCATTTATTGGCGCTGAGCAAGCTCCATTACCAAGCTTGCCAAACGCTGGCGCTGCTCCTTATCTAGCTTTTGCCCGGCGCGCTCCTGCGCCAGCAACGC
>NZ_REBQ01000201.1 GCF_007692655.1 Halomonas sp.
GCTGAAGAAGCAGCTGTCGCGCCTTGACCAGCACTGTCAGCGATTTATCGAGCTTTCTCCCTTTGTGGTCCTCGCCACTGGAAACGCGTCGGGCTTGGATGCGTCGCCACGCGGGGGAGAGCCAGGTTTCGTCAAGGTGATTGATGATCTTACGCTGATGATTCCAGACTCCCCAGGTAATAACCGATTGGATTCACTTAAAAATATTGTCGAGAGTGGTCGGGTTGGGTTGCTGTTTTTAATCCCTGGGGTTGATGAGACGCTACGCATAAATGGCGCTGCGCATATCTCGGTGGATGAGGATAAGTTGCAACTTTTCGCATCTGAGAAGCAAGCGCCAAAGGTGGTTGTAGAAGTGACGGTTGAGGAGGCTTACCTTCACTGCGCTAAAGCCTTTATGCGTTCCAAACTTTGGGCCGATGAGAGTCGTCGCGATCGATCGGTACTGCCGACGATGGGGCAAATGATTCAAGAGCAGATCGGTAGTAGCTCCCCTGAGTCGCAGGAAGAGATGATTGCGCGTTACGCGCAGGATCTTTAGTGCCTCTGTGAGCTTCATCATCATGCAGGAAAACACGTTCATGAGTGACGTAAAGATCCGCGTATTAACCCCGCAGGATTGGCCGCTGTATAAGTCAGTGCGGTTGAAGTCTCTTAAGGATTCGCCTGATTCTTTTGGCTCAACTTACGATCAGGAAATAACGTTCTCAGACGCTGAGTGGCAGGCACGTTTGGATCTGGGGTTTCGAAATTTGGATGCTCTGCCCTTAATGGCTGAGCTGGCGGGCGAAGCGGTTGGACTCGCTTGGGGGGTAATACATGAGCCGGGTAGTAAAACGGCCCATATCTACCAAATGTGGGTTTCGCCTTCACAGAGAGGGGGAGGTATAGCAACATCTTTGCTGAGTGAAATCACTAACTGGGCTTTTAACAAAGGCTGTGAGCGCATAGAGCTTGCAGTAACAACAAGCAATGAAGCTGCAGTGAGTTTGTATACCTCGTCTGGATATCTTCCAACGGGATCGCTTGAGGAACTGAGGATTGGTTCCGCGCTTCTTGTTCAGCCAATGGTTAAGCAGTTGGGTAATACGAAATAATACGCAGCCTGAACGTACTCAACTAATAGCAGACGGGTACATAGTCAGAAATGTCGAATTCAAAGAAGTATATCTGCTAGCCCAATGCTCTTAGTACCGCCTTTGGTTCTTTGGCGACGACATGCAGTAACGTCTGCCTCAGTAGGTCTATGGGTCTTGGCTGCGACTGGCTGCTCTTTATTAAGGTCGATAGCTTCCTGTAGACCTTGGGCAATGCTCTCAAAGGCACTAGCCATGATGTTTCTCCAATGCAGATTGAACAAAGCGGCACCTTTATCGGGTGCCGCTTTTGTTTCAGCAACTAACTACTCACCAACCTTACAACGCCTCAATCTTCGCTTTCTGCTCTTCCAGCAGCTGCTTAGTGGCTTGGAACTCTGCGAGCTTGCCACGCTCTTTTTCGACCACGGCGACAGGGGCCTTGGCGATAAAGCCGTCGTTGCCGAGTTTCTTCTCGATGCCGCCGATCAGCTTGTCCTGCTTGTCGATCTCTTTGCTTAGGCGGGCGATTTCAGCGTCTTTGTCGATCAGGTCCGCCATCGGCACCAGCACTTCCATATCACCCACCAACTGGGTGGCTGACAGCGGCGCATCGTTAGGATTTTCAAGCCAAGTCACGCTTTCCAGCTTGGCCAGTTTGGAAAGGAAGTGGCGGTTGCTCTCCAGGCGCTCGGCGTCTTCCGGCTTGCCTTTGGTCAGCAGCACGTCGAGCGGTTTGCCGGGGGAGATATTCATCTCGGCGCGGATGTTACGCACGGCGATAATCACGCCTTTCAGCCACTCGATATCCAGGCTGGCCTGATCGTCGATTTTGCTCTCGTCGACTTCCGGCCAGGCTTGCAGCATGATCGATGCGTCATCACCCATAAACACCCCGGCCAGGGGCGAGACGCGCTGCCAAATCTCTTCGGTGATATAGGGCATCATGGGGTGGGCGAGGCGCAGAATGGTTTCCAGCACGCGCACTAGCGTGCGACGTGTGCCGCGCTTGGCTTCAGCCGTGGCATTTTCGTCCCATAACACAGGCTTGGAGAGCTCCAGGTACCAGTCGCAGTACTCGTTCCAAACGAACTCATACAGCGCCTGGGAGGCGTGGTCGAAACGGTACTCCTCCATCGCCCTGGTGACCTGGGCTTCGGTTTTCTGCAACTGCGAAATAATCCAGCGGTCGGCCAGAGAGAGTTCAACATCGCTGCCATCTGTACCGCAGTCTTCACCTTCGGCGTTCATCAGCACGTAGCGTGAGGCGTTCCACAGCTTGTTGCAGAAGTTGCGGTAGCCATCCAGGCGGTTCATATCAAACTTGATATCCCGACCGGTGGTGGCCTGGGAGAGGAAGGTAAAGCGCAGCGCATCGGTGCCGTGGGCTTCGATGCCATCTTTAAATTCATCCTTGGTGGCTTTGGCAATCGCCTTGGCCTGTTTTGGCTGCATCATATTGCCGGTGCGCTTTTCCAGCAGCTCATCCAGGGTGATACCGTCGATCAGATCGATGGGGTCCAGCACGTTGCCCTTGGATTTGGACATCTTCTGGCCCTGACCGTCGCGCACCAGGCCGTGCACGTAAACCGTTTTGAACGGCACCTGCTTGGTGAACTTCAGGGTCATCATAATCATCCGGGCGACCCAGAAGAAAATGATATCAAAGCCCGTGACCAGCACGCTGGAGGGGTGGAAGGTCTCCAGCTCCGGCGTTTGCTCCGGCCAGCCGAGGGTGCCGAACGTCCACAGGCCGGAGCTAAACCAGGTGTCCAGTACGTCTTCGTCTTGGGTCAGCGCAACATCATCGCCTAAGCTGTGCTTTTCACGAGCTTCGGCTTCTGTGCGAGCAACGTAGACATTGCCTTCGGCGTCGTACCAGGCGGGAATGCGGTGGCCCCACCACAGCTGGCGGGAGATACACCAGTCCTGCAGGTCGCGCATCCAGGCGAAATACATGTTCTCGTAGTTCTTGGGCACGAACTGGATATCGCCGTTTTCCACCGCCTCAATGGCGGGCTTGGCGAGGGACTCCACGGCCACAAACCACTGATCGGTGAGCAGCGGCTCGATGACATCGCCGGAGCGGTCACCGTAAGGCAGGGTGTTGTTAACGGCTTCTACCTGCTCCAGCAGGCCCAGGGCATCCATATCGGCAACGATCTGCTTACGCGCTTCAAAGCGATCAAGCCCCGCATATTTGGCGGGCAGGGTCGCGTCTTCGTCTGGCTGGGGTTGGCCTTTCAGGTCGAAAATTTCAGCTTGTTCAAGAATCGCCGCGTTTTTGGAGAAGACATTGATCAGCAGGTGGTTCTGGCGCTTGCCGACTTCGTAATCGTTGAAATCGTGGGCCGGGGTGATCTTTACGCAGCCGGAGCCTTTCTCCATATCAGCGTGCTCGTCAGCGACGATAGGAATCCGACGACCAACCAGCGGCAGCTCAATAAATTTACCGACCAGGGAGGCGTAGCGCGCATCTTCCGGATTGACCGCCACACCGGTATCGCCCAGGAGGGTTTCCGGGCGGGTGGTGGCCACGACGAGGTAGTCCTTGCCGTCATCGGTCTTAACGCCATCCGCCAGCGGGTAGCGGAAGTGCCAGAAGCTGCCTTGCTGCTCTTTGTTTTCCACTTCCAGGTCAGAAATGGCGGTGTGCAGCGTGGGGTCCCAGTTGACCAAGCGCTTACCACGGTAAATCAGCTTCTCTTCGTGCAGGCGCACAAACACTTCTTGAACCGCTTTGTAAAAGCCGTCGTCCATGGTGAAGCGCTCCCGGGACCAGTCAACGCTGGCGCCCATGCGGCGCAACTGGCGGGTAATATGCCCACCAGATTCGTGTTTCCACTCCCACACTTTATCGATAAACGCATCGCGGCCAAGGTCGTGGCGGGTTTTGCCCTCTTCAGAGGCCAGCTTGCGCTCCACCAGCATTTGCGTGGCGATACCGGCGTGGTCGGTGCCTACCTGCCACAGGGTATTGTTACCCTGCATCCGCTTCCAGCGCGTCAGGGTATCCATAATGGTGTCCTGGAACGCGTGGCCCATGTGCAGGCTGCCGGTCACATTGGGCGGTGGAATCATGATCGAAAAGGGCGTGCCCTGGCCGGAGGGGGCAAAACGGTTGTCAGCTTCCCAGCGCTCGTACCAGCGGGTTTCGATCTGTTCGGGTTGGTAGGTCTTTTCCATGGGGGAGTCGGCTCACGGCTGGCAATAAATGTGCAAAATATGAAAATGTATTGCGCGAGAGTATACCGCGATAGCGCCGAGATCGTCAGGGGCTACTCACCCTCGATTGTGAGAGGTGACGTGGTGTGCAGAAAAGCCGCGCATCGCGAGTAAACCTAAGATGGGCCCCGGTAGCAGCCACCAGATCACCGTCAGTGACTGACTTGCCCAGAGGGCAGTGACCAGGGCAATGGAAGGGATGGTCAACCCAAAGCCGATAGCGTTCATCATGGCCAGTGCTGCGCCTAACCGTTCGGGCGGGGCCGTGGCGCTGGCCAGGGCTGAAAACTGAGCGGAATCGGCAATCACGCTGACTCCCCATAGGCCCAGAAGTGCCAATAAAAGCCAGGGGGAGGCGCTGCCCAAAAGGGGATACACCAAGCAGAGCGCGCCAGAGGTTGCCAACGCAACGCAGGCCACTCGGTCACTGCCGATTTGGCGGCTCCATTTGCCCGCCAGCACGCAGCCGGGTAATCCCAGTGCGATCACCGCAAAGCTTAGCCATGGCTGAGCAGCAGTTGAGGCACCCAGACGTTCCAACTCCCGGGCGACCAGAAAGGGTACCAGTGCCCAAAGGGCGTAAAGCTCCCAGCAGTGGCCAAAATAGCCCAGGGCGGCGGCGCGAAAGCGGGGCTGCTTGAATGCCGCTAAGCCTGCCCAGGGACGCCCGCTTTTGGCAGTGGCCGGTAGGTGGGGGCCGACGCCGAGCAGATAAATCATCAGCGCGGCGGCCAGCGCCAGCAGTGAGGCAAGCAGCAGCGGCCACTGCCAGGGTAAATGCAGCGTTAAACCACGCAGCAGGTGCGGCGAAGCAATGCCCAACGTTAGCATGCCCACCAGCCAACCCAACGCGGCGCCTGCGTGGCTGGGTGTCCAGCTCACCACCAGCTTCATGCCGAGAGGGTAGATGCCCGCTAAACAAAGCCCGGTGGCAAAGCGCGCAATAGCAGCCAGCGACACACTGTCAGCCACGCCAATAAAAGCGGCGTTGATGACGGCCCCGAGTACCGCGGATATTGCAAACAGGTGACTGGCGCGGACGCGGTCAGCAAGGCCGCTGGTGGCGATGAACAGAGTTCCGCTAATAAACCCGGCCTGAACGGCGATAGTGAGCAGTCCCAGGTCGCTTTCGCTCAGGCCTACGGCATCTTGCAGCGCCAGGCCAACGCCGTTAACGCTAAACCATAGCGAGGTGCCAAACAGCTGGGCGATGACGATCGTAACAAGCGGGTAGCGCGTGAACACGTTTACATCTCCATGAGTGCAAATGGCGCGGCAAGGCCCCGCTTCTTATAGTAATCAGCAATTTGCCCTTACGACGAATTTTTTCAAAACAGTATTGTCGGATCACAAGACCCGTCAGGATTTCGTCGGGCAGGAAATACAAATTTGTAAGTAATTGGAGCCTTTAATGCAGCTAGCTAAACTTTTCGTCCCAGCAGTGGCCGCCCTGGTATTCAGTGTGCCCGCGATGGCTCAGCAAATGGGCGGTGGTACCCCCAGTGTCGATGACCAAGTTAACCAACTCGACGAAATGGTGGATCTGGATGAGGGGCAGAGGCAAGAGCTCAGCAACCTTTTGACCCAGATGCAAAATGACATCGGTGCCAATGAGCAGGAAGCCCAGCAGTTGCAACAGCAACTCAGTGAGCACGTTCAGCCTGATTACGATGAAGCTGCCATTCGTGCGGATGCAGAGCGGCTTGGTGACCTGACGGCTGAGATGACCGCTGATAGCATCATCATACAGTCTCAGATCGAAAGCGTATTCACGCAGGAGCAGCAAGATCGACTGAATGAGGCTATGGCTCAGCAGCAGGAGCAAATGCAACAGATGCAGGAGCAGATGCAGCAACAGGGAGGCTAAGGCGAAGATGCACTGACAGCATTGCCTAGCTCTGTTGATGGCCCCGCCAAGTGCGGGGTCACGTGTTTGTGGTCGTGCCATTCGTCATCGACGCTGGGGGTGACGATGCCAGCAGGAAGATGGTGGTTAATAATAATTAGGAATCCATAGGCGCAAATAGCTTAGCTAAGTCATCTTCATTAATAGATTTGCCCACGGCTCCCTTTTCGTTCTCAGCGCTATCGTTGACCAGAATCGCGTTGGAAAGCGCTGACTTGCGCTCTTGCATACTCATAATGCGCTCTTCCACGGTGCCACTGGCGACTAGTTTGTAGACAAAGACAGGCCTCTTTTGGCCGATACGGTGAGCGCGGCCGGTGGCCTGTGCTTCAACCGCTGGGTTCCACCAGGGGTCATAATGTATCACGGTATCCGCTTGGGTTAGATTGAGCCCGACCCCTCCTGCCTTGAGGCTAATCAGAAAGACTGACACGTCGCCTCGTTGAAATTGTTCAATGTATTCTGCGCGCTTTTCCGCAGGGGTTCGGCCGGTTAGCGTTAAAAATGCAATGTTGTCTTTTTCCAGCGCCTCTCCGATCAGCCCCAGCATATTAGTGAATTGGGAGAAGACCAAAATATGGCGTCCTTTCGCTATCAGGCCTGGCAGTATCTCCATTAAAAGATCCAGCTTGGCTGAGTGGGTGATCCGTTGAGCGCTATCAAGCTTAACCAGACGAGGGTCGCAACACACCTGGCGTAGCTTCAGCAACGCATCCAGTACCACAAAGCCGCTATGCGCCATGCCGCGCTGGGAAAGCGATTGCTGCACGCGCTCGTGTTGAGCAAGGCGCAGGCTTTCGTAAAGCTCACGCTGTTTGCCAGACAGCTCCACGTAGCGCTGTATTTCGGTTTTAGCGGGTAGGTCTGTTAATACTTCTTGTTTGGTTCGCCTAAGCAGCAGCGGGTCGATGCGCCTTAACAGCCGTGCACGGGCGTCTGCGTCACTATGCTGCTCTATCGGACGGCGGTAGTGTTGGTCAAACCACTTTTGGCTGCCAAGGAAACCGGGATTGATGGCATCAACTTCAGCCCATAGCTCGCCTAAATGATTTTCTAAAGGGGTGCCTGTGAGCGCAAGACGGCGTTTAGCCGATAGCTTGCGTACGGATTTAGCAGTCTGGGCGGCGGGGTTCTTTATCATTTGTGCCTCGTCAAAAACGATAAGGCTAAACGGCTGCGCTTTCAGCGCTGTTAAATCGTAATTAAGCAATGGGTAAGTGGTTATGACGATATCCACCTGCTTAAGCTGGGTCAGTAAGCGAGCACGATCACCCTTTCTACCGGTAATGGCAAGCGGCGTCAGTGTGGGGGTAAATCGCTTTATTTCAGCCAGCCAATTACTGGCCAAACTAGTGGTAGCCACAATAAGTATGGGCCCTTTTAACCGCCCTTGGGCACGTTCATCCAGCACATGCGCTAACACTTGGATGGTTTTGCCCAGGCCCATGTCATCCGCAAGAATACCGCCAATATTCAGCGTGGCCAAAAAGCGCAGCCAAGCGAGGCCCCTGGTTTGGTAGGGTCGCAGGGTGCCATTAAACTCAGGGGGTGTTTTGACCTCGTCAGGCAACTGTTTCACGGCCCGAGCTAACTGGCGAATACTGTTACGTCCTTTCCAGTGCTGCTGAGCGGCAAGCTCAGCCAGTTCGACGGCCTGATTAGCGGGTAACTTAAGTGTTTTTAGGTGGGAAGTGGCGTCGCGCAACGAGTCAATAATCGGCACAATCAGCTCACGCAGACGTTTGCGGGGCAGTGCGACGAACCTGTTATCGCCTAAGGCTATGTCCCAAGAGGCTTCCTCTATTTCATTTGGGGCTGGTTCAAGAGGGAAGTTGGGGTCATCAAGTAGTTGGCCAAGCAGCGGCAATAACTCAACGCGCTCACCGTCTAATTCAATGCCGAGGGAGAGCGTAAACCAGCCGCCACTACTTTTTTTCAGCTCGCCATCCCAGTCGCCAGGGGCAAGGTAGGTGGGCTCGCTAGGAAAGTTATCATCAAGCGTGACGGCGACACCCAACTGCCGCAATTGGTGGATCATGGGCCACCATTGCTGCGGTGAGGCCAAGCAGTCTGGCCACTGATCCATGACGCGAGGCATGACCTTATGCTTAAGCAGCACCATGCTATCTTGGTCAAAGGGGCTCGGGTACTGGCTTACCTTTCCCAACAGTGCCTTAAGCGGTGCGATCTCACTGGGAAGCTGCTGAACAAGCGATTTCTCTGCCTCCAGGTTTCGAGTGATATAAACCAGCTTGTCCGCTTGCTGAATGCTTACTTCTTGTGTGTCGTCAGGGGATAACTCAATGCCGTCATACACGATGCGCAGAACCCCGGTGCCAAGGGTATAGGTGTGGCTTGGTGATAGCGGTTGGCGCAATGACAACATTTTAATATGCATGGATAACGAAGGAGCAGTATCTTTTATACGCTGCTGCTCGAGCGTTGTGGGAGGATGAAAATCCGTTGGGTGGCCAGGCGTTTGTTGCACGTGTAGTGCTAGCCAACCGGACTTGTCAGGCGGCAATCCTGGCGCATATTGGAGTTGGGTAAATAGTCTAGCATCACCCTCAATGGGGCCAAATTTGGCCCGGTTCAGGTCGAGGTGCCAAAGGGTTTCGCCAATCGTAAACAGCGTTGTGCGGTGGTGGTCGACAGGCGTTTCATCCAGTAACGCGATGGGGCGCTGCAGACCATCTTCACCAAGGCGCCACTCCATCTTTAAGCTGCGATTGGGCGCGTAGCTTAGTGGCTCACCTGTCTGTTTACCGTGAAAAATGAGAGGGGGGTCGTTGCTCTCCAGTAAGCGAATAAGTGCACGCTGCTGGACGTTGGTTTCGACCGTGTACTCTGCCACTGATTGGCTACCTAAATAGCGTGTAGTTCCTCTTTGCATCAAGAGTAGTAGGGCTTCTTCTATCTCTTCTTGCCAGCCATCAACGGGTGCTGGCTGTAAATGAGAGCCTTCGTGCTTCACATCAATAGGGTCTACCCACTGCTTATCAGGGGTATTCTTTTGGACTAATGAGCGAGAGAGTCGCAGCCATACAGGAGTGATACGCAGGTTGCTGGAGTGAAGGGAAGTGCCCAGTTGTACGATCAGCGCTAGTCTTCGATGGCCTTCAACACGGGGAACGTCAGGTTTGGCGGGGGCCCGAATATGTTGTAGCCACTGCTTCCACTGATTTTCGGGGGAGTGCTCAGTAGTTGAGCCAGCAGGTATGTTTCCCTGGTCGTTTTGATGTGGGGAGTTAACCGCCATCTCTTCAATGAACGACAAGATGAGCGCAATGCCATGCTGGCAGCTGTTACCGACCGGGCACTCACAGTTCGTGACTATCTTGGGCATAAAAGGTTGCTCTTCGATACTGACCTGAACGTAATAACGGTGAGTATCTTCAACGAACCCTTTTAAATAATACGTTTGATCGGCCGACGTCAGCTCTTTCTGAGTCACCCCCTCTTGGCGTACTAACGCTTCACCACGCCGCATGTTTTTTGAATCGAAAAAGTGTTTCCAGTGTCCTGATTTTAAAATCAGCATGAGTTCCGCTGCTGGGTTAAGTGACACGGTTGGTCCGCTCCTTAGACTTCAAAGTGACAGATGGCCTAAACTAGTTGGCTTACTACTAATATACCTTCTTTTAAACATTATCGGCTCGCCTCTTGGGCTGCCAACGGGTTGATTTTAGATACCCATTACCCCTTCGAGTGGCGATCAGGCGGATGAGAAACTGCGCGCATTCATGGCGCTACTTAAAACGAAATGGATGCTTAAAGCGAAAGGGCTTTAAGGGCCTTGAATACTCTCTACTGTTAACTGCTTCGATTTAACGCAGTCGTATATTTTTACGGTACTTCTCTTCCTGGATCTGTTTTACGCTGGCCTCATCCATATC
>NZ_REBQ01000203.1 GCF_007692655.1 Halomonas sp.
TCACCCTTGCCACCGCATCGCGGCTGGCTGCTTCCCGCTGTTCGCCGGTGAGTTCAACGAGCTGGCCACCGCGCATTTCCAGCAGCCGGTCGGCTTGGTCGAAGTAGTGGTCGTCATGGCTGATTACCACCAGCGTTTTGCCTAGTGCCCTTAGCTGGGGCAGTAGCTCACGGTAAAACACCCGCCGGAACTGAGGATCCTGGTCGGCGGCCCACTCATCCAGCAGCAGTAGATCGCGTTGCTCCGCCACGGCCAGCAGCATTGCTAGGCGTTTGCGCTGCCCCTGGGAAAGATTGGCGTTGGTGACCCGATCGCCGTCAAAATCGAGCTTGCTATGCATGCCTAAGGCTGCCAGCCACTCCTCCACCAGCATCGAATCGGGTGACTCCCCCGCTGGGCCCATCAAGCGGTCAAACAGATGCAGATCGGTGTAGATGGCGGAGAAGTGCTGGCGATAGGTCTTCCAATCCTCCTCCTGTAGCGGCCTGCCATCGACCCGAACACAGCCGCTTTGAGGCTGATAAAGCCCGGTCAACAGTCTCGCCAGGGTGGATTTTCCGCTGCCATTGCCACCGATCAGAAACACTACCTCGCCACGCTTTAAGGTCAGATCGATAGGGCCAATGGCAAAACCTGGTCGCGCCTCTTCAGCGGGGTAACGATAGCTGACCTGTTCCAGCGCTACCTCCTGCCAGTCGTGGCGCTGCGTGCCGCTATCGAAGGAGTCGCGGTGTTCCGCTAGATCAAGTCCGCTGATTTTTTCGAACGCCACCCTGGCGTGAATAAGCGGCGGAAAGGCACCAATAGCTTGGATAAGCGGCGCGCGTAGAAATAAGAGCGTGAGTGAGAAGGTGGTGGCCACCTGCGCCGACGCCCAGCCTAGGCCATTGGCCAGGAAAAACACCACGCCGATGGCGCCCAGCATCATGATATTGAACCAGTTCACTGCGCTAAGATGGTAGGTATCACCGCGAATGATATGGCGCCGATACGCCTCTGCGTTGGGGGTGTAAACATCACGATACAGCCACTCGGCTCGGTCGCGATTGAGCGCCAGTTCCTTGCGCCCCTCGATCACCGATTGGTAATCCGCGTAGAGCCGGTCTTCTGAATCGCGTAGTTTGGCCATATGCCGATAAACCTTCGCGACCAACCGCATGCCCACCAGGATAGTGACAATCACCCACAGCGCCGTCACGGCCAGCATGGCAGGTGAAAGCCAGGCCAAATAAAGGGTGACACCTACCGTCAACACTCCACCCTGCACAAGCTCTGGTAAGCGTACAAAGGCCACGGTGATATAACGCACATCGCTGGATAAACTGGCCAACAAACGCGCGCTGCCAATCTGCTCGATACGCTCGATATCAGTATCAAGAATACGTTTGATCAACTGCCCCCGCAGCCGATAGACAAAGTGGTGGCCCAAGGTGGTCAAGGCTAATTGCGAGGCCAGGGTAATCGCTAACAACAAGGCAATCAGGCCCAGAAACTCAGGCAGGATTCGCCAGGGATCGCTAAAGGTGCCCAACATCCGCTCATTGATAAAGGCAATGACCCCAATGCCCAGACCTGCGCTTACCAAACTGAGCAGCACCACCGCCACAAAGGGCCAGCGGTAATCACGCCATACAATCCTCAACAGCTCCATTAGCAGGGCCTCCTGGCAATTCGAAAAGTTAGGCGATATCTGAAAGCTAGCGTTGGCGTTTGGTCGGCTTATTTTCGGGCTTCAGCGGGCAACCGCCACACAGCGGTTCGCCAGGCAGCCGATATTTGACACAGCATAGCCGCCGCACCCTAGTCGGGGTTTCTCCGCCCAATTCAAGGTAACGCACAGGTTGGTAAAGCGGATTGCGACGCCCATCAGGCAACGTCTTGGTCTCGAGATAACCCAGTAACGGCTCACCAGCGCCAGGAAAGTCCGGATGCCGCGAGCAGGTTTTACCTATGAACTCGACATAGTGCCCGAGGTTGCTCCAGAACACCTTGGCAGAAAGACCAGACACCGCTGCAAGTGCCTCAATGAGAGGCGTACAGTGATCGTCAAAGAGGGCGCTAAAGCGTGCTTGTGTTTGGTGATGCAATGAGACGCCGCCATGAGGCAGCCAAATACGCGCTGGCTGCCCCTTATCGCCTAGCTCGAGGCGCATCTGCTCCAGACCTACCGGCAGCGTCTGCTCCAACAGCAAGTTAGCCCCCAGGGTGGGGATTGAGACACTACTGAAGTAATATTTCGACCAGATTGAGGCGGCCGCCTTGCGGTCAGCCCCCTCACCAAAGCTGGTTGTAAACCGGCTTACCACTCCCTCCAATACCTCGCGGTCGAGCAGCGCAGAGGCCGTCAGTGTGAATTCATCAGGCTGACCAAACGCGGGGGCTTTCAGCTTATCCAGCGGCGGCTGGCGGTAAAGCGCCAACAACGCCTCCACTGGATTCGCCGCCGCCCAAGGCTCACTCGATTTGGTCGCCATGCTATTCATAATTGCCTCATAGCCGCCGTAGCCCCCACATAAAGTAAGCGCCGCCAATCAGGGAGGCGACCAAGCCTGCCGGAATTTCATAGGGGAAGATAATCTGACGACCTACCCAGTCCGCTAGCACCATCAGCAGCATGCCGATCAATGCAGCCCCCAGCAGGTGCTGCCCCGCGCGGGAGAAGCCCACCAAACGCGCCATATGAGGCGCCAGCAGGCCAATAAACGATAGCGGCCCCACCACCAAGGTGGCACAAGCGGTTAACAGCGCTACCAGCAGCAACAACGCTAAACGGGCGCGGTTGAGGGTTACCCCAAGGGCCTTGGCCGTCGGTGCGCCTAACGGCAAGATATCCAGCCAGCGAGTAAAAGGCAGCGTGGCGAGCGCCAACACGGCGGCAATACTACCGACCACCACTGCATTAGTGACATCCACGTAGTAGGTAGAGCCCGCCAGCCAGGCGATCACCTGCTGGCCACGAGGGTCACCGCCCGCCAGCATCACGCTGCGCACGGCGTCAAACAGCGCACTAACCGCCACCCCGGTGAGCAGCAAGCGCTCGGGGAGATAACCGCTCTTGCGGTTGATGCCCACTAGCACCACTAACGTCGCGAAGGCCCCCAGGGTGCCGACCCCGATCAGCATAGCGTTGGTCGGTGCGGGCAGCAGGAAAATCCCCAAAATCAGCGCAATGGCACAGCCACCGCTAATACCCAGCACTTCGGGGCTGGCCATGGGGTTAGCGGAAAGGCGCTGTAGAATCGTCCCCGCTATCGCCAGCATTAATCCGCTGGCCGCAGCCGCCATTACCCGCGGCAGGCGCCACTGCATGACGTTCCAGTTATTGGGGGCTAACCAATACCAGCCATCGATACCTTGGCCAACCAGCAGCCCGAGCACCGTCGCGCCCAGCAGCGCCAGAATTAAACCCGCCGCTAACCGGGAGGGGGCAGGATGGCGATGAGCGAACACGCCAGCCCCTTTCGGCGGCCTGTCACCCTGCAGTTTCAAGCGAGGAATCAGCCACATTAGCAGCGGCGCCCCCAGGGCGCCGGTAACCGCACCGGTGGGAATAAAGGCCGCCACCATGCCACCGAACTGCTGCAGCAGTAGATCCGTGGTGGCCAACAGCACGGCCCCCAGCAACGTCGACCAAATCAGCCGCGGCCCTAAGCGCCGAGCCCCCGCCATGCGCACAATATTGGGCGCGGCCAGACCAATAAAGCCGATGATGCCCACCACGCTGACGATACTGCCGGTAATAAACACCGCCAGCCCCATACCCGCAAAGCGTAAGTAGGCAAGGGACACCCCCAGACTCTTGGCGCTGGCATCATCCAGCTCCAGCACCGCCAAGGGGCGCAGCAAAAACCACGCCGCAACGCAGCTAAGCGCCAACCGTGGCCAGAGTATCTCGACACCGTCCCAACCGTTTTGTGCCAGCGAGCCCGCCCCCCAAATCAGCAGCCCGGAGAGCGCCTCGTGGTTAAACAGCAACAGTGCTGTGGAAAGCGCCCCCAAGTACAAGTTGACTACCAAGCCCGCAAGTACCACCACAATAGGTGCCAAACCACGACGCCAAGAGAGCAGGAAAACTAACCCCACCGCCAGCGCGCCACCCACTAAGGCAACCCATTCGCGCCCCACTACCAATAGCCCAGGGGCCAACAACGTTGCCGTCATTAGTGCTAGGTTGGCGCCCGACGCCACCCCCAGCGTGGTGGGCGATGCCAGCGGATTGCGCAACACCTGTTGCATTAACACTCCCGCCAACGCCAAACCGCCCCCGGCCAGCAAGGCGATCGAAAGGCGTGGCCACCAGGCGTAATAGAGCAGCAACTCGTCAACGTTTTCAAATGATGGCGCTATCAGCGCATGCAGCCCCAAAGCAAAGCCGCCCTGCCCCTCCAGCCCTATCCAAAACAGCACCACCAGCGGCAGGCTCATCAGCCAGCAGACCAATGCCGGGGACCCACCGCCTATTCTCCGACTCGTCGGCGCTGAGCCTAACATGGTGTTTTAACCTCTCTAACTGTTGGGCACATGACTGGCCCCATGGCAGCGAATAGCGCATTAAGCATAAGAATTATTCGTGAGGTGATGTTAAGAGGCATTTGCTGAGCCTTCGCATTTTGAACGTATAAGATTGAATACTAAAATACAATTCTAAATGATAACGATTAGCACTACAATTGATACTCTTTAATTAGGAGGCAATCGCTATGGCTAAGACGTCCTACCAACTTTTTGATATCACCCTCACCCGGCGCACCCAAGTCAGCGCCTCGTTAGTCAGGTTTACCTTTACTGGCCCAGATGTTGGCAAAATGGCGACCTACGCACCGGATCAGCGCGTCAAGCTATTCTTTCCAGAAGGAGGTGGCACTCTCGACCCACTGTTTGAGATTGCCAAATTGGAAGAGCACGACTGGTACGGCGCCTACCGCGCGTTGCCAGATGCCCAGCGGCCCTCTGCACGTACCTATACCATTCGCGCCCTGCGCCCGGAGAAGGCCGAGGTAGACGTTGAGTTTGTGCTCCATGGCGATAATGGGCCCGCTTCCCGCTGGGCTATGCACGCCCGCCCTGGTGACCGCCTGGCCATGACAGCCCCCGTTGCTAACGCGGAAGGCCCTAAACTTGGCTATGAGTGGAAGCCACCGCAGCACGTGCGCCGTATCCTGATCATTGCTGATGAAACCGCCCTGCCCGCAGCAGCGGGCATTCTCGAAACCCTTGACGATCTCCCCCTTAAACCCAGAGTCGAAGCACTGTTCGAGGTGCCCCGAAGCGATGACGTTCAGGCGCTACCTCATGCCGCTAAGCTGCACTGGCTGGCCCGCGATAGCGAACCAGGCTGCCAGCACGGAGAGCTGTTGATGAGAGCAGTGCGAGACATTGATTTACATAAGGAAATTCAAGCACTAGGTGGCGCCCCTGCGACAGCCACTAGCAACAACGAAAGCGACGATGAGGACGGCCCCCTCTGGGAGCCCGCCACCCTGGATGACAGTGCGCCCTTCTACGCCTGGATCGCCGCTGAAACCAAAGTTGCCATGCAGCTGCGTCGCTATTTAGTCAACGAGTGTGGCCTCCCCAAACAGTACGTCACCAGCATGGGCTACTGGCGCCAAGGTAAGGCCAATGGTTAAAGGGGCTGCAAATACCACGGCGCTAAACAGCCATCATGCAGGTACGCCAGCCCCCACATCTCTGGGCTGGCGAGATAGCCCCAGCCACTACGGGCGCATAAGCCGTGTACTTCACTGGCTGACTGCCGCACTCGTCACACTGCAATTCACTGTTTTGCTGGCATGGCGAGGAACGGGCGAAAACACTATCACGCTGTTTTTAGCGAGTATTGGGCCCCACGGCTCGTTAGGTTTTTTGATCCTGATCGTAACTCTGTTTCGCCTCGGTTGGGCATGGGTGAATCGAAAACAGCGCCCTTCCCACCCGCCAGGGCTGGGCGGGCACCTGGCGAGGCTGATGCATATCACCTTTTATGGGTTGCTACTGTGGCTGCCAGCGTTTGCCATTCTCCGCCAGTATGGCCGTGGCGGCGCGCTGCGCTTCTATGGCATGGAGCTACTGCCCGAAGCAGAGCGCGACATTACCTGGATGATTGCCCCCGCCGATCTTCTCCACGGCCCGCTCTCGTGGCTGCTATGTGGATTAGTGCTCGGCCACATAGCAATGGCACTAATTCACCGTTTCTGGTTCAAGGACAAGGTGTTGGCGCGCATGGTGTCAAGTGGCCATTGAGGACACCACCGCCACCTCAGCGCCACCCGGCAGCTCTGGTGCCAACAGCTTGCCGCTCTCCAGCCTCACCAATCGATCCGCGAGGTGGAAGTAGCGGTCATCGTGGGTGATGACCAGCACCGCTTTGCCCATGCGTTTTAGCTCGGGCAACACCTCGGTGTAGAACACCTCTTTGAATAGCGGATCTTGATCCGCCGCCCACTCGTCAAACACCAAAAACGGGCGGTCTTCAAGGTAGGCCACCACCAACGCTAGCCGCTTGCGTTGCCCCTGAGAGAGCGCCTGAGTCGTGAACGCGCCATTTTCAACCTGTACTTTGTGCTGTAAGTGCAATTTCGCCAACAGACGATTGCCCTCTTCATCCAGATCATCACGCGGTGCTTCCAACAGGCGCTCGAAGAGATGGAAGTCCGAGAACACCACCGAGAAGAGCTGCCGGTAAGCATCCCAACCATCCGCCTCGACAGGTTCGCCATTGAGCAATACTTCGCCACCTTCCGGCGGATAGAGCCCCACTACCACTTTGGCCAGTGTGGTTTTGCCGCTACCGTTGCCCCCCACCAGAAACACCACTTCTCCTGGCGTAAAGCTCAGATTAATCGGCCCCAGTTCAAAGAAGTCATCGCTCTGCTCGTGGTAGTACTGATGGGTGACGTCGCGCAATTCAAGACGTTGAAAATCAGGTACCTGAGGTGACGCCAGCCTCTCCTGCCCCTGTGGCATCTCGCGTGTGATGTCATCAATTCGACTAGCGGCTACCCGCGCCATATTGATCCGCGGAATATTGATCAGCAGCGCTTCCAGGGGCGTCACCATAAACACAAACACCAAGGCAAAACCGGTCATTACCTGGGTTTGGTTGGGTCCATCGCTTACCAACACAAACAGCACCAAGCCGATAAAGGCGTACATCAGGAACTGCCCCCAACTGGTCGAGATCACGAACAGCGACATGCCATAGGTACGCAGCCGTCGCACGCCTTCAATCGACTCTCCCAGAATCTGATCCATAAAGACCCGGCTCTTGC
The DNA here is from genome assembly GCF_007692655.1 of Halomonas sp. GTDB lineage: Bacteria > Pseudomonadota > Gammaproteobacteria > Pseudomonadales > Halomonadaceae > Vreelandella. Next base: position 7,272 of record NZ_REBQ01000203.1, read on the forward strand.
GCTGGTGCAGGCGCAGCTCTTTTGCCCCATCGGTCAGCGCACGGAAATGCCCAAACAGGCGATCCTGCTCTGATGACGCACTCTGGAGGTAGTGAATGGCGCGTAAGTGCACAAGGTGGTAGCCCACAGCGCCCAAGCCAATCACCCCCAACGCAAACAAGAATACCTGCCAGGAGAGTACCGCCAGATAGCCCAAACACCCCACCACAATGACCGTATTAGTCAAAATCACCGGCAAGCTAACGAACAGTACCGCCACGTTGTTGCTGTGCTCGGTGAGTGCTGACTGGATCCGCGCACTGCCCACACGCTCAAACTGAGCGAAGGGGGTAACGGCCACACACTGGGCGATAAAATTGCGTAGCTCGGCCAAGGCACGCTGCCCCAGCCGCTCAAACAGCGCCGTTGACACCATTCGACAGGCCATTAGGGCCAAGGCAATCCCTGCGAAAGCCCAAGCGGCACTGGCACGGCTGGCGGCATCGCTATTTAACGCTGTATTAATTTGAGCAATCAGCAGCACGCTAAAAAGCCCTGAGAGAATGCTGGCAATAGCGGCGGCGGTCATCAGCCCACGGGTTTGACGAATCAAATAGGGAAGCACATTCACCTCGTTAGAAAGCGATTGAAAAACGGCATCTGCTTATAGAGACGAACCACCTCTGCAAAAAGTTAACCCTCTTTCTTGTAAACAAGCCTCATTCTCATTCGTCCTTAGATAAGGAAGTCAGCAAACCTCCGCATTGGGTGGGCTGATATTTTTTTATGGGTTGATCTTTCTTGATAGGAGCTTAACGGTGTCCAGTTCTGTACAGGCACAAACACAAATAGAACGCCACGAGGTAGGGCCGTCCCGTGAGGAGCGCTTAGCAATACCGGTGCTGCTTTCACGCCCAGAGGGGTGCGCCTATCAAGTCACCTATGAGGTAACCACACAGACGCTTTATGTGGAGGGGCATCAAGAGCGTCTTGAGTGGTCATTGGTGGGCGATACATTGCGATGGCCACAGCGCTCCGCACCGCCGCTCCCAGCGTTGCTTGCTGCTATCGAAGGCGCTTTTGCCTTTTCCCCAAGCACAGTTGCACTGCGCCTACAGCTCCCCACGGTTTTGCACACCGCCCTGAGTGCCAATGGAATCGCGGTTAAAGATCTTCAAGGCGAACTCTGGGCCTACGCGGAGCTATTTTGGCAATTGCCAGCCCTTTGGCTTACCTCTCCCTCCATGCGCCCCTACCCGCAGCAGCCTATCTTGGAGAACGGAAAGCGCCATCTACGCCGCCCGCCGCGCCCCAGTGGCACGGTCTATCAGCGCCATATTCCCTGGCTCGATGCCACCCTGAGTTTTCGCGTGCTTGACCTGGAACTTGACCTTGAACGCTTCAACCGCTGGATGAACGATCCGGTTGTTGCCCACTTCTGGGAAGAGCAGGGCGACTTGCAACAGCACCGCGAGCGGCTGGAGAGCACGTTGCAAAACCCCAGCGTGGTACCGCTGATCGGCTGTATCGACGGCGAACCCTTCGGCTATTTCGAGACCTACTGGGCCAAGGAGGATCGCATCGGCGCTTATTACGATGCCGGTGACTTTGATCGCGGCTGGCACGTACTGATCGGCGAAGCTGCATTTCGTGGGCGCCCCTATGTGGCTGCCTGGATGCCCTCCATCTCGCACTATCTGTTTCTGGACGACTGCCGAACTCAGCGCCTGGTGATCGAGCCCCGCGTGGATAACGCCAAGATGCTGCGCAACCTTGCCCAGTGCGGCTATGCCCATGTTAAGGCGTTCGATTTCCCCCATAAGCGGGCCATGCTCGGCATGCAGCTACGCGAACACTTTTTTAACGAGCGCAGCTGGATTCCGCTGCCTCCGCACCCTGGGTCTGCGCCACGACCCGACCCACGCTTCACCTTATGAACACGTCAGCCACGAGGACTCTTATGCATATTCACGACTTGATCGGCATCGGCTTCGGCCCCTCTAATATTGCCCTGGCCATTGCGCTTGACGAACAACGCCAGGCAGGGCAAGCACGGGATGCCTTCTTTATCGAGCGCCAACCCTGCTTTGCCTGGCACCCGCATATGCTGCTGGAAAATGCCCATATGCAGATCTCTTTCCTCAAAGACCTGGTCACGCCGCGTAACCCGGGCAGCCGTTTCAGCTTTCTCAATTACCTCCACAGCAAAGGCCGCCTGCAGGACTTTATCAATCTGCAGACCTTCTTCCCCAGCCGCCACGAGTTCAATGACTACCTAAGCTGGACTGCCAGCCACTTTGAACACCAGTGCGCCTATGGAGAAGACGTATTTGAAGTACTGCCCGAAACTGACAACGACGAGGTCGCCTATCTCCGCGTGCGTTCACGGGATGAGAACGGCGCGGTACATGAAAGGCTCACCCGCTCACTGGTGATCAGTGTGGGCGGCGCACCCAATGTGCCGGAGTGCTTCGCCGGGCTAAAAGACGACCCACGGGTCTTCCACTCCAGCCACTACCTCAGAGAGCTGGCAAAGCAAGGTGCACCCAAACGCATCGCTGTGATTGGTGCGGGCCAGAGCGCCGCTGAGATATTTCTTGATCTGCACGGCCGCGAAGGGATTCAGGTGGATCTTATTAGCCGGGCATGGGCCTTTAAACCCTCGGATGACAGCCCTTTCGTCAACGAAATCTTTAATCCCGAATACACCGACTACGTGTTCAACAACCCCACTGGCCAGCGGGAAGCGCTACTACAGGAGTACAAAAGCACCAACTACTCAGCCCCAGATTTGGCGCTGATTCAGGAGATTTACGATGTGTTCTATCAGCAAAAAGTAACCGGC
>NZ_REBQ01000130.1 GCF_007692655.1 Halomonas sp.
AAACCGTGCAGAAACCCATTAGGATTTTCGTTGTAAACAGTGATCGCCTTTTCTGCGATGCATTGCGAACTCTGATCGCCTCTTGGCCCGGTTACTCGCATGTGGGAGACGCCGCGACGGTGGAAGCATCCATTACGGCGCTTGATGCAATAGGTGTGGACATCGTGCTGCTTGAAATCGATCTCCCCGGCGAGCCCGGTTTCTCGCTGCTGCAATACCTGACTGAGAACCAGCGCACCGAGCGTGCGGTTGTCCTCACCCGTGAGCTGCATCCAGAGTACATACGGGAAGCATTGCGGCTTGGGGCCAGTGGGTACCTGTCTCATGGTGCCGGTTCGGAACAGATTCGCAACGCCCTATGCGCGATCAGTGAGGGCAGGGCAGCGATAGATCCGCTTGTGTGCAAGGCGCTGGCGGAGGACCCGATACGCGACTGCATCACAGATCGGGAGTGTCAGGTATTAACGCTGATCGCGGAAGGTGCCTGCAACGCGGAAATAGCGCAGCGCTTTGGCATTACGGAGAAAACCGTGAAAACCCACGTGAGCAGTCTGTTAGGCAAGCTGGGCATGTCCAGCCGTGTTCACTTGGCGGTGTACGCCCAAGACACTTCACTGCTCAAACCACCCCGCGCTGGATAGTGCTCCAGCAGCACCGATTAATCCCCCCAACTGGCAGGCTGGCATAGCGCATCGGTCTTTAGACCGATGCGCCAAGGTTGTACATCCTTCAGGCTCCTTCGCTACAGCCAATCAGGGCTGAACGGTTGTACTGCTATGCGATGCGCGAGGGGGTTCCTGTGTTTTTACTGTTTGGGTTGTTAACTGCGATTAGTTTTGGTGTCGCTGATTTTTTGGCGGGTCTGGTAGGGCGAAGGATGTCTCCGCTGACACTGGTGCTCTACTCGCAATCCATCGGTGCTGTGGTGATTACGGTGCTGGCGATTGGGTTAGCTGGCAGGCCCGGCGCTTCCGAACTGGCCTGGGGGAGTGCGGCGGGAGCCGTTCTTGGACTGGGCTTTATTCTTTACTATCGTGCCCTGGCCAACGGTACGATGGGCGTCATCGCTGCCGTCACGGGAGTCTGGACGGCGGTTGCGCCATTAGTCATCGGTCTATCACTGGGGGAGCGGCCCTCGGCGGTAGCCCTGATGGGAATTGGGTTGGTTGTTGTTGCCATAGCCTTGGTTAGCGGCGGTGCAAAGCCCGACGAGCAGGAGACGCCCCAAGAGTCCGAACATTATGCCGGGGGCACTCGTGGCCATCTGCGCCAGCGCGGATTTCTGGCCTGCGATAGCGGTATCCTTCAGGCCTCGGTGGCGGGCCTATGGTTGGGTCTATTCTTCGTGTTTTTGGATCAGCCTCAGTCTGATAGCCCACTTTGGCCAGCCGCGGCGGCTACCGTGGCGTCCGCGCTTGCTGTGGCTGTCTTGATCCCGGCGCTGCGGCCATCCCTGAAAATACCAGTGAAAAGCCTATGGGTAGTAGGTGCGGTCGGTTTGTGCCAAACCCTCGGTACGCTTACCTTCGTCATCGCTGCCCGTGAAGGCATGCTGTCGGTAGTCGCCGTGGCTGGCGCCTTGACGCCAATCCCGACCGCCATACTGGCCTTCCTCATTCTTCGTGAACGGGCAACCTTGCTGCAGCTAACGGGGATCGTCGCCGCTCTGGCAGGAATCATGATGATGATGCAAGCTTGATTCGGCTAACGTTGGCCGTCAAATTACTAAATGACTTTCGCCTGATTTTAGAGCATATGAGAAGGATGGTTGCTTCAATACAATTTGATTTTCCTGCAAAGTTAATGAGCAGGGCAATGTCCTTAAAGAAGGGGGCTAATGATGCATTACCAAGCAATCAAGTACGTTTCCTCCGAACACCAGGGGCGTTAAGCCACAAAGTTTGCAAGGGTAGAGCGTGCGGAAATCAGATAGGCTTTTTCAGTTAACCAATATCTTGCGCAGACATCAGCCGATTACTGCAAAACAACTTGCTGTGAAATTGATGGTGTCTGAAAAAGCCATCTATCGCTATGTTGATGATCGGTCTCTACCTGGAATACCTGTTTATGGTGAGCCAGGTGATGGATACCGTTTATCAGAAGGGTTCGAGCTGCCACCTTTACAGTTGACGCCTGGCGAGTTAAAAGCACTGATAACAGGGGTGAGCTTCACTGCATCTGTGCAGCCTTGGGTTATGCGCCTTGGAGAAAACAGTGGACGTTGTTGTAGTTAAAGAACATATATCCGAATACCCCAATCCAATATATCTGAAACAAGGCGATAGGGTGAGCCTTGGTGAAATGGATGACGAGTTCCCAAATTGGATATTCGTCACTACTGAATCAGGTGTGCAGGGTTGGGCACCGATTCAATATATCGATAAGCTAGCCTGTGGCTCCATTGGCATCATGCTTCACGATTATGACGCTGTGGAGCTCAATACCGTTGTAGGTGAAAAGCTAGCAGCCCTCTTTGAGCTAAATTCTTGGTATCGAGTTTGTAGAGCAACGGGTGAAGTTGGTTGGGTTCCCGTGCACACGGTAAAACGTACGTAACAAACCGCTCTGCGAATTCAAGTCGGTGGTGTAGAGCTGACCTGCTGTTGGTTTCATTTCCATTGTTCGTGCTATGGGCACAATGGGTCTATACATAAATGTATTGCGGACAAGTTGGCCAGTGCTGTTGCGCCGGGCCTGCTAGCTTGGAGCTTGATATGAACCAGCATCTGCCGATCATTTATGTCAGGGGTTATGCGGGCAGTAAAGGAGCAGTGGAGTCGACAGCAAACCTGCCTTATTACGGCTTCAATCTGGGGAGCACCCAAGTGCGAACCGGGCCAGCCGGTGATCCCGATTTCTTTATCTTTGAAAGTCCACTAGTTCGCCTGATGAGAGATCATGGCTATACGGATGTTTTTGCCAGTGTCGATGATGACGGTGGCATCAAACTCCTCAATGGTGAGGAAGAACGATACGGGGATAAAAACTTTGCGATGCGCTCGCTTTGGATCTATCGCTATTATGACCGCACATCCGAGCGGGTGGGTGATGGCACTCGGGATGACATCGAGCGGCTGGGCGAGAATCTGGGGCATCTACTGGAGTTCGTGCTCAAGCAAACCGGGGCCGAACAGGTATATCTGGTTGCCCATTCCATGGGTGGGTTGGTGTGCCGCTCATTGATACAACGGGTGCTGAAAGAGCGAGCCAAAGACCGCGTGGCGCGCCTATTTACCTATGCGACACCCCACTGTGGGATCCATTTCCGTCGAGGCATGGGATTTTTGACCAGTGTGCGAGATTTACTGGGGTTCAACGATTCCGATACATTTGGCCCTAAGCGCATGAGGGAATACCTGGATTTCCCCGCCGGGTGGGATGAGCATCGTCTCCACGAGATTGGCGACCATTTTCCAACAGAGCGAGTGTTTTCGCTGATCGGCACAAACCATACTGACTATAATCTAGCCCGTTTGGCAGTGGGGCCCGGCAGCGACGGCCTGGTGCAGATGGATCACGCCTATGTACGTGGCAGCAGCCGCGCCTTTGTTTATCGCAGCCACAGCGGGCCGTTGGGAATCGTCAACTCTGAGGAGGGGTATCAGAACCTGCAGCGTTTCCTATTCGGCGATACCTGCGTGAAAATCGATTTGGAGGGAGTGCGTTTGCGGGACACGCTGCGTAATGACGAGGATCTGCGCTTCCTTAAGATTGAAGCAACGGTGCTTATTCGCGGCGAGCAGGTGGTGATGACCGACCAGCGCGAGGAGCATGGCTCGGCGCTGGTGTTAGGTGCCAGGGATCTGGAGAACAGTCACGATACGTTATTTCAAACCTTCCTGATGAGCTCACGCCGGCCTAGTAACAGAGAACGTTATTCCCATTTTCAGATTCGCTTGCGTCTGTTGCCACACTACGTTCGCGAACGACGGGTACTACGAGACCGGCACTACTTTGGTGAGCATCTATTTCAGGATACGCTGACCGTAGGTATCCGTGACGATGACGGCAGTGGCGGGCAGTTGATCAGAGCTCGGTGGACAGCGCTCGATTCTGATATGCCCGATGCGGGTACTAGGTATCCGCGCAGTGACGATATCCGCTTCGCGTTGACATCCCGCCACCTGGAGAGCGGTGAGCTGGTGTTGCGTGTAAGTAGACGATAATCAAGGCAGAGAACGGCCGACAGCCGTACTTAGTCAATGTCCGTTGTGGGGCCAACGAAACTGCCGAAATGAGGGCCGTCAGCGTTGGCGATCCACAATGGTACGCCTAGCACTTTTAAAGGTGTGATGGTTTCCTAGTAGTGGGTGGCTGCTTGTGCAGTGCTCATGGTTTTGATCCCAGGCATACCGAGGTAATTCGGCAGTGCCTTTATGCGCTCCATCCAGGCCTGAATGGCCGGGTAGGGCTCAAGCGTTACGCCGCCTTCCCAACCTACCGCCAAGTAGGGGAACACGGCGCACTCCGCAATTGTTGGGCGGCCCAGTGCCAGCCATTTATGCTGGCTCAGGTGCTGTTCGATCAATGGCAGAAGCTGTGTGCTGACTTCCAGTGCACGTTCTTTATCCAGCGGGGCGCCAAACTTCTCTACCAAGCGAGCAGCGTTGGGGCCACTGTGAATCTCGTTGGCGGCCGTCGACAGCCATTGCATCACTTCTCCCTGCTGAGCCGCGCCATCCGGCCACCACTGGTTGCCGCCGTATTGACGTGCCAGGTACACCAGAATCGCCTGAGAATCCCGCAGCACGATATCGCCATCGACCAAAACCGGCAGCTCGCCCCAGGGGTTGAGGTCGATCAGCGGTGAACGCTTGTGGGCGCCGCCAGGTATATCCACGGCTTCCAGCTCCAGTTCGATACCGGCCAAGGCGGCAAACAAACGGATTTTGTAGCAGTTGCCAGAGAGTTCCAAGTCGTACAGTTTCATAGCATTTACCTTCATGGGTTATTGTGTTGCGTCTGAGGTTGCGCTCGCAGGCGTCGGTTCAGGTAATAACTGGTTAAACTCCAGTACATTTCTGTCTGGGTCACGAATAAACAGCGTGATTCGACGCGGGCCAAGGCGGTGAATGCCCTCGGTAATGGCTATACCCGCTTCATCAAGCCACTCTTTCAAGGCGTACAGATCATCCACAACAAAGGCGGGGTGGGTCACACCCGGCAGCTTGATGGGTTCATCCAGCAACACGTTTCGGCCGTGAGGTAGGCGTGCTCCATTGAAAATCAGGTTAATACGCACACCCTCTGACGCTTCCATTTCATTGGCTTCGTATTTCTCGAAACAACGAATCTCCCGAAACCCGAGCTGTTCATAAAATGCCACCGCCTGTTTGCGGTCGCTTACCCGAATACCCACATGGTCAAATTGACGAATGCGCTGAGGTTGCTTCATTTCTGGCTCCGAAGGTTCACTATGGTCGTGCCAGTAAGCGCCTTCTGGCGGGTTCAATAAATGCCGTGAAGCTGTTAGCTTTATTCAGGTTTTTGCACAAATCCCATTTCACACGCTGCAACGGATCCTACGATGGACAAACTCAAGGCTATGAGTACCTTTGTTGCCATTGTGGAGGAGGGCAGCCTTTCTGCCGCCGCCGATAAGTTGGATCGATCACCCGCCGCCGTGGTCCGCACCCTTGCCAATCTGGAGCAGTACCTGGGGGTTCGCCTGCTTAACCGCAGCACTCGCCGTATTGCTCTTACCGATGAAGGTGGCGAATATCTGCAGCACTGCCGCCGAATTCTGTCGGATATTCAGGCCGTTGAGCTCCAGCTCGACAGCCGACGCCTTGATCCGGCTGGCAAGCTGTCGATTACGGCTCCTGTGATGTTTGGTCGACTGCATATTGCACCGCTGCTTAACCAGTGGTTGAAACAGAATCCCACCATGCGCGCGGAGCTGACCCTGCTTGACCGGGTAGTGGATGTGATTGAGGAAGGCTTTGATCTGGCCCTGCGTATTGGCCACCTGGCCGACTCTTCGCTGGTGGCACGAACCATTGGCAGCACACCCTATGTGCTCTGCGCGAGCCCGGCACTGATCGAACAACGAGGAGAGCCCAGCCACCCCGAGCAATTGTCGGAGTGGCCAACGGTGTGCTTCTCGCCCTCTGGGGAAGTGTGGCAGTTTCAGGTAGAAGGGCGCCTCTGGGATCAGAGCATCACTCCGGTGGTCAGCGCCAATCAGATCGACACCGGGCTAGCCGCCGCCCGTGACGGGCTGGGTATCTGCAGGGTGCTGGGCTATCAGGCACAGCAGGATTTAGAGCGAGGCACGCTGATGCCAGTGTTAACTGAGTACAGCGCGCCTCCATTGCCGGTGCAGTTTGTGTTTCCACACAGTCGCTTACTGTCGCCGAGAGTACGGCATTTTCTGGATGCCGTGGTGGGGCCATTGCAGGAATGCTTGTAAGGCGGGGCTTCAGGCCAGAACGGAGCGTTGCGCGCTGGCGAGATTGGCAGCCAGCTCGGCTTTGGTCTGGTGCGCATGGGCGTGCCAGGCGGGTTGACCGGGTCCGCTACGCCAGGACTCGCTGAGCGGGCTGTTGTCGACGGTGTCGAAACCGAACTGGTCATACAGTCGTGTCACAAGTGCCACGGCGTCGGGATGGTTACTCGACACTGACAGCGCATGCCGGTCTGGTGAGCCCGCCGGTTTGGCCGAGCTGAAAAGTCGTGGAGCCTGGATGTGGGTGAAGGCCTTAGCCACTTTCGAATCAGGCAGTTGCTCCTGGCGGAGCTCGTGGATGGTCTTTTCGCCCGATTCGATCATGGGGAAGTTGCCATCACGCCACGCCATGTAGTTATTGGTATCCAGTACGATCTTTCCCGCGAGCGCTGCCACAGGCATGTCATTGTCGAGTTTGAGCGGGACGGCTACCACTACGAAATCACCCGCCGCGGCCGCCTCAGCAGCCGTTGCCGCCCGTGCTGACGGGCCTAGCGTTTCAATCAGGCCTGCCAGCGTCTCGGGGCCTCGGGAATTGGCTATCACAACCTGGTAGCCGTTCGCGATGGCCGCCCGCGCGATCTGACTGCCGACTTCGCCTGCGCCTATAATGCCGATGGTTGTCATACGCCCATGCCACCGGCCATATCGATCGAGCTGCCGGTGATATATCCCGCGTTCGGCCCTGCCAGGTAGCAGACCGTGGCGGCCACCTCTTCGAGCGTCGCAATCCGGCGAATAGGGTGCTGATCCAGCAGCCAATCGGGTGCTCCTCCTTCACCTAGCACCGCCGTCGCCATGTCGGTGGGCATAACGCCGGGTTGTACGACGTTGACCGTAATATTGCGGCCGCCAAGATCCCGTGCAACGCCCCTGGCATAGCCGGCTATTGCCGCCTTGGTGCCCGCATAGTCGGCAGCACCAGGGAAGGGCACGCGACTACCCATCAAGGAGCCAATAAAAATGATCCGGCCGCCGTTGGAGAGCACCGGCGCCGCCGCCCGCGTAGTTGCCACCGCCCCCATGACGTTGATCTGCCACTGGCGATCGAGATTGAGTGTATCCAGGTCGGGGGCGTCGACGGTCTGGCCCTGCACGGCGATCGCCGCATTGTTGACGAGGATATCGAGCTTGCCGAAGTGGGCGACCACTGCCTCAATCAAGGGCTTGGCGGCGGATAGGTCGGCCTGGTCGCTTTGCACTGCGATAGCACGTACTCCCTTTGCCTTTAGCTTTTCGACAATGAGGTTAGCTTTGTCGGCTGATGCTACATAGCTGATGGCAACATCAGCCCCCTGGTGCGCCAGTGCTTCTGCGATGGCCGCACCTAGCCCGCGCGATCCGCCAGTAACCAATGCAACCTTACCTTTCAATACGTTTTGCATAAAAACCTCGTTAGTTAAATCGCCATGTCGGCAGCAAGCTATTTCATAATGATCGTTACCATAACGATCATTATGCAAATGGACATTTGCTGTCAAGAGATTTAATATCGATCGTTATGAAAAAAAAGGGAGGCCAGCTAATGGGACGTCATCGCGAGTTCGATGTGGATGAGGCGCTAGACGCGGCACTCTGCGTGTTTTGGCGCAAAGGCTACGAGGGCGCCTCCTATACCGACCTGACGAAGGCGACTGGGGTCGAACGGCCCGCGCTTTACTCGGCATTTGGCAACAAGGAAGCGCTGTTTCACCGGGCGATGGAGCGCTATTACGAGCACTATCTTCACTTCTTTCCGGCGGCGCTGGAGCAGCCGACCTCCCGGGAGGTTGCCGCGCATATCCTATATAACGCCGTCGAGCTGAATACCCGCTATCCCGATCAAAGGGGGTGTCTAGGTATTCATGGGGTGCTGGCGGGTTCGGACGCTGCCGAACCGGTCCGCCGTGCGCTGGTGGATGCCCGTGCCAAAGGGGAGAAGTCGCTGCATGAGCGCTTTGAGCAGGCCAAGAAGGAGGGCGATCTGCCGGAGGCAACCAACTGTGCAGCCTTAGCTGCATTTATAATGGCAGTGACCCACGGTATCGCGGTACAGGCCAAGGCTGGTTTCAGTCGTGAGATGCTGGACGCGGTTGCGGATCAAGCCTTATCGACCTGGCCATCAAGCCCCAAGGGGCCATAACGCTGCAAATGTCATTCAGGAGATACCATGACTGATTCAATTGTTCGCCTAAATCCATCGACAGGAAATGGGCTATTCCCAGATCTCCATCGTCGAGCCGGGGCGTATGGCGTATATATCAGGGCAGGTGGCCTGGCAGCCAAACGGTGAGCCTGTGCCATCAGACGTGGCCGAGCAAATGAAGCTGGTTGCGAAAAATGCCCGCTCAGCCTTAGATGCAGTAGGCGCAAAACCTGAGCATGTGGTATTGGCGCGCATTTACATGGTGGATCTCACCCCCGAAAGGTTAGAGACGCTGATGCCAGCTTTCATCGCTACCTTCGACGGCGCTCAACCTTGTGTTACGGGTGTTGGCGTTGCAGAGCTGGCGGCACCGGAGCTACAAGTTGAAATGGAGCTGGTAGTCAGACTGCCTGACTAACCTAACGTATGGAGTTAGCCACTCGGCAGCTAATGAGGATGGCGTGGCGTTGATGAAACCCTATAGGAACAAGCCTGGCTAGGGGAGGCTGGCTTCACGTTTCGAATAAACCCCAGAGGTAAAAGATGATGCATGGCACGGCAATTGTTTTAGGCGCAACGGGGGCTGTGGGTACGCAGTTAGTCATTCAGCTAAGCCAACGAGTTAATATCACTGATATTATTTTGCTAAGCCGCCGTGAATTAAACCTGGAGCGCGATTTTCCAGGCGCTATTACCTCAAAAGTACACACCCATATTATTGACTTTGATGAGCTGGAGCAGCAGGCGGCAGTTTTGATGCCGTCAGGTTCCGTCGCCTTTGTTGCCCTGGGTACTACCAAAAAGCAGGCGGGTAGTGACGAGGCGTTTCGTCGTATCGATCATGGTTTGGTGCTGGCGTTTGCACGTGCCTGTAAGGCGGCGGAGGTGAGTAGGTTAGGGGTGGTGACCGCCCACGGCGCTAACGTTAGTTCTGCGGTTTTTTATAACCGTGTTAAAGGCGAGGTGGAGCGCGATATTCAAGCGCTCGCACTACCGACTGTATTTTTTGCGCGCCCCTCATTGCTGTTAGGGCGGCCCAATGATGGTCGTTTTGCCGAAAAACTGGCGAGTGCGCTGCTTGCCCCGGCGGCCTCGTTGTTACCTAAAGCGGTTCGTCCTATTTCGACCGCCCGCGTGGCGGCGGCGATGATTGATGTGGCGTTTGATGCTAATGCTAAAAGTCCGCCTTTTGTTCTAACCAATGCTGACATGCATCAGCGAGCGCACCACAGCAGCTAGTCCTGCTTCGCGCTTGCCATGAGGATTTTCGGTAGGTTGATCTCAATCCAATCCGTCAATGCCTCTACCTGTTGGCCAATCTCTTTTCCTAGTGCTGTCAGCGAATACTCCACATGGGGCGGCACTACGGGGTGAGAAACCCGGTCGACGAAGCCATCCTTCTCCAGTTGCTGCAGCGTTTGCGCCAGCATCTTCTCGCTGACACCTCCAATCTTGCG
>NZ_REBQ01000204.1 GCF_007692655.1 Halomonas sp.
CATTGGTGCTGATGACGTCGGCGTCGTTGATATGGCTTGGCAGTACTTGTCAGCACGCTGGCCATCTAGCGATTAATGTCGGCCGTGGTGGTTCTCGAAACGGGTAACATTGGACAGCTTTGGGTTCACCTGCGGATTCCTGCGGTAAAGCAGGGCCATTTTACCAATGGTCTGCACAAGGTCTGCACGGCTGTTGGCGATCAATTCGGCGATCATGGCTGCACGATCATCACGCTCAGGAAGGGCGAGTTTCACTTTGATCAACTCGTGATCAGTGAGCGCGCGGTTAAGTTCTGCGAGCAAATTTTCGGAGACGCCGTTCTCAGAAACGGTGACCACTGGATTGAGATGGTGGCCAATGCTGCGAAATGCTTTCTTTTGTGCCTGTGACAAGCTCATGGTATCTTGCGGTATCCCGGTTAGCGCTTAACGCTCCATCTTACGGTGAAACGTCACCGAGTGAAAGCGATCACGTCAAAGCGCCCATCTCTTATTCCAGTGTTAGATTCTTACATGCAGCAAAAACCTCCAAGCCGTAAACATTCAGTGAGCAAGACCAGCAATAATTGGAAAAAAGAGCACTTTGACGACCAATATGTGAAGCAAAGCTGGCAAGATGGCTACCGTTCCCGTGCCAGCTACAAGCTGATCGAGCTAAATGAGAAAGATAAGCTGCTGCGCCCAGGTATGACGGTAATCGATTTAGGGGCGGCACCCGGAGGGTGGAGCCAGATTGCCGCAGAGAAAGTCGGGCCTGAAGGCGTGGTCATCGCTTCGGATATTCTGGAGATGGACGCCCTGGCCGGTGTGGATTTTATTCAGGGTGATTTCACAGAAGCTGCCGTGCTGGACGCGATACTAAAACGTCTTGATAATCGCCGTGTAGACCTTGTGATGTCGGATATGGCCCCCAATATGAGTGGTATGGCGGCGATTGATCAACCGCAGGCGATGTACTTGGTGGAGCTAGCGTTGGAACTCGCTCGCGAAACGTTGTCACCTGGCGGCCGGTTTTTGGCTAAAGTATTTCAGGGGGAAGGCTTTGATGCCTACTTGAAGGAGTTGCGCGGCAGCTTTAACAGAGTGGTAACCCGCAAGCCGGATGCGTCGCGAGCGCGCTCCCGGGAAGTCTATTTTTTGGCAGAGGGTTATCGCGGTTAGCTATGGTTTGCGCAGTTAGCTATGGTTTACACGTTTAACTATGTTGGACAAGGCTAAGTTGTACACGGCCAATCTGTGTGCAGCTCGCTATACGGTTTGGTAGCTGTCCGAATGGCCGGGCAGCGGTCAGTTGGGTTCGATGGCGGCTCGTGCTGTTCATAGCCAAGATTTATCAGTGCAATTGCCAGACAGGCAAGCACAACGTGTGTCACATTAGACGCAATAATTGCGCGTGACACAGATGGCCCGAAGTGTAATACGCTTTGGCAATGGTTGAACGCTTGGTGCTGATGTAATGTCCTAGTGATAGGTTATTAGTGTCAGGGTTTAACTGACGGATTCTTGTAATGAGGGTAGCCCCTTGAACGATATGGCGAAGAACCTGATTCTGTGGTTGGTCATCGCGGCCGTCCTACTGACAGTGTTCAATAATTTCAGTACGGAAACTGCACCTCAAACCACGAACTATTCCCAGTTTGTGCAGCAGGTGCAAAATCAGCAGGTACGTAGCGTGACCATTGATGGTTACACCATCACAGGTGAGCGTACTGACGGCTCTCAGTTTCAGACAATCCGCCCATCGGCGGAGGATCCGAGGCTAATGGACGATCTGCTGAGCAATAACGTTACTGTGGTCGGTAAAGAGCCGGCGCAGCAGAGTATCTGGACACGATTGCTGATCGCGAGCTTCCCGATTCTGCTAATTCTGGGCATTTTTATGTTCTTTATGCGCCAGATGCAGGGGGGAGCCGGCGGTGGTAAAGGCGGCCCGATGAGCTTCGGCAAATCAAAGGCCAAGCTACTCTCTCAGGATCAGATTAAAACTACCTTTGCAGATGTGGCGGGCTGTGATGAAGCCAAGGAAGAAGTAGAGGAACTGGTCGATTTCCTGCGCGACCCGACAAAATTCCAGCGGTTAGGTGGCACCATTCCGCGTGGCGTGCTGATGGTGGGCCCACCGGGTACCGGTAAAACGCTGTTGGCTAAGTCGATTGCAGGTGAAGCGAAAGTACCGTTCTTCTCTATCTCGGGTTCAGATTTCGTGGAGATGTTCGTGGGTGTGGGCGCATCTCGTGTGCGCGACATGTTCGAGCAGGCTAAAAAACAGTCGCCCTGTATTATCTTTATCGACGAAATTGATGCCGTGGGCCGTTCACGCGGAACCGGCATGGGCGGCGGTAACGATGAGCGCGAGCAGACGTTGAACCAGCTGCTGGTCGAGATGGATGGTTTTGAGGCAAACGAAGGGGTTATCGTGATTGCCGCGACCAACCGTCCTGATGTGCTTGACCCGGCGTTGATGCGTCCCGGCCGCTTTGACCGTCAAGTAACGGTTGGCCTGCCGGATATCCGGGGACGTGAACATATTCTGGGCGTCCACCTGCGTAAAGTACCGCTGGCGGACGATGTTAAGCCGCAGCTGATTGCTCGTGGTACGCCAGGCTTCTCCGGTGCAGACTTGGCTAACTTGGTCAATGAGTCAGCGCTGTTTGCCGCGCGTCGCAACAAGCGCCTGGTGAGTATGGAAGAGTTGGAGCTTGCCAAGGACAAGATCATGATGGGCGCTGAGCGCAAATCGATGGTCATGACCGATAAAGAGAAGCTCAACACGGCTTACCACGAGTCTGGCCACGCCATCATCGGTCTTGTGGTGCCTTCCCACGACCCGGTTTACAAAGTCACGATTATTCCGCGTGGGCGTGCTCTGGGCGTCACTATGTTCTTGCCGGAAGAGGATCGCTACAGCCTTTCTCGCCAGCAAATCTTGGGTCAAATCTGTTCGCTGTTCGGTGGTCGTATTGCCGAAGAGATGACCTTGGGGCCTAACGGTGTTACCACCGGCGCCTCCAATGATATCAAGCGAGCTACGGAGCTTGCCCATAACATGGTGGCTAAGTGGGGCTTGTCGGATGAGATGGGTCCGATTATGTACGACGAGGATGAATCGCATCAGTTCCTCGGCGGCCCGGGCCAAGGCGGCGGTAAAATGAAGTCTGGTGACACCACCACACGCCTTGATAAAGAAGTGCGCAAGATTATTGATGATTGCTATGAGCAGGCGCGTCAAATTCTGACTGATAACCGTGACAAACTTGATGCCATGGCCGAAGCGTTAATGAAGTACGAAACCATTGATGCTAATCAGTTGAAAGACATCATGGAAGGCCGCGAGCCGCGTCCACCTGAAGGCTGGAATGATGGTGATTCATCCGGTGGCGGTACGCCTGTCAGTGATGACAAGCCGCAGGCACAGGGCAGCGACGACACATCCTCCTCTGGTCCGTCTGGAGATGATGGAGAGGAGGATGACGACGAGCCTCGTCGACGCCCTTCAGATCCGTTAGGTGGGCCAGCGGGGCCTTAGTTAGCCTGATGAGATTGTAGCGACATCGTTTGAAGGCGCCCCACTATGGGGCGCCTTTTTGTTATGCTGTTTGTACACAACAGCAACGTTTTTCTGACCAGGCTGTAGCATGAAATCTATACTCGACGCTTATTCTGATCGAACCTCTGGCAGCGCTTTTCAGCTGCGTTGTGGGCGGCACCTGTTGGACCTATCGTTTCCCCGCGTGATGGGCATATTGAATGTGACGCCTGACTCTTTCTCGGATGGTGGTCAACACCTTGCGTTAGATGACGCCTTGCGTCATGCGGAACGAATGCTGGCCGAAGGGGCGACGATGATCGATGTTGGCGGTGAGTCTACCCGCCCGGGAGCATCGCCAGTGAGTCCTCAGCAGGAACTCGATCGCGTGGCGCCCGTGATAGAAGCCTTGGTGTGTGAGTTGGATGCGTTGGTATCCGTGGACACCAGCTGCCCGACCGTCATGCGTGAGGCTAGCGAACTAGGCGCAGGTATGATTAATGATGTTCGTGCGTTAGAACGGGAAGGCGCATTGCAGGCTGCAGTAGGCAGTGGGCTACCGGTATGTTTAATGCATCGCCAGGGCGAACCGCATGATATGCAGCGCGCGCCCTCCTATGAACAGCCCATTGAAGAGGCGGTGATGGAGTATTTGGCGCGCCGCATTGCCGCCTGTGAAGCCGCAGGGCTGCGTCGGAATCGGTTAATCATCGACCCCGGTTTTGGTTTCGGAAAAACGGTAGAGCACAATCTGCGCTTATTGAAATATTTGCAGTCCCTGCAGGCACTAGAGCTGCCTATGTTGGTAGGTATGTCACGGAAAAGCATGATTGGCAAAGTGCTGGGAAGACCGGTAGAAGAGCGCCTTTCAGGTGGCTTGGCGCTTGCCGCTATGGCAGTAGAGCGCGGTGCGAGCATTCTGCGCGTGCATGAAGTGGCTGAAACAGTGGATGCGGTTAATATGGCGTGGGCGGTGCTGCAAGAAGGCTGTGAACTATCACAAAATAACCTACTTGATTCATGACGGCCGATAATTTCCTGGCGAGGAGCGCGCGCGTGCGCTTGGGGTAGTTCTTTACGACTGCTATTTTATGGGTAAGTCGGGCCTGCTGGTAAGCTGGGAGCTGGGCTCATTTGGCCATGATTCGATAGCATACATGCTCAACAAACCAAGCGTGTGCTTGCAACAGCGGTTGTCTTGACAAGGCCGCTCCTATACCATTTCGCTCCACCTTGAGTGAGGACAGTCGATGCGTACGCCTTTAATTGCCGGTAACTGGAAGATGAACGGTTCCGTGGCATTGATCAATGAATTCGGTCAGGCTTTCGCTGCAGCCGCGTCGCCAACGGATGTAGATGTCGTTATTATTCCGCCGTTTCCCTATTTGGATGCGGCGCGTCATGCGTTTGAGGGCACCGTCCTGACATTGGGCGCGCAGACACTGAATCCTATTCACTCGGGTGCGCATACCGGTGAAGTGAGCGGTCGCATGCTCAAAGAGTTTGCGGTTGCTTATGTTTTGGCAGGGCATTCGGAGCGCCGCCAGCTCTATAACGAGAGCGACGAGCAGGTTTTTGCCCGTCTATTGGCAGCGTTAAGTGTGGAGCTTAAGCCGATCCTTTGTGTGGGAGAATCCCTGGAGGAGCGTGATGCAGGACGCACCATGGATGTGGTGCTTCGCCAAGTGGGGTATGCGATGTCCCGCTTAGAGCCTGAGCAGCGAAAGCAGGTGGTAATTGCCTACGAGCCCGTGTGGGCAATAGGCACTGGCCGTACAGCGACGCCCGAGCAGGCCCAGGAGGTCATGGCCGGTATTCGTGCTTATCAGGCGGGGTTTGATAAAGGGCTCGCAGAGCAGCTGCGGTTGCTTTACGGCGGCAGTATGAATGCAAGTAATGCGGCGGAGCTGCTTGCTCAGCCGGATATAGACGGCGGTCTGGTGGGCGGAGCCTCACTCAAGATCGATGATTTTTATGCCATTTGTCAGTCAGCAGGATAACGCCATGCAAGTTGCAATTCTTATGATCCATGTGGTGATTGCGGTCGCCCTGGTGGTACTCATTCTGCTTCAGCAGGGTAAGGGTGCCGATGCCGGTGCGGCATTCGGCGGCGGTGCTTCGCAAACGGTGTTTGGTTCGCGAGGCAGCGGTAACTTCCTGTCACGCACAACCGCTGTTTTAGCGACAGGTTTTTTTGTCACGTCAATGACGCTGGCTTATTTCGCTACGCAGGCTAGCCAGGCGCCTGAAGCCGGTATTCCAGACTCGCGTTTGATCGAGCAGCAGCAAAGCGTTCCTACGCTTGACGATAGGCCTGCGGACGTGGATAATACCGCGCCAGTGCTAGAGGAAAGCAGTGACTGATCTTTGGTCGTTGTTTTAAGCAGTTGTTATTGCTCTAGTCTCCCCTGTTGCCGAAGTGGTGGAATTGGTAGACACGCTATCTTGAGGGGGTAGTGACCGTATGGTCGTGCGGGTTCAAGTCCCGCCTTCGGCACCATCTGTTTTGCTAGTTCGCTAGCTTCCCAGAATGTCAGTTTTATTAGGGAAAGCCAGGTTTGGCACCTGAGTCGATAAAGAGAGCTTAACGTAAGTAATTCTTGACGTAAGCAGTGTAAGTGTCTATTATCGTCGACCTAGATTGATGCGGGGTGGAGCAGTCTGGTAGCTCGTCGGGCTCATAACCCGAAGGTCATCGGTTCAAATCCGGTCCCCGCTACCATTTTCTAGTAGCATGATAACAAGCTGTTTTTATGGATGTTTTGAGCGTAAGTAGTTTGCAGCTCAGAGATTGGTTAAAAATAGTGTTGGCCAGGTAAAGCCTGAATCATGTTGCTGAAGAAGTACTTAGAAGCTAGCACTTAGCATCTAGTGCTTAAGAAATGGTACCCAAGGTTTCTTTAAAAAAGCCCCTTCCAGTGAAGGGGCTTTTTGTTAGCAGCTTTTGGTTGGCAGGAGCGTTGGAGTAACGCCTGTTTTTGCTAACATATATCTTAAAGAGCGGATGTCGTCCGGAGAACCGGAGACACATTCCCGAGTAACGCCAATCAGCCACCTAGCTTTTCTTATTACTCCTGGCCAGGTGCCTGCTGCAACGGCTATAGGAGCTTTGTCTGTGGCCACTAAACACGCTGCGCTTCACGCGCTTATCGAACCTGTCGTTACTGCCATGGGCTTTGAACTATGGGGTATTGACCATCTTTCCCAGGGCAAAAACTCGCGGCTGGTGATTTATATCGAGCGCGAAAGTGGTGTCAGCGTGGAAGATTGCGCAGATATTAGCCGCCAGGTCAGTGCCGTCATGGATGTGGAAGACCCCATTGCCGGAGAGTATCGGTTGGAAGTCTCCTCACCAGGCATGGCGCGCCCTTTGTATTCCCTGGATCAGTTTGTCCGCTTTCAAGGTCATCACGTCGCGCTCAAGCTGCGCACTGCCTTTGACGGGCGGCGTAAGTACCAAGGGCTGTTGGTCGGTGTTGAGGGGGATGAAGTGCTGCTTCAAATGGATAGCGAGGAGTATTGCTTTCCTATTGAAAGTATTGATTCTGCTCACATTGTACCGCAGTTCGACGATTGACCAAGTGGCGGCGCTGCCGGCAGGCTGCCGGGGTGATGCACATAAGGATAGGTTTTCTGGCGAGGCATACGCATGAGTAAAGAAATTTTAATGGTCGTTGACGCGATCTCAAATGAGAAGGGCGTCCCACGTGATGTCATCTTTGAGGCAGTTGAAGCTGCTCTCGCGAGTGCGTCACGCAAGCGCTTTGACAAAGAAGAAGCCAATGTGCGCGTGCATATTGACCGCCGCACTGGTGAATACGAAACTTTCCGCACCTGGACTGTTGTGGAAGATGACGAATTTGAAACACCGGATTACGAAATTAAAGAGACCATCGCTGAGCAGCGCGATCCGCCGCTAAAGCTAGGCGATGTGGTTGAAAAGAGCATCGAAAACGCTTCGTTTGGCCGTATTGCTGCGCAAACAGCGAAGCAGGTTATTGTGCAGAAAGTGCGTGAAGCTGAGCGTGCTGAAGTAGTACGTCAATACGCGGATCGTGAAGGCGAACTGGTGGCTGGCATTGTTAAAAAGACCACCCGTGATGGCCTGATCATTGATTTGGGTGAAAACGCAGAAGCGTTTTTGCCACGCAATGAAATGATCCACGGCGAGCGTTACCGTATGAATGAACGGGTACGCGCGCTGTTGGTCAAGGTAGATCCTGAGGCGCGTGGTGCCCAGCTCCAGTTATCGCGGACTTGTCCCGAGCTGATTATTGAGCTGTTCAAAATTGAAGTGCCTGAAATCGCTGAGCAGTTGATTGAGATTAAAGGTGCGGCGCGTGACCCCGGGTCACGCGCCAAAATTGCGGTGAAAACTAATGATCGCCGTATTGATCCTGTGGGTGCCTGTGTAGGTATGCGCGGTTCGCGCGTTCAAGCGGTCTCTTCGGAGCTGCAAAACGAGCGTGTTGATATCGTGCTCTGGGATGACAACCCTGCGCAATTGGTCATCAACGCCATGGCACCTGCCGATGTAGGGTCTATCCTTGTGGACGAAGATGCCCACGCGATGGACGTGGCGGTGGCGCAAGATAACCTTGCCCAGGCCATCGGTCGTAGTGGTCAGAACGTGCGTTTGGCCTCTGAGCTTACCGGCTGGCGTATTAACGTCATGACCGAGGAGGAAGCAGAATCCAAGCGCGATCAAGAGATTGATAGCCTGGTGGACTCTTTTATCCAGCACCTTGAAGTGGATGAAGATGTTGCTCGCTTGCTAGTGGAAGAGGGGTTCACAACCCTGGAAGAAGTCGCCTACGTGCCGATGGAAGAGATGCTCGAAATCGAAGAGTTTGATGAAGATTTGGTAGAGCAGCTACGCGCACGTGCCAAAGACGAGCTGCTAACGATGGCAATTGCCTCGGAAGAAGCGCTAGACGGTGCCCAGCCAGCAGCTGATCTGCTGGAAATGGATGGCATGGAGCGCCACCTGGCCTTCATTCTGGCCAGTCGCGGCATTGTCACCATGGAAGATCTCGCCGAGCAGTCTGTCGACGATCTGGTCGATATCGAGGAGTTGGACGAAGCGCGCGCAGCGGCACTGATCATGACTGCCCGTGCGCCCTGGTTTGAAGACGAAAACGCATCGGATTCAAACACACAGTAAACAGGTCACGGGCTGAGGAGGGTCAATATGTCAGATATGACAGTTAAAGATTTCGCAGTAAAGGTGGGCCGTGATGTGCCTCGCCTATTAGAGCAAATGAAAGAAGCGGGCTTAAAGCACGCTTCTGAAAGCGATGCCGTGTCGGAAGAAGATAAGCACAAGCTGCTGAGTTTCCTGAAGAAGAGCCACGGCGGTAGCGATACCCCTGAGCCTGGCAAAAACCGCATCACGCTGACGCGTAAGACGCGTACCCGTATTAATACGGGTGAGCGCGGTAAAACCATTGAAGTGCAAGTACGTAAGAAGAAAACCTACGTCAAAAGTGCTGAAGATGAGAAGCCCAAGGCCGCAGAGCCTAGCTACACTGGCCCACGCCAGTTAGTTGGCGATATGGCGGAAGCGGAAGCTGAACGCAAAGTTAATGATGCGCGTGAAGCGGAAGAAAAAGCTGCTGCCAAGAAAGCCCGCGCTGCACAGGTAGCGGAAGCAACCGCGCGTAGTAATAAAGAAGCTGAAGCAGCGGCGAATAGCGGCAAAGCAGCTGAAGCACCGCAAAAAGCAGCGAAAGCACCTGCTTCGCCTAATATTGAAGTGCCTAATCTCGAAATTGACGATTCACCTTCCGGTGACGATATGCCGCCAGCGCCGCCGAAAGAGGGCCGCACTGACCGTCGTACCGCACCACCTAAGAAGGTTGCAGCGAAGGCCAAAGGTCGTCGCGACGATGAAGATCGTGGTGATCGTGAAGAGCGTAAACGTGGTGGCGGCGGTAAGAAGGTAAAACGTGCTGAGCAGCGTCGTGGTGGTCGCCGGAGTGGCAACCAGAACGGCAATGGCAAGCACGCTTTCCAGAAGCCGACCCAGCCGATCGTGCGTGAAGTGTCGATCCCCGAGTCGATTAGCGTGGCGGAATTGGCCGACAAAATGTCGATCAAAGCCAATGAAGTGATCAAGGCCATGTTCAACATGGGCGCGGCAGTGACCATTAACCAAACCATCGATCAGGATACAGCGGCGATCGTGGTGGAAGAGATGGGCCACACGGCGAAGCTGGTGAAAGATGACGCGCTGGAAACGGAAATGCTTGAAGGCATCTCCTATGAAGGCGAAGAGATCACCCGTTCGCCCGTAGTGACCGTTATGGGCCACGTTGACCACGGTAAAACCTCGCTGCTCGATTATATCCGTAAAGCGAAAGTGGCCACCGGTGAAGCCGGCGGTATTACCCAGCACATTGGTGCCTACCACGTGGAAGATAACCACGGTGGTGTGACCTTCCTGGATACCCCGGGCCACGCGGCGTTTACCGCCATGCGTGCCCGT
>NZ_REBQ01000206.1 GCF_007692655.1 Halomonas sp.
GTGGATATTGAGCGCAAGGAGTGATAATAGTGGGGCGTCAGATGTCGGGAGCGCCCCTGGATGAAAGCTGTACGAAAAGAACCGTACGAAAAATTACCTGAAAAGGCCCTCGACGAGCAGGGTGAATTCAGCACCCTCGAAGAGTGGCTGCACAGCATTACCCACGGTATTGGTGCCGTGTTTAGTTTGGTGGGGATGGTCGTACTGTTGGTAGCGGCCAGTTTAGCGGCTCATATTGACCCTTGGAAAATCGTTAGTCTGAGCCTGTATGGCACTACCCTGGTGCTGCTTTATACGGCATCCACCCTCTATCACGGCATTCCCCACCGGCTTTGGAAGCAGCGTTTTCAACTGCTTGACCACTGTGCAATATATTTGCTCATCGCGGGGACCTACACGCCTTTTCTGCTCGTCAATATGCGTGGCCCTACGGGTTGGGTATTGTTTACTGCTGTCTGGACGCTGGCGCTGTTGGGTATCGCCTTCAAGCTGCGTTGGCCGCATCGCTTTGCGGTATTACGCGTGGTGATTTATTTACTGATGGGTTGGATGATCGTGTTGGCGACGGGGGAGATGACGGCCAACTTATCCACCACCGGTATTGCCTTGCTCGCCGCCGGCGGCATTGCTTACACCCTGGGCGTCGTCTTCTACGCGGTGCGTGCTATCCCCTATAATCATGCGATCTGGCACCTTTTTGTGATTGCCGGGAGCGTCTGCCACTATTTCGCCGTCTACAGCGCCGTCCTACCCTACGATGCGGTTGCATAATGGCTAACACTTTGCTGTTTTGTCATTCTGCGCGCTTTCCCAAGCGTCAGCGATTTCTTACAAAAAATTAGTCTGTAAGTTGAATTGGTGGTTAATAGCGGGCCTTAATGGGTAATCGCCCCCTCGACAAGTATGCATAATGTTGCTTTTACAGGTGCGTACATCGATGGCAACTGCAAAAGTAAAAAAACGAGAGTTAATAAGATTTTTCCAAAAAGAGGATTGTCATGAGCACTGTTAACAACGCCCACGATACGACGATGCCGTCGGTGCTGGGGAAAAAAGACAGTACTGATGAAATGGTGCATCGCATAGGCCACCTGACGCGCCTACTGCGAGACAGCATGAAAGAACTGGGTCTGGATCAGCAGATTAGCCAAGCGGCGCAAGCGATCCCTGATGCCAATGATCGGCTCAACTATGTGGCATTAATGACCGAGCAAGCGGCTGAACGGGCATTAAACGCCGTTGAGCGTGCCCAGCCCGTGCAAGATAGCCTTGAAAGCGATGGCGCTGCGCTCAATAAGCGCTGGGAGGCGGCAGCGGCAGTGTTAGCGGTGGTTGAAAGCGATCCTTCGCTCATCAAAGATACACAGTTCTATTTGAACGATACGCTCCCCAACGCAACGGGGGCGACGCAAAAAGAGCTGCTTGAAATTATGATGGCCCAAGACTTCCAGGACCTCACCGGCCAGGTGATTAAAAAAATGATGGAGGTCATTAGGTTAATTGAAGAGCATCTGGTTCAGGTGTTGGTGGACAACGTGCCTAACATCACTGACGGGACGAAAATCGAAGATAACCGTGATGAACATGCCAAGCTGCGCAACGGGCCCCAGGTAGGCCAAAGCAAATCTGACGCAGTATCAGGACAGGCTCAGGTAGATGACTTGCTTGATGATCTTGGCTTTTAAGAAAAGCCCAGCCTAGAACCGTTGTTCAGCGTTGCAAGCAACGGTTCTTGATGACATTTAATACCTTGCGCCCGATGTGGTTAGCCTTCTGCTGCCGTTTGCTCTTGCTCCATTGCCTTGGCCATTGCGGGCCGCTGTATATGGCGCTTTTGGTAAGCGAGCAGTGAGTCGGGCAAGCGATGTTTCGCGCTGACTGCCCAAGACAGGGTATGGGTTAAAAACAGATCCGCAAGGGTGAAGCTGGTGCCCACCAACGTTTCCTGGCCATCGTAACGCCGTTCTAATGCACTTAAGGCCCTTTGAAACTCCCAGGCACAGACCGGTAAAACGGCGGGAACGCGCTTATCCGAGGGGAGTGCAAATTTATGCTTGGCCTGGTTCCAAAGCGGCTGCTCTATTTCTGTGATGATAAAGCTTAGCCACTGATCCACCTGGGCACGGGCAGTGGGGTCACTGGGTAGTAGCGAACCATCGCCATACTGTTCCGCCAGATAACGACAAATCGGCGCCGACTCAAACAGCGTTAAATCACCATCTTCAATAACCGGTACCTTGCCGTCAGGGTGGCGCGCTAAGTGCTCAGGCGCCTGGCCTTCGCCTTTTTCCAGGGCCACGTGTCGGCACTGATATTCGAGCCCAAGCTCTTCAAGCGTCCACGCAACTCTTACTGAACGGGAATTAGGGAAACTGTATAGCGTGATCATACCGTGCTCCTGGCTCAAATAGATCCATCAATCTAGCGCGGGTTAGCCACACTGTCGATTGCCGCAGTGCGTGTTATCAAAGCGTGTTTCTAATTATCAAAGAGTGCTCCTAAGCACTTTTACGCGCTTCATTTATCCGTTCATAGGCGTTGCCGATTTCGCTGGTGCGGGCCTGAGCGATTTCACGCATGCTATCGGGAAGCCCTTTGCCCGCCAGTTTGTCAGGATGGTTTTGGCTCATTAGCCGGCGGTAAGCTTTTTTGATGTCGGCGTCGCTGGCGTCTTCTGCAACGCCTAAAACGCGGTAGGCATCTTTAAGTGCTTCTTCGCTGGAACCTTGGGAGTTCGCCGCGGCGCCATGCAGCATCGCCTCTATTTGCTGAACTTCCGCTTCGCTGCAGCCGACGCCCCGGGCAACGCGCAGGATCATGTCATGCTCGGCGGGGTGCAGCACGCCGTCTGCCGCAATCGCGGTGAGCTGAACCTGGATAAACACCTGGCGTAAAATTGGCTGGCGCTGTGTTAACCGGTTAACCGAGGCGAGCTCGGCGTCCAGATTGAAGTCAGCCGCACGGCCACGCTCAAAGGCAGCACGTGCTTTAGCGCGCTGTTCGCCCTGCAAATGCATCTGATCAAACAGCTTTTCGGCAACATCCAGCTCGCCTTCGGTGACTTTGCCATCGGCTTGGCATATGCAGCCCATAACGGAGAATATCGACTCGAGAAAACCTTCCTGGATGCGCATGCGCGCAATGTTTAGGCGGCGACTAAGGCGTCGCCCCAGCCACCAACCCAAACCGCCGCCAATAAGCAGCCCCGCAGGGCCACCGGTTGCAAGGCCCACCAGGGCAAAAAATACAATCAGAAGTAGCATGTTGATCTCAAAAGTTATTTTAAAAGTAAGCGCTTAGAGTAGTGCTTTATATAAGAGGCTTATGGCAGCCGAGCGCGAATGGCGCCCTCGATGCCTGCTGCGTCCAACTGGCAGTCGGCAAGCAGCTGCGCGGGGGTGCCGTGTTCCACGAAGGCATCCGGTAGGCCCAGGTTAAGCACTTCCACCTGAACGCCTTCTGCGTGAAGGAACTCATTCACAGCACTGCCTGCGCCACCGGCAATCACGTTCTCTTCCAGTGTTACCAGCAGTTCATGCTCGTCGGCGGCGTGCAGTATCGCTTCGCGATCCAGGGGTTTAATAGAGCGCATGTTGATATGCGTGGCATTAAGCCGTTCGGCGACCTCCGCTGCAGCGCTATTGAGGTTGCCAAAGGCCAGCAGTGCGATGCGCACGCCGTCACTTGAGGAGTGGCGGCGGATCTCGGCTTTACCAATTGCAAGCGGCTCAAGATGGGCTGGAATGTCCGCGCCGGGGCCTGTGCCGCGGGGGTAACGTACCGCCGCAGGCCCAGGATGGTGGTAGGCAGCGCTAAGCATGGCACGGCACTCTGCTTCATCTGCCGGGGCTAAAATGACCAGCTCGGGCACACAGCGAAGGTAGGAAAGGTCCATGCTGCCATGGTGGGTGGGGCCGTCCTCGCCCACCAAACCAGCCCGATCGATCGCGAAGGTGACATCTAGGTTTTGCACCGCCACATCGTGAATGAGCTGGTCGTAACCACGCTGCAGAAAGGTGGAGTAAATCGCCACCACCGGCTTCATGCCTTCGCAGGCCATACCCGCTGCTAGGGTGACGGAGTGCTGTTCGGCAATCGCCACGTCGAAATAGCGCTCAGGGTACTCTTTCGAGAAACGTATTAGGTCGGAGCCTTCGCGCATGGCAGGGGTAATGCCCATCAGCCGAGAGTCTGCAGCGGCCATATCGCACAGCCAGTCACCAAACACATTGCAGTACTTTTTCTTCGCTGTTAATGGTTTAGCGGGCGGCTGCTTGACCATCTGAGCAGTGGCTGCCGTGCTGGGTTTTTCCAGCTTAGTGATGGCGTGGTAGCCGATCTGATCCGCTTCGGCGGGCAGGAAGCCCTTCCCTTTTACCGTTTTGATATGCAGAAACTGCGGGCCGTTCAGGTCGCGCAGGTTCTCGAGGGTATGGGTCAAGGCTTCAAGGTCGTGGCCATCAATGGGGCCAACATAGTTAAAGCCCATCTCTTCAAATAGCGTGGCAGGGCTGACCATGCCTTTCATGTGCTCTTCGGTGCGCCGGGCAAGTTCTAATGCGCCGGGCAGGTGCGAAAGCACTCTTTTACTCTCTTCACGTATTTTCAGATAAGGCTTGCTGGATAGGACCCTGGCAAGATAGGTCGCCATCCCTCCGACGTTCTCAGAAATCGACATCTCATTGTCGTTGAGAATGACCAGCAGGTTGGCATCCACGTGGCCCGCATGCGCCAATGCTTCAAAAGCCATGCCAGCGGTTAGCGCGCCGTCGCCGATAATCGCGCATACGCGTCGTTTATCACCCTGTGCTTTAGCCGCGAGTGCCATGCCCAGCGCCGCTGAAATCGACGTGCTGGAATGACCCACGCCGAAGGTGTCATATTCGGATTCGGCGCGACGAGGAAAGGCGGCTAAGCCACCGTGCTGGCGAATGCTAAGCATCGCTTCACGGCGGCCGGTGAGGATCTTATGCGGGTATGCCTGGTGACCAACGTCCCAAACCAAACGGTCATGGGGCGTGGAGAAGGCGTGGTGTAGCGCCACGCTTAACTCGACGACCCCCAAACCTGCGCCAAAGTGGCCGCCGGAAACGCCCACGCTATATAGCAGGTAAGCGCGCAGCTCATCGGCCAGTTGGGCGAGTTGGCTGGCATTCATGGCCCGCAAGGCAGCGGGGTGATCAAAAGAGTCGAGTAGCGGCGTGGTTGGGCGCTCGCGGGGAATCTCGTCGAACAGCTTCATGGGCATCTTTAGTGGTCGCGCTCGATCATATAGTGGGCTAGGTCGGCCAGGGGTGCGGCACGCTCGCCCAGCGGGGCGAGTGCGGCAATAGCCTCGTCAATTAGGCTGTGCGCTTTATGCTGAGCGCCTTCCAACCCCAGCAGACTGGGATAGGTGGGCTTGGCACGGGCGGCATCGGCGCCTGAGGTTTTGCCTAGAGTAACGGTATCGCCGGTCACATCTAGAATATCGTCGTGAATCTGGAAGGCTAGACCAATGGCGCGGGCGTAGCGAATAAGTGCGCTTAATCTAGGGTCCCCTTCACTCACTGCCACCAGGCCACCCATGCGCACGGCGGCAACAATCAGTGCGCCGGTTTTGTGGGCGTGCATATGAGCAAGCGCATCGACATCCGGGTGTCCACCCACGGCGTCTAAATCCAGTGCTTGTCCCGCCACCATGCCGTCACGGCCTGACGCCGAGGCCAGCGTGTGCACTAGATTGCTTAGCCGGGGATGAGCAGTGCTCGCCAGTACTTCAAACGCCAACGCCTGCAGGGCATCCCCAGCTAAAATCGCGCTCGCTTCATCAAAGGCTTTGTGCACGGTGGGCTGCCCACGGCGTAAATCGTCGTCATCCATGGCGGGTAGGTCATCATGGATCAACGAGTAGGCGTGGATGAGCTCAATGGCCGCTGCGGGAGCATCTAATGCATCATCTTCCGCGCCTAACGCATGCCCGGCCATGTACACCAGTAGCGGGCGCAGGCGCTTGCCTCCAGCCAACAGTCCATGGCGCATGGCAGCTTCAAGCCGGGTTGCGACGGCTGGGCGGGTGTCAAACAGTGCCGATAACGTCGCGTCTACGCGGGTGTTGCAGGTATGACGAAGGGTGGCAAGCTGGCTCGGCTGCGTGGCTACCATGGGGGCGTCTCCTTGCGCTCTTCTTCGGCGGCGTCCTTGGAATCGTCTGGGCCTGAAAATGGCGCTACATTTAAACGCCCTTCGCTGTCTTCGCTCAGCGCACGAACTTTGAGCTCTGCGGTATCCAGGCGCTGCTGCGCATCGCGGGTTAAACGCACGCCTTGCTCAAAGGCAGTCAGCGCATCTTCCAATGAGAGCTCGCCTGACTCTAGACGTTCAACGATGGTTTCGAGTTGCTCAACCGTCGCGGCAAAATCCTGCGGAGGTGGTGTCGTGTCGCTCATTGAGGTGCGCCTGCAAACCAGTATTTTTAAAATAAGGCCATAGTATACACCGACGCTAGGGGGGGGCGTCTGCCTTTCAGCCTACGCTAATGGTGGTGACTTGCGATCCATTCATCGTCAGCACGCACACTTTTCATCATCTTGGGCCGGTCTGAACGCGGCGGTCTGTGCTACCATACGCGCCTCCTGTGAACCGATACACGGCGCATGCCGCCGACCATAGAGGTTGATTCAGCCATGGCCAAAACGTCCCTGGAAAAGAGCAAGATCAAAATCCTGCTACTCGAGGGCGTCCACCAAAGCGCGGTGGACAATTTTCACAACGCCGGTTATGAAAATATCGAGCATCTGCCCACTTCTCTTGATGAGGATGCGCTGATCGAGAAGATCCGCGATGTTCATTTCATCGGTATTCGCTCGCGTACGCAGTTGACCGAGCGCGTGTTTGAAGCGGCAGAAAAGCTAGTCGGCGTTGGCTGTTTCTGTATCGGCACTAACCAGGTCGATTTAACCGCTGCCCTGACGCGCGGTATCGCGGTGTTCAATGCACCGTATTCGAATACCCGTTCGGTGGCCGAGCTGGTATTAGCAGAAGCGATCATGCTGCTGCGTGGTATTCCTGAGAAAAACGCCCGTGCCCATCAGGGAGGCTGGCTGAAGTCGGCGAAGAATTCTCATGAAGCGCGCGGTAAAACCCTGGGTATCGTGGGTTACGGCAGCATCGGTGCACAGCTCTCCGTACTGGCTGAATCGCTAGGCTTTAACGTCATTTTTTATGATGTGATTGCCAAGCTGGGCATGGGCAATGCAAGCCAGGTGGCGAATCTTAAAGAGCTGCTGGGGCGCTCTGACGTGGTCAGCCTGCATGTGCCGGACCTGGCTTCTACCCGCTGGATGATTGGTGAAAAAGAGATCGCCGCCATGAAAGATGGCGCTATCTTGATCAATGCAGCGCGCGGCAGCGTCGTGGAAATCGATGCGCTGGCAGAGGCGATTAAAGCCGGTAAGCTAAACGGCGCCGCTATCGATGTATTCCCCGTGGAGCCGAAAGGCAACGATGAGGAGTTCCAGAGTCCGCTACGCGGCTTGGAAAACGTGATTTTGACCCCGCACGTCGGTGGTTCCACGTTAGAAGCCCAGGAAAACATCGGTATCGAAGTATCAGAAAAACTGATCACTTATTCCGATAACGGTACCACCGTGACCTCGGTGAACTTCCCGGAAGTCGCTCTGCCCGCCCACCCCGACAAGCATCGCCTGCTGCATATTCACGACAACGTGCCCGGCGTGCTGTCGCAGATTAACCGCGTGCTGTCCGAAAATGGCATCAACATTTCCGGCCAGTATTTGCAGACCAATGAGAAAGTCGGTTACGTGGTTATCGATGTGGATAAGGCCTACGGTCCCCAGGCGCTGGAAGCGTTGAAAAAAGTAGAGCACACGCTAAAAATTCGTGCGCTCTACTCGGCGCAGAATAGTTAAGCCATTGGCTATTCCTGCGTTAGCAAAAACGGCCCCTTTTGGGGCCGTTTTTTTGTAGCTGTGAGCGGGCTGATTAAGCCAAATCAAACAGCAGCACTTCACCCGCTTGCTTACCGGTAAGGTTAATGGCATCGGACGGCTTAAACGCCGCGGCATCTCCGGTGCTGAGCGTCTCACCGTTAATGTCCATCTCGCCTTTTACGACGTGCAGCCAAGTGTGCCGTGAAGACGGCGCAGTGACTTGATCGCCTGCACTAAACAGGCCTGAGTAAAGGTTGACGTCCTGATTAACGCTCACCGAACCCTCGCGGCCATCCGGCGAAAGCACCAAACGCCACTGGCCTTGGCGCTCTGCAACAGGGAAGGCTTTCTGCTCGTAGCTGGGGGTAATGCCAGGCTTGGCGGTTTCAATCCATATCTGCAGGAAGTGCAGCTCGTTTTCCTTGGAGTGGTTGAATTCGCTATGCAGTACGCCAGTGCCCGCAGACATGCGTTGCACGTCGCCTGGGCGCATTACTTCCCCATTGCCCATGTTGTCCTTGTGCTCCATTTCACCGTCAAGCACGTAGGAGATAATCTCCATATCCCGGTGAGGGTGAGCACCAAAGCCATGCCCGCCCGCCACGCGGTCTTCGTTAATAACGCGCAGGGCGCGAAAGCCCATATGCTTTGGATCAACATAGTTGGCAAACGAGAAGGTGTGGAAAGAGCGCAACCAGCCGTGGTCGGCATAGCCCCGCTCATTTGAGCGACGAATGATCATTAGATACTCCGCAAATAGTCTGTAGTGGATCCTGTAGTGAATAGCGACAATATACGCCTCACTGCGGCGGCGTGGGGTGAAGCTTTCTGTACGATATCGTCGAATAAATCGACGTTTCGTGGCCAGTGCTGAGCCAGATCAAGGAAGAACGGGTTTCAGCAGGCTGCTGGCGCTAAACTTTTTGCTCACTTTTCGCTACTATATGCGCCTCTTTTAACCCGGTCCGTCCTTTGCGAGGATGACTACCTGGAGCAAGTGCATGGCTGAGCTTATCGATACGCCACCCATCGTGGTCGCGGCGCTGTATAAATTTGTTACCCTGAATGACTTTGAAGCGCTGCGTGAACCGCTGCGTCAAACCATGCTCGATAATGACGTGAAGGGCACCTTGCTGCTTGCCAAAGAGGGTATTAACGGCACCGTAGCGGGCAGTCGTGAAGGTATTGATGGGCTGTTGGTTTGGCTAACTGCTGATCCACGCTTGGCCGATATTGATCATAAAGAGTCATTTTGTGACGACATGCCGTTCTACCGCACCAAGGTGAAGCTCAAAAAAGAGATCGTCACCCTAGGTGTGCCGGATATCGACCCCAATGACACCGTGGGCACCTACGTTGAGCCAGAAAACTGGAACGACATCATCGCCGACCCGGAAGTGCTGGTGATCGATACCCGCAACGATTACGAAGTGGCGATTGGCAGCTTTGAGCGCGCCATAGATCCTAAAACCACCACCTTCCGCGAATTCCCCGACTATGTGCGCGAGCACTACGACCCGGAAAAGCACAAGAAAGTGGCCATGTTCTGCACCGGTGGTATTCGCTGCGAGAAGGCCTCTAGCTTTATGCTTAAAGAGGGGTTTGAAGAGGTCTACCACCTCAAAGGTGGCGTGCTTAACTACCTGGAAAAAGTCCCTGAAGAAGAGTCTTTATGGCGCGGTGAGTGCTTTGTTTTCGATAACCGTGTCACCGTGCGTCATGACCTAAGCAAGGGTGAGTTTGAGCAGTGCCACGCCTGCCGTATGCCGATCTCAGCCGAAGATATGCAGTCCTCAGCCTATGAGCCGGGCATTAGCTGCCCCCACTGTATTGATTCGCTGCCTGAGAAAACCCGCGCCGCGGCCCGCGAGCGTCAACGCCAGATCGATCTCGCAAAAGCCCGCGGTGAGCCGCACCCCCTGGGCCGCGATACCCGCCTAATGAAAAAATGAAGCAGCGCATTGTAAGCTGATCTTGTGCGCTAAACTGATGGGCAGCGAGTTACTCACATCAGGAGTTCACCATGCCCATCACCCCTGAAAGGCCCTCTTCTGAAGA
>NZ_REBQ01000207.1 GCF_007692655.1 Halomonas sp.
CGCTCCCAGGAAATATGGTCGAGAGAGGCCATGCCGCGTTTCATCTCGGCGAAGACATCCCGCGGATGCTGGTAATCCCAGCCCAGTCCAAAGCGGTTGGCTATCTCCTGAATAATCCACCAGTCCGGCTTGGCCTGCCCCGGCAGCGGCAGCGCCGCACGGCCCATCTGCACCTGACGGTTGGTGTTGGTGACAGTGCCATCCTTCTCGGGCCAGGCGGAGGCAGGCAGAATGACATCGGCGAACTGGGCAGTCTCGGTGACAAACAGATCCTGCACCACCAGATGTTCCAGCTTGGCCAGAGCGGCCCGTGCATGAGCCAGATCCGGGTCCGACATCGCCGGATTTTCGCCCTGGATATACATGCCGCGAATGGTGCCTGCGGTGATGGCGTCCATGATTTCCACCACGGTAAGACCAGGTGTGGGGTCAAGTTTGGTGTTCCACAACTCTTCGAAGGCACTGCGTACCTGGGCATCGCTGACGGGCTGGTAGTCCGGCAATACCATCGGGATCAGCCCCGCATCAGAAGCGCCCTGAACATTGTTCTGGCCGCGCAGCGGATGCAGGCCGGTACCGGGGCGCCCGGTCTGGCCGCAGGCCAGGGCCAGCGAGATCAGACAGCGGGCGTTATCGGTGCCGTGGGTGTGTTGGGAAATACCCATGCCCCAGAAAATCATCGCCCGCTCGGCGGTGGCATAGAGCCTCGCCACTTCGCGGATGGTCTCGGGCTCAACACCGCACAGGCCGCTCATCGCTTCGGGGGTCATGTCCACCGTGTGCAATTTAAGGGCCTCAAAGCCTTCGGTATGCTCGGCAATATAGGCCGCGTCATAAAGTTCTTCGCTGATGATCACATTGAGGATGGCATTAAACAGGGCCACATCGGCGCCCGGTGAAAAGCGCACGCTCAGGTGGGCATAGGCATCCAGCGCCTGACCGCGGGGGTCGAGGATCACGATCTTGGTACCGCGCTTGGCGGCCTGTTTAAAGAAAGTAGCGGCCACCGGATGGTTCACCGCCGGGTTGCAGCCGGTAAGAATCACTACGTCGGCCTGACTGGCCTGCATAAAGGAGGCGGTGACCGAACCTGAGCCAATACACTCCATCAGCGCTGCTACCGAGCTTGCATGGCACAGGCGGGTGCAGTGATCCACATGGTTGGAGCCGAAGCCGGTACGCACCAGCTTCTGGAACAGCCACGCCTCTTCATTGGAGCACTTGGCGCTGCCGAACCCCGCCAGGGCGTCAGGGCCATGGGTCGCTTTAAGGTCGACAAGCCCACTGGCGGCAATCTCAAGGGCTTCATCCCAGCTCGCCTCCCGGAAATGGGTCAGGGGCTGGGCGGGGTCGAAGTCCGGGTCGATCCCCTTGGCGACACCCTCGCGACGAATCAGCGGGGCGGTGATCCGGGAGGGGTGGCGCGGATAGTCGTAGCCGAAGCGCCCTTTGACACACAGCCGGTTCTCGTTAGAGGGGCCATCGCGGCCCTCCACATAAAGAATCTCGTCGTCCTTGATATGGTAGGTGAGCTGACAGCCCACCCCGCAGTAGGGGCATACTGAGTCGACCTTGCGGTCGGCGACGGCAGAATCGCCGCGCCCCACTTCATTAATCAGGGTAGCAGGCATCAGGGCGCCTGTGGGGCAGGCCTGAACACACTCGCCACAGGCCACGCAGGTGCTAGCCCCCATGGGGTCGTCGAAATCAAACACGATCTTGGACGCCGCACCGCGATGCGCCAGGCCGATCACGTCGTTGACCTGCACTTCGCGACACGCCCGCACACACAGGTTGCACTCGATGCAGGCGTCAAGATTCACACCCATGGCAGAGTGGCTGTTGTCTTGATTCAGGCTATTCGTTCGAGGCGCCACATGGTGCACAGTGGGCGTCTCGCGATCGCTGCGCTTGGGCAGCTTGCGCCGAACTTCAGTGGCATCGATGGCCAACTGGTCGGCCATGGCCCAGAAGTGACTTGAGCGGTCGGGGCTCTCTTCTCGCTCTGGCTGGTCGACCAGCAGCATCTCCATGACCATCTTGCGGGCCGTATGTGCTCGTTCGGAGCTTGCGCTCTTGACCACCATACCGGGGGTTGCCTGACGCAAACAGCTGGCGGCCAGGGTACGCTCGCCCTCTATTTCCACCATACAGGCGCGGCAGTTGCCGTCGGCCCGGTAACCGTTGGTGTCCTTGAAGCAGAGATGGGGAATGGTCTCACCGGCGCGCTTGGCCACCTGCCAGAGGCTTTCACCGGGAGTTGCACTTACCTCTACGCCATCCAGCGTCAGGGTAAAGCTTGTGCCTGGGTTTTGTTCGCTCATGCTCATGTTCATCCCCCTACCCCTTGACGATTACGTTCTGGGCGGCCAGCTCGCCGCGAAAATCCTTGAGCAGTCCCAGCACCGGGTTAGGCGCCGCCTGACCAAGCCCACAAATCGAGGCGTCTATCATTACCTGAGAGAGCTGTGCCATCAGCCCGGCATCCCACTCATTCCGCTCGAGCAGTGCCAGCATTTTTTCCGTGCCCACCCGGCAGGGCGTGCATTGGCCGCAGGACTCATCGGCAAAGAAGGCCAGCAGATTGGTAGCGACCCCCTGCAGATTGTCCTGATCGGAGAGGACGATCACAGCGGCCGAACCAATAAAACAGCCGTGCTCCTGAAGGGTGTCGAAATCGAGGGGGATATCGGCCTTGCTAGCGGGCAGAATGCCACCCGAGGCGCCGCCGGGCAGGTAGGCCCCCAGGCGGTGACCATCGGCCATGCCGCCGCAATACTCGGCAATCAATTCGTTGAGGGTGATCCCTGCAGGCGCCAGATAGACGCCAGGACGTTTGACCCGACCCGACACCGAGAAGCTGCGCAGCCCCACTCGACCGTGGCGGCCCTGGCTGGAGAAAGCCTCAGCGCCGCGCTGCCAAATCATGGGAATCCAGTAGACGGTCTCGACGTTGTTGACCAGCGTTGGGCGGTCAAAGAGCCCCTTCTGGGCCACAAACGGTGGGCGATGGCGGGGTTTGCCCGGCTTGCCTTCTAAAGACTCGATCATTGCCGACTCTTCGCCACAGATATAAGCGCCTGCGCCACGGCGCAGCACGATATATCCCGGCGCGACCAGGCCAGCCGCTTCAAGTTCGCCAATGGCCTCGCGCAGCACGCCGTGTAACGCCGGGTACTCATCGCGCAGATAGATATACAGCGCCTCGGCCTCTACCGCCCAGGCGCTGACCAAAGCGCCTTCAAGAAACTGGTGGGGCGAATTTTCCAGGTAATAGCGATCCTTGAAGGTACCGGGTTCGCCCTCATCGGCGTTGATCGCGCAGTAGCGTGGGCCAGTTTCCTGGCGCACGAACGTCCATTTTTTGAAGGTAGGGAAACCCGCGCCACCCAGGCCGCGCAGATTGGCCTGCTGCATCGCCTCCATCAGCGCTTCCACCGTGACCTCTTCCTCGCGACAGGCTTGCAGTAGCGCGAAACCGCCCTCGCGGCGATAGTCGTCCAGTCGCTGCCAATCGACGGGGTCAGGATGAAAGTGTGCTTCCTCGATCACCGACGCGATACGCGCCTGAGTGGCGAACGGCACATGATAGTGCCCCACCTCGGCCACCGGTGCCGTGTCGCAGCGCCCCATGCAAGGCGCACGCAGCACCCGCACTTGTTCGATATTCACGTTCGCTTCCAGCTGCGCCTTAAGCGTCTCGGCACCGGCCAACTGGCAGGTCAGGGAGTCGCAGACGCGAATGGTCACCGCGGGCGGCGGCAACTGGTCGTCGTGAATGACATCGAAGTGGGCGTAGAAGGTGGCGGTCTCGTAAACGGCCGCCATGGGCAGGTTCATATAAGCCGCCAGAGCACGCAGATCCGCCAGCAGCAGATGGCCGCGGTTATCCTGGATGGCATGCAGGTGCTCAATCAGTAAGTCGCGGCGGCGCAGCGTGGCGTCCTGGCGTTCGTCACCCAGCAGCTCACGCAACTCCTCAAGAAGACGGGGGTCGAGTTCACGGCCGCGGGGCTTGCCGCGGAAGCGGCGCTTGGGGATTACGGTCTGGACGGTCATGGATTACTCATTATTATCTTGATCAGCATTATGCCGAATGAACAAAGACGGCACCCCGCGGGGCGCCGTCTAGGGTCGTACTAATCTGCCCTCCGTTAGGGGGCAGGGCTTTTACTGAGTTGCTGAGTTAATACGTTGCTCACTTACTAAGTTTTTAGGCCACACTGCCATGGGGATCAATAACGAATTTTTTAGCCGCACCACCATCGAAGTCGGCGTAGCCCTGGGGCGCCTGGTCCAGGGTGATCATTTGGACATTCACCGCATCAGCAATATTAACCTTGCCGAATAGGATAGCCTGCATCAATGGCCTGTGGTACTGCATCACTGGGCACTGCCCGGTGTGGAAGCTATGGGATTTGGCCCAGCCGAGACCGAAACGCATGCTTAAAGCTCCCTGCTTGGCGGCCTCGTCAGCCGCGCCAGGGTCCTCGGTGACGTATAGCCCCGGAATACCGATCTGACCACCGGCACGCGTCAGCGACATCGCCGAATTGAGCACCGTCGCAGGTGCTTCTTTACCATGGTTGCATCCGCAGGCGTGGGCTTCGAAGCCCACGCAGTCAACAAAGGCATCGACCTCACGCTCGCCGAGAATAACCTCGATTTTATCGGCCATATCGCCGTCCTGGGTCAAGTCGATGGTCTCGCAGCCAAAGCTGCGGGCCTGAGCCAGGCGCTCTTCGATCATATCGCCGACGATCACGCAGGCTGCGCCCAGCAACTGAGCGGAAACCGCTGCCGCCAATCCAACCGGGCCAGCACCGGCAATATAGACCGTGCTGCCAGGGCCGACCCCGGCAGTCACGCAGCCGTGGAAACCGGTGGGGAAAATATCGGAGAGCAGGGTCAGATCCTTGATCTTCTCCATGGCCTGATCGGCATCCGGGAACTTCAGCAGGTTAAAGTCCGCATAGGGAACCATGACATATTCAGTCTGGCCACCAACCCAGCCGCCCATATCCACATAGCCATAGGCAGCACCAGGACGAGCTGGATTAACGTTAAGGCAGATCCCGGTACGACCCTCTTTACAGTTGCGGCAGCGACCGCAGGCAATATTGAACGGCACCGAGACCAAATCGCCCGGCTTGATGAATTCAACGTCGCGACCGGCCTCAATTACCAGGCCGGTGATTTCGTGGCCAAGTACCAGGCCCGATGGGGCAGTGGTACGGCCGCGTACCATGTGCTGGTCGCTGCCACAGATGTTGGTGGTGACGACCTTGAGAATCACGCCGTGCTCGCATTTGCGATTGCCGAGGGCGAGTTCAGGATAAGCGATGGACTCAACGGCGACCTCGCCCGGCCCCTTATAGACTACTCCGCGGTTGGCTGCATTCATGGCTGGCTCCTGTGGCTTCTTGTTGTGTGCGTCATGGTTGATTGCGCTATCCCACCCTAGCCCCTCCGCGCCGTTGGACTTACCCCAAAAAGGCACTCACATATCTATTCAAGACATCCTAGTCAAGATGAATAGATAGAGGTCGCTTTCACGACACTCCTCCTCCAAAACAGGGCCAACAATCCATAGCGTCGGCGATGGTGACGCATATCCGACACCTAACAAGAGCCACCAAGGAAACCCAATGAAGAACAACGACGACCCGGTTCTGTCGCCTGGACAGGACAATACCCAGATCATGGGGTTGGATTTTCATAACCCCGTCTTTCCGCTTTCCGCTCTAGCTATCCTACTGTTTATTATCTACGCGCTGGTCTATCCAGATGCTGCTAATACTCACTTAGGGCTTGCCAAGAACTGGTCGATTGAACACTTCGACTGGCTGTTTATGATTGCTGGCAATATTTTTGTGGTGTTTTGCCTTGTACTGATCTGCTTGCCACTCGGGCGGATTCGGCTGGGCGGCAAGGATGCGAAGCCGGAATATACCCGCACCTCCTGGTTCGCCATGCTGTTTGCAGCAGGCATGGGTATCGGCCTGATGTTCTGGAGCGTCGCTGAGCCGGTGGCCTACTACACCGACTGGTATGGAACGCCCCTCAATGTACCCGCAGGCACGCCGGAGGGCGCCAGCGCCGCCATGGGCGCGACCATGTTCCACTGGGGACTGCACCCCTGGGCAATCTACGGCGTAGTGGCACTCTCGCTGGCTTTCTTCTCTTATAACAAGGGCCTGCCGCTGACACTACGCTCCGCCTTCTATCCCATCCTGGGCGAGCATACCCGCGGCTGGGCAGGCCATATCATCGATATTCTTGCCGTGCTGGCCACCATATTTGGCCTGGCCACCTCGCTTGGTTTTGGCGCCACCCAGGCGGCTGGCGGCCTTGCCTATTTATTCGACATCCCCAATACCATCGGTACGCAGCTGGCGATTATCCTAGTGGTCACGGTGATCGCGCTGATTTCGGTATGGCGGGGTATCGACGGTGGCCTTAAGCTGTTCTCGAACATCAACATGATCATCGCGGCGGCTCTGCTTCTTTTCGTTGTAATAGCGGGGCCGACCCTGATGATTCTGATGGGAATCGGCACCACTGCGCTGGACTATGCGAGTCACCTTCTACCGCTATCAAACTGGATTGGTCGCGATGATGACACCTGGTATCACGGCTGGACCATCTTTTACTGGGCGTGGTGGATCTCCTGGTCTCCGTTTGTGGGTATGTTTATCGCTCGCGTATCCCGGGGACGCACGGTACGTGAGTTTCTGATCGCCGTACTGTTGGTACCCACGCTGGTCACACTGGTCTGGATGAGTGCCTTTGGCGGCACGGCGCTTTATCAGGCGGCAAACGGCGTGGGTGAACTCGCTAACGGCATTGGCGACGTTTCGCTGGCCATGTTCCATATGCTGGAGCAGCTGCCCTTGACCAGCATCACGTCAACACTGGCAATTATTCTGGTGCTTGTTTTCTTCATTACCTCATCCGACTCCGGCTCGCTGGTTATCGATAACATCACTGCAGGTGGCAAGACCGATGCGCCCAAGGGGCAGCGGGTGTTCTGGGCAACGCTTGAAGGCGTGATTGCCGGCGTGCTGCTGTATGGCGGGGGGAGCACGGCACTCAGCGCGCTTCAGGCGGGTGCGGTAGCCACGGGGCTGCCCTTTACGCTGGTACTCTTGCTGATGTGTTTCAGCCTCTATAAAGGGCTTCACAAGGAGTGGCAGCAGATCAACGCAGCGCCAAAAATCGCTAGTTAATCAGCTTTTCTACACACCGCTCGCCCACTCGGCGAGCGGTTTTCTTTTTTGTAAGCCAGGGTCAAGACAATGCAGGCAAGTTCTTACCAGCGCGGTCTAATCATGGTCATACTGGGTGTAGTGTTTCTCAGCTTTGACGGTCTGTTAATTCGCCTTGCCGATACGGATGGCTGGACCATCGTATTCTGGCGCGGTTTATTGATGTTCTGTGTACTGGGGCTGCTGTGCAGTGCTGGCAAGCGACTGACGACGCTAAGAAGCCATCCATTTTCCTCGCTGGCCTCAGCCCTACTGCTGGGCATGATCTCCAGCCTGTTCGTGTTGGCGGTCATGAACGCCAACGTGGCAAACGTAGTGGTGATTCTGAGCACGGCGCCACTGTTTGCCGCGCTGTTTTCGCGGGTTTTTCTGGGCGAAAGCGTCCCACAGAGAACGCTGGCGGCCATTGCTGTCTGCATGCTGGGCATGGGCCTGGTCTTCATGGGCGAGGGAGCCATGGGGATGCTAACCGGCAACCTCTATGCCTTGGCAGCCGCAGCAGCCATCGGTGGTAACCTGACCCTGCTACGCCGCTATCCAGTGATTGACCCTATGACGGTGGTTGCCGGTGGCGGGCTGCTCTCCGCGGCGGTTGCCCTGCCCATGGCCTCGCCGCTGGATCTGGATGCCCAGCGCTATGGCGTACTGGCCCTGATGGGACTGGTGCAGATGCCCTTGGCCACGGTGCTCATCAACAGCGCCACCCGCTACCTGTCATCTACAGAAGTGGCGCTGTTTTATCTGGTAGAAACCGCACTGGGTACGCTTTGGGTGTGGTGGTTACTGGGCGAGTCTCCTACCGCCTCGACGCTGGTCGGCGGTGGTGTGGTTATTCTGGTGCTGGTACTGCATGCCTGGCTAGGTTTGCGCCTTGAGCGGCAGCGCCTGCAACTTTATCCCGGGTTTGTGGGTAAATAGCCAATCAAGCCGTGACCCACCGCCTATCAGAAAGCCCGCCGGGAAGGCGGGCTTTCGGTGGTTAAAGGCGTGAGGAGCAAGCGACTTCAGCGCAATACGCCCTCTTCCTTGAGTAGCGTAAAAATCGCCTCGGCGCCGTGTTCAGGTGTCACATCGCTAAGCAGTTGCCCACCACCACTATCGGCCTTGGCGGCAGCGGCCTTAAAACGGTCACGGGCCGAGGCTGATTTGACGATCTTGAGTCGCTTGGGCCGCTTACGTGCTGGCTGTATATGCCACTGGGCTTGCAGTTCATCAATCACGCTGGCGTAAGCACAATCAGTCAACTCACCGCGTCGCGCCGGGCCGAACGCACTCTGGCGAGCGGCTGGCGCGCTGCTATCCACCGTTGCGATGGCCGGCAGCCGTACCCGCAAGCGACGCCGTTTACCTCGCGGCAAGGCCTGTAGCACCGTCGCGACACCCTGCTCAATGCTTTCGATTTCGGCCAGGCCACTGATCATCGTCCATCCCAGAGACTCGGCCAGCAGATACGGTACCAAGCCTGAGCCCTCTCCCGTCTCGGCGCGCGTTCCCGTTAGCACCAGCTGCGGCGCCGCGAATCGCAGTATGTTGGTTAAGGCAGGAACGACATCCGCGTTTGAGTCCTGCTCAATGCGTTTGACGCTGCTAATTCCCATCCCAAGATAGCCACGCAGGGCTTCCTCACTAGCAGCATCACTGTCGTCTGCATGGATAAGTTGAACGCTGGCGTCACGCAAAGACAGCGCCATTTCCACCGCCCGGGCATCATGGTCGGCACGCCGCGCTCGCCCGGTCAGTGGATGACGCCCTACCGACACCAGAACGGCAACGCTGAATTCATTGCTACTCAATGACTTAACGTTATGCGGCATCGCGACTCTCCTGCTGCTGTTCTCGATAGCGCTCGACACGTGCGACCAGCGCGGCAAGAATCTCCCCGGCATCGCCAATGACGGCGAGGTCAGCGCGTTTGACCATATCGCACCGCTCATCCAGGTTGATGGTGACGACCTTATCGCAGCTCTGAATACCTTGAAGATGCTGTATAGCACCGGAGATTCCCACCGCCACGTAGACACGCGCGGACACCCAGGTGCCCGACGCCCCTACCTGACGATCGCGGGCCATAAAGCCATCATCCACGGCAACACGCGATGCCCCCTTGGCCGCACCGAGCACCTGAGCGGCACGGTGATAGCCCTCCCAATCCTTGACGCCATTACCTGCTGACAATATGAACTCCGCCTCGGCGAGCGACACACTGGCCGGATCGACGTCGACTTCCCCCATGTCCTCGATGCGTCCAAGGACGTCGGGCAGCGGCTGGGACAGCGCGACAGGCTGGGCGGCATGGCGCGTCTCGCTGATCGGCTCGGCACACTCCGCCAGTGCCAGCACCACCCGTGGCAGGCTGCGTGTAATATCGACCGTGCCTGCGGCACCACGTGCTGTACAACGCCAACTGGTTTCGCTATGCG
>NZ_REBQ01000208.1 GCF_007692655.1 Halomonas sp.
CCGTGATCATCATGGTCATGCCCGTGATCGTCGTGGTCGTGCCCGTGATCGTCATGGTCATGCCCATGATCGTCGTGGTCATGCCCATGATCGTCATGCCCGGCATACGCAATCGTCGAAATGCCATCGGTTGCGGTGACCAGCGGGCCAGCGTAATCACTTGCGCTCAGCAAACGCTCCATCCAGCCCTCGAACATCAGGCCGTTGAAGACAACTAAATCAGCATCCGTCAAAGAGCGCGCATCGCCGGGGGTAGGCGAGTACACATGGGCATCGCCATCGGGACCTACCAGGGAGGTAACGTCAACATGCTCGCCACCTATGTTTTCCACCATGTCGGCAAGGATAGAAAAGCTGGTGACGACCTGAACACGCTCATTAGCGATGGCCGCTGGCAGCGCCAGCATAGCGGAAACACCGACTAACCAGCGCGATGAAGAGGCAAAAGACATATAACACTCCTTACAGGTTCGTATTGTTGAAATTTAAGACACTTGCTCTACCGTCAGCGGCGTCGTTTTACGCCGCAGCTTGGCTGCCAGGCTGTGGTAGCGACCAAACAGCGCTGAAAATAGGTAGCCTGCCCCGGCCAGCAAAATAATGCTGGGCCCCGAGGGGATATCTAAATGAAAAGAGAGCAGCAAGCCGCCGGTGCTTGCCACCATGGCGAGCACAATCGAGATACCGATTAACCCCTCTAAACGGTTGCTCCAAAAACGCGCCGAGGTAGCGGGCAGCATCATCAAACCCACCGCCATTAGCGTGCCTAGGGTTTGAAAACCAGCGGTTAAATTCAGCACCAGCAACGCTAAAAACACGCTATGAACCCAGCCGCTGCGGCGGCTTTGCCCGCGTAAGAACAGCGGGTCTAAACACTCCACCACCAGGGCGCGAAAAATGATCGCTAACGTCACAACGATCAGCGTGCTGATACCCGCAATCAGCAGTAACGCGGTGGAGTTAACCGCCAAAATTGAGCCAAACAGCACATGGGTTAAATCAACACTGCTACCGCCCAGGGAAATCAACATCACCCCTGCGGCTAGCGAAATAATAAAAAAGCTCGCCATGGCAGCGTCTTCGCGCTGGCCGCCCATTTTTGATACCGCCCCGGCGAGTAGCGCGACCATTAAGCCAAACAGCACGCCGCCCATACTCATCATCGGCAGCGAAAACCCTGCCAATAAAAAGCCCAGCGCCACGCCCGGCAAAATCGCATGGGCCATGGCATCGCCAATCAGGCTCATCCCGCGCAGCACCAGAAACACCCCTAACGGTGGTGCTGCCAGGGAAAGCGCCAAACCACCCACCACGGCGCGGCGCATAAAGCCGTAGTCAAACGGACTGATAAACCAGACGCTAAGCAGATCCAGCATGCCGTCCTCCCAAGCTAAACGGCACCACTTGTGCAGGTGCATGTTGATGGGTGAGGGCGCTAGGCGCGACCCAGCGGCCGTGTCCACCGTTAAGCATCAGCACCTCGTCGGCCAGTCGTCGCAAATGATCCATATCGTGCAGCACGACAATGATGGTCGCGCCTTCATCGGCCATTTGGCGCAAAATACTGATCAAAATATCCACCGTCTCACCATCGACGTTGGCAAACGGCTCATCAAGCAGTAGCAGCTCGGCTTCCTGCATCAGCGTGCGGCCAATCAGCGCCCGCT
Source organism: Halomonas sp. (assembly GCF_007692655.1). Taxonomy (GTDB): domain Bacteria; phylum Pseudomonadota; class Gammaproteobacteria; order Pseudomonadales; family Halomonadaceae; genus Vreelandella. The sequence continues at coordinate 1,668 of NZ_REBQ01000208.1, forward strand.
GGCGCTGGCCACCGGAAAGCTCGCCAAGGGGGCGGTGGGCCAAATGCGAAATACCCAGTCGCGCCATAATATCGCGGCCCTTACGGTAGTGCGCCGCACAGTAGCCAGTGAAGGCCCCGTGGCTGGGCCAACTGCCGGTCATCACCAACTCTTCCACACTCATGGGAAACGTCAGGTCTAACGCCAACTGCTGGGGCAACCACGCCCGGCGCTCTTTTGCCACCGTACACACGACCTCGCCACTGATAGGCCGCAGCTCACCCATAATGGCTTGAATCAGCGTACTTTTTCCGCTGCCGTTGGCGCCGATCAGTGCCGTGATCGCCCCCGGCTGAAAATCGCCTTCGATATGCTCCAGCACGGTACGCCTTGCTTGCGCCAGGTGCAGGTTATGCAGCTGCAAGCGTGATAGTGAGCGCTGACTCATCTCAACCACCCGCCAGCCCAAACCACTAAGGCCCAAAGCATCAACAGTGGCACGCCAACAAACAGCAGACGTTTAACCGCAGACAGCGACATCAAGGAAAAATGACAAGGGCCTTCCTTGTTGTGATGGTGTGCACGATGACTCACGGAGTACCCTCTTTGTTAACTAAATAGGTTATAACATAACGCTTTGTAAAGCCAAAAGTTGCCCAATATTTTACGTATTCACACCGTACTGACAACGCTAAAGCGCTGGCGTTGCCGTTAGGCGCCAGCGCTTTAGCAGCCCCATAGCGGAAAGGATGACCAGCGCTATGGCAAGTATTCAGTAACGGCGAAAATCAGTAACGCCAAGTGGCGCCGATCTGCTGGGGGGCAACATGCAGCGCGTATTCGCCAGGAATGGTAATGGGCCCCAGCGATAGATTGGCGGGTTGAAAGCGATTAATCGCAGAGGATGCCTGACGCGGCTGTGACCAAATCTGTAGTTCGTTGACCAGCATGCCGGTGGCAAAGCTAACCGCCGCGTCGCTTTCCCGACCATCGGCGGCAATCACTGCACCCGCCACACCATTCACCACCAATGAACTCATGCGGGCGGCCCAGCCGCGCCGCAACCGCTCGGCTTGGGCGAGCTGTAACCCCAACGCCTGCACGCCGCTAAGATCTCCGCTGGCTTTCAAACGCTCGTACTCGGCCAGTGCCGCCGGATGAGGCTGGCGATCCGTCAGCATGCCGCCCACGGCCAGGGCCGATTTCACCGCACCCACCCGGGCATCAAAGCGGTCGTCGCGGCTACTGGCTTCGCTGGATTGGTAAGCGTTCACTGCCAGGCTAGTGGCATAAATACCGGTCCAGCTCCACTGCCAAACGTTGGCGTGGCGGGCACCGTTCTCAAACACCTCGTCATACTCGCCCCACTGCGCATCCGTCTGGGTTAGCGGCTGTGTTTGTGCTTGGGCATGTAAAGAGACAGTCAAGGCGATCACCAGGGAGGTAACCAACGCGGCGAGAAGACGAAAAGCATGCATGGTGAAGGCCTATTAAGAGGGGCGGTAGCGCTAAGCGTAGCACGGAGTTAACCAGTCGTTAGCGTGGAATCAGGGTCAGCTAGGTATGACGAAGGTCAATAGCGTGGAGGGGCGAAGAATGGTTAGATGGAAGTAGACGATAACCAGGAGCGCCGCATGGATGACTTTTCACCCAGTGACCTAAAAACCATTCTTCACTCCAAGCGCGCTAACCTCTACTACCTGCAGCACTGCCGGGTGCTGGTGAATGGTGGCCGGGTGGAGTACGTCACTGATGAGGGCAGTAAATCCCGCTACTGGAACATCCCCATCGCCAACACCACCTCGATACTTTTGGGCACCGGCACCTCGATTACCCAGGCGGCCATGCGCGAGCTAGCCAAAGCAGGCGTACTGGTTGGATTTTGTGGCGGCGGCGGTACGCCGCTATTTGCCGCCAATGAGGTGGATGTAGACGTTGCCTGGCTAACCCCACAAAGCGAGTACCGGCCCACGGAGTACCTTCAATACTGGGTGCGTTTCTGGTTTGACGATGCCAAACGCCTGGATGCCGCCCGCGCGTTTCAGCAGGCCCGCCTTGCCCGTATCGAAGCGCTGTGGACAAGCAGGGTGATGAAAGACGCAGGCTTTACTATTTCTACCGATCACTTGCATAGCGCGCTTACCCATCACCGCGAAGCGATCAAGCAAGCCCCCAGCACCGTCGACCTGCTGACCCTAGAGGCGCGTTTAACCAAAACGCTGTTTAAGCTGGCGGTGAATGCGGTCGACTACGGCGACTTCACCCGCGCCAAACGCGGTACGGGTACCGACCCTGCTAACCGCTTTCTCGATCACGGCAACTATTTAGCCTACGGCCTGGCGGCAACTGCCACCTGGGTATTGGGTATTCCGCATGGGCTGGCGGTACTCCACGGCAAAACCCGCCGGGGCGGTCTGGTGTTTGATGTGGCGGACTTAGTAAAAGACGCGGTGATTCTGCCTCAGGCGTTTATTTCCGCCATGCGCGGCGATGAAGAGCAGGAGTTTCGCCAAGCCTGTATTGAGCGCTTAACGCGCACCGAATCCCTAGATTTTATGATCGATACGCTCAAGGAAGTCGCCCAGGAGTTGGGGAGTGGCGACGCATGAACGTGCTGCTGATTTCCCAGTGCAATAAAAATGCTCTCAAACAAACCCGACGCGTCCTTGATCAGTTTGCCGAGCGCCGGGGCGACCGCACCTGGCAAACGCCCATCACCCAGGCGGGGCTGGAGACACTGCGTAAACTGTTGCGCAAAACCGCCCGCAAGAATACCGCCGTTGCCTGCCACTGGATTCGTGGTCACGACCATAGTGAATTGATGTGGGTGGTGGGGGATGCCACACAGTTCAATCTCAATGGTGCGGTACCGACCAATACCACTGCCCGAGATATCCTGCGCCGCCGGGATGAAAACGACTGGCACAACGGTGAAGATATTCTCCTGCTCACCGCCCTGGCCGCGTTACTGCACGACCTGGGTAAAGCCTGCGATGCCTTTCAGCAGCGGCTTAAAGGTAAACTGGAAGGGCGCAACTTATACCGCCATGAGTGGATATCGCTGCGCCTGTTTCAAGCGTTTGTCGGAAGTGGCGACGATGCTACCTGGCTGGCGCGCCTAGCCGAAGGCGGCTATCAAGAGCAGGACTGGCTGGAGAGTTTAGAGCGTGACGGAATAGATGCTCCTATCTCTGCAGTGTTTAGTCATTTGCCGCCGCTAGCTGCGGCGCTGGGGTGGCTAGTGCTGAGCCATCACCGACTACCACTAAAACCACCGGAGAGCGATGGCGATACTGAACGGCGCTGGGGCAGAGGAAAGGCACCCCTTCAGGCGGAGCAGCTAGGCGGGCTGTTTGCTTCTATTCATGCCGAGTGGAACGAGATTCCTGAGACCCAAGACCCTAAACGTATCGCGCCGTACTGGCAGTTCAGTAAGGGCTTGCCGGTCAGCACACCGCGCTGGCGCGAACGTGCCACCAAACTTGCCACCCGGCTACAGGCGCGGCTGCAGAATAATGGTGGTCACTGGCTGGAAAGCCGCTACGTCATGCATTTAGCGCGGCTTAGCCTAATGCTGGCCGATCACCACTACTCAAGCCTGGAAGACCTCCAACATCGCGTGCGGGGCGAGCCAAATTATCCGTTGACCGCCAATACCGTGCGCAAAACCGGCAAGCCCAACCAGCCGTTGGATGAGCATATTCTGGGTGTTGAGAAACACGCCGCCGCGGTCGCCCGTGCGCTGCCCAGTGTCGACAGTCACCTGCCCCGTTTAGCCCGCCATAAGGGCTTTCGTAAACGCAGCAGTCACCCGCGTTTTCGCTGGCAGGATAAAGCCTTTGATCTGGCCCAGTCGTTGAGGGAGTGCAGCCAACGCCAGGGATTTTTTGGCATCAATATGGCCTCTACCGGCTGCGGTAAAACCCTCGCCAATGGGCGCATTATGTACGCGTTAGCCGATCCCCAGCAGGGCGCGCGCTTTAGTATTGCGTTAGGGCTACGCACTCTAACGCTGCAAACCGGTCAGGCGCTGCGTGAACGTCTGCATTTAGGTGAAGATGAACTCGCTGTGCGGGTAGGTGGCAGCGCCAATAAAACCCTGTTTGAACACTACGAAAAGGAAGCCGAAGCCAGCGGCTCGGCGTCTCAACAGGCGCTGATCGAAGAAGACGCCCACGTGGTATTTGACGGCAATTTCGATAACCATCCGGTGCTGCGACGCCTGAATAACGAACCGGGTACCCGCGCGCTGATTGCCGCGCCCATTTTAGTATGTACCGTTGACCACCTGGTGCCCGCCACGGAAAGCACGCGGGGTGGGCGACAGATCGTGCCCATGCTGCGCCTGATGAGCAGCGACTTAGTGCTCGACGAAATCGACGACTTCGATATCAACGACCTGTCCGCGCTTACTCGATTAGTGAATTGGGCAGGGCTTTTGGGCTCTAGGGTGCTGCTTTCATCCGCCACCTTGCCACCCGCACTGGTGCAAGGATTATATGAAGCCTACCGCAGCGGCCGCGAAGCCTTTCAGCGCCATCGTGGCGAGCCGGGTTTGACGGTGGATATCTGCTGCGCCTGGTTCGACGAGCACGATCGCCAGCATGAAAACTGCGCCAGTAGCGAGAGCTTCAAGGCCGCGCATTATGCTTTTGCCAAGCGGCGGTTAGAGCGCCTATCGACTAGCCCGGTGCGCCGACGTGGCGAGATTTTAGCGTTGCCGTCGCTGGGTAAACGGCCAGAAGAAATAAGGCCCGCAGTTGCAGCGCTGCTACGCGAGCATGCGCTGGCGCTTCACCAGCAGCACCACTCCGTTGATCCCCACACCAGCAAACGCGTCAGTTTCGGTTTGATTCGCATGGCCAATATCGACCCCTTGGTGGATGTGGCCAGGGCGCTGTTTCAGCAGGGCGCCCCTGAAGGTGTACGCATTCACCTTTGCGTCTACCATTCCCGCCACCCGTTGGTGATGCGCTCGGAAATTGAACGCCGGTTAGACAGAACGCTGCAACGGGCCGAACCAGAACGCGTTTTCCAGCAGCCGGATATCCGCCGCCTGCTGGATAGCAGCGAAGAGAACGACCATCTGTTTATTGTGCTGGGCTCGCCGGTCACGGAAGTCGGTCGCGACCACGATTACGACTGGGCGATAGTCGAACCTTCTTCCATGCGCTCGATTATCCAGCTAGCAGGCCGGGTGCGCCGCCACCGCGAACAGGCGTGTGAATCGCCTAATATTTTACTGCTTGATACCAACCTCAAACATTTGGAGCAGTCCGGAAAGCCTGCATTCCACAAACCTGGCTTTGAAACAGATATCAATTGGCGGCTAAGTAGTCACTTCCTTAGTGAGCTATTAACGGAAGATGAGTACCAGGTGATTGATGCACGCCCCCGCGTGCTGGCGCGGGAAACGCTGCACGCTAAAGAAAGTCTCGTCGATCTGGAGCACGAGCGGCTGCACCAACTGATGATCGAACAGTCCGCCGAGCCGTTAACTAAAAAAGAGCTACGAATAGGGAAAGCCCCCAAACCACCTCCGTTGGGTGCCTATAGCTGGCATGTGATGCCGCAACTGCATTTAACCGGGGTATTAATTCAGCGTGATCCTTTTCGCCAGCAGCTCGAACCTGAAATAACCCTAGCGCTGCTACCCGATGAGAGCGGCGAAACCTGGACGCTACACCGTGTAGACGATGGCGCAAGGCGGGGTGAAAAGCTCTATGTGCCGGTGGAAGAGAGCCTGCTGGTGCGGGTAGACCTGGCAAAAGAGCAGGGCGAGCGGATTCAGCCTTGGGGTGCCAGCGACTACTTAACGGCTCTGGCCGACTTAGCAGAAGACCTGGATATCTCCCTTGATCGCGCTGCCCGTACCTTCGGCACGGTAACGGCCTCGGCTAGAAATCAGCGTTGGGGGTATCACCCGGTGCTGGGGTTTTGGCGGAGCAAATGAAGGCCGGTGATAGACACCGGCCCGCTGCCTGGGCGGCAGCGCACGTTACTTTAAAGAAGAAACTTTTCTAAGCTGCCTAGGCGGCAACGTAGATAGGGTAGCGATACAGACCTTCAAAGTCATTTTATCTTATTAATTAGTTTAAAGAATAAACTGGTTGATAGTTCTAAAATGATAACCTACTATCAAATTAGCCAAGGGGCGGTAGCACACCACCTTGGCTGGTTTGAAACATATTGATACGTCGGCGTTACCCAAATCTGCAGGGTCTGAGCAGGAAGGAGGGAACTGAGCATGGTTGGCTATCATGTAGGCATAATACTTTAAGACCGGCTTCAAGTCGGTCTACCAATTGCCCCGAGGTGCCTTGCCTCGGGGCTTATTTTGGCACGAGTTTATCGTGTTCCCCAAATATAAGTATGAAAGGATGTGTAATGCCTACCATTCCTAGCGGAAGTTGGCAGCAACTCCGAACATTGATCGAAACCTTCTTAAAAGAGCGCTTCGATACCAAGGCGGAAAAGCTAGCTCCCGATGATCCAAAATACCAAGCACTGGTTGAGCAGTTTCAATTCGATACCTGGATCAACGATGCAGCAAGGCGGGTTGGTCAACTGCAAGTCGTTACCCATTCTCTCAAGCCGATTCACCCGGATGCCAAAGGCTCCAATCTTTACGCCCCACCTGAATCGCTAAATAACCATCGTCTTGTCGGCAGCCACACGCTTCCCGCTGATTTTTCTGGTGATGTGGTAGGTAATGCCGCTGCGCTAGATGTTTATAAGTTCTTGAAACTGCAATTCGAGGGGAAGTCGCTGCTTGAACGGGTGCTGGAAAATGATACCGAACTGGCAAAAGCGTTAAGCGATAACCCCGAACAAGCCCAGGCACGGATCAACGCCTTTGCGGCGATTACTGAACCGCGTGGCGAGCACGCCTCACATACCCGAGGCAAGCAACTCTATTGGCTGGTGGGGGATGATGCCGCAGACCTAGAAAATGATGCCGATAACTTCCGTTTGCTAGCCCCGCTCTATGCCACCTCGCTGGCCCACCGTGTATTTCAAACCATTAACCATGACCGCTTTAGCGAAGCGGCCAAAGACGCACGCAAGGCCAAGCGGGAAGGTAAATATGCTGAGCAACCCGTGCACAGCTACCCCAACCTAGCCGTACAGAAAATGGGCGGCACCAAGCCTCAAAATATCTCCCAACTGAATAGCGAGCGGGGCGGTAACAACTATTTATTGGCATCGCTTCCGCCCAGTTGGAATGTGCGTGATATTCGCCCGCCACTAAAAGTCGTCTCTGTGTTTTCTCATCCTGGGGTATTTGGCAGTCGCTCAGAAGTGCGCTCCCTGGTTAAAGACCTCAAGCACTTTCTGGAGACCAACCCCGCTACGGATATGCGCACTCGCGACCTGCGCGATGACTACACCGCCATGCTGATGGATGAGTTAGCGCTGTTTGCCATGCAAATGCATAGCCTGCCCGGAGGGTGGAGCGACGATGAAAAATGCGAATTGGTCGCCGAAGAAGCCTTCTGGCTAGACCCTGGTCGCGCCGAGGAAGATGCCGTTTTTCGTGAAGCACGAAACAGCGTGGAGTGGTCGGACGATATTCGCCATCGCTTTGCCAATTGGCTGAATGCCGCTCTAGGTGGAAAGCTTCCACTAGGCGATGTGGAATTTCGTCACTGGCAGAAAACGTTAGCAAAAGATGCGACTCATCAGCGCCTTCAAGATCGCGACCGCCGTTGGATGGAAAGCCTAATGGAAGACTTATCCAACCTGCCAGGAGGTGATGACGATGAGTGATGTTAAAAACCTTCTAGTCTTGCCGCGCCTGCGGGTACAAAACGCCAATGCGATTTCCAGCCCAATGACCTGGGGTTTCCCTGCCATGAGCGCTTTTGTGGGCTTGATGCACGCCTTGGAGCGCAAGCTCTTTTCGGCAGGTATCAACGTTTCGCTCGGTAACGTCGGCGTTATTTGCCACGACTTCGAAGCTCAGGCCACTGAAGGCGGCTATATTCGGGGCT
>NZ_REBQ01000146.1 GCF_007692655.1 Halomonas sp.
GCCATCCTCTCAGACAAGACCCGTGAGCGGGCAGCATAATTCGACTGCCTGTTACACATTTTGGTAGGTTAATTCGCTTACCAAATCAAGTGGTTGTTATAGAAGTGTCATGTTGCGGAAATGTCGTGCTGTGATAGCGCAGTCGACGAACACATATTTAATTTCGTTGCCTATTATTGGCAACCTTTATTCTCCAAGGAGATACCCTGTGGCGAACAGCAAGCAAGCTCGCAAGCGCGCCCGCCAGGCCGAGTCACGTCGCGTCCTGAAATCCAGCCAGCGCAGCATGGTCCGCACCTACATCAAGCGTGTAGTGAAAGCGATCAGCACCGGCGATCACGCGAAGGCAATGGAAGAGTTCAAGGCGATGCAGCCGGTCGTTGACCGTATCGCTGATAAAGACGTGCTTTCTAAAAAGAAAGCTGCTCGTCTGAAGAGCCGTTTGAACAAGCGTATTAAGGCACTGGCGGCGTAAGCCGGCTGGCGCCATAAAAAAACCGGCTGCGGCCGGTTTTTTTGTGTCTGGATGATTTTTTCTGGATGGTGTTTTTGGATGGTTTTTCTAGATGGTTGCTCTGGATAGCTTATGACGGCAAGCAAAACACCCAGCACTTCTACAGCCCCTGGTGGCCTAATGCGCTCTGGCCTTGTCGTCAGTTCCATGACGATGCTGTCGCGCGTGATGGGGTTAGCACGCGATGTGGTGGTGGCAACCCTGTTAGGGGCTGGTAACGGTGCCGATGCGTTTTTCGTGGCGTTTAAGATTCCCAATTTTCTGCGGCGTCTGTTTGCAGAGGGGGCGTTCAACCAAGCGTTTGTGCCGGTACTCTCAGAGTATTCTGCCCAGCGAAGCCGTGAGGAAATCCGCGAGCTGCTAAATGCCACCGCCGGCAGTTTAACCGCAGTGCTGGCATTGATTACGGCATTGGCGATGCTCTGCGCGCCATGGCTGATTTGGGTGTTTGCGCCGGGTTTTGGACGGGATCCTGAAAAGCTGGCCATGACCGCCGATATGCTGCGGCTGACGTTTCCCTATTTATTGCTGATTTCGCTGACGGCGTTTTCAGGCAGTGTACTGAATACCTGGAACCGCTTTGCCGTGCCTGCCATTACGCCGGTGTTGCTAAATCTTTCGCTGATTGGCGCGGCGCTGTTTTTAATGCCGCTGATGGAAGAGCCCGCCATGGCGCTGGCCTGGGGCGTGTTGATTGCCGGGGCGGCGCAGCTTGCCTTTCAAGTACCGTTTTTGTTGCGCCTGGGGCTGTTGCCAACGCCATGGCCGAATTTTGCCCATGAGGGCGTGCGGCGGATATTAAAGCTGATGGGGCCTGCGCTGTTTGGGGTGTCGGTATCGCAAATTAACCTGCTGCTGGATACCGTCTTGGCGTCGCTGCTAGTGGCGGGAAGCGTGTCATGGCTGTACTACTCGGATCGTTTGGTGGAGCTGCCGCTCGGTGTGTTTGGCGTCGCGATTGGCACGGTGATTTTGCCTGCCCTCTCCAAGCGTCATGCGTCGCAGTCCAAGGAGCACTTTGCGGCGATGCTTGATTGGGCCATCCGCATTGTATTGCTGCTTGGCTTGCCTGCGGCCTTGGCCCTGGCAGTGCTGGCCGAGCCGCTGTTGATTACGCTTTTCCATTATGGCGCGATGACTGATCACGATATCCAAATGGCCGCCATGAGCCTGCGTGCCTACGCCTTCGGATTGGTGGCCTTTATGCTAATCAAGGTATTGGCGCCCGGTTTCTTTGCCCGACAGAATACCCGCACGCCTGTCAAAGTCGGCATTATCGCCATGGTGGCGAACATGGTGTTTAACCTGATGCTAATCTGGCCGCTGGCGCATGCGGGATTGGCGTTGGCGACGGCGCTGTCAGCCTTTTTAAATGCTGGCCTGCTGGGATATTTGCTGCATAAAGAGGGCGTGCTGATATTCCAGCCTGGCTGGAAGCGTTACTCGGTGCAGCTGTTGGGCGGCAGCGGGCTTATGTGCGCGGCGCTCTACTTTATATCTCCCGATTGGCAGGCTTGGCTCACCTTTGGGCTCTGGCAGCGGGTGAGCTGGGTATCTGGGTTGGTGGTGCTGGGCGGTTCGCTTTACTTCGCTTGGTTGGCAGCGCTTGGTTTGCGCTTCCGTCATTTTAAAATGCAATCGTAACCTGCGCCCTGGCGGGTGTGTTTGTTATTAGGCAGGTTCGTTATAATCAGAGGTTTTATACCCTCTAACGGCTGAGGTGCCATGCGCGTCATTCGAGGTCTGCACAACCTGACAGCGGCTCATCGTGGCTGCGTTGCTACCATTGGTAATTTCGATGGTGTGCATCGCGGCCATCAGGCCATCCTGCAGCAGTGCCGTGAGCATGCGGCGCGCTGGAGTGTGCCACTGACAGTGGTGGTGTTCGAACCCCAGCCGCGTGAGTTTTTCGCCGGGGATCAAGCACCGCCGCGCCTAACGCGGCTGCGCGAAAAAGTAAGACTGCTGCGTGATTTTGGCGCGGAGCAAGTACTCTGCCTGCCATTTAGCGATTCGCTGCGCAGCCTCACCGGGCGTGAGTTTATTGATCAGGTATTGATAGACGGGCTGGGGGTTAAGCATCTGGTCGTAGGGGATGACTTCCGCTTCGGCTGCGATCGCCGCGGTGATTTTGCCCTGTTGGCGGACGTTGGGCGTGAGCAGGGCTTTGGTGTCGAGCATACCCGCACCTTTACCGTGGATGACGAACGTGTGTCCAGCACGCGGGTGCGCACGCTGCTGGCAAGTGGCAATTTTTCCGCTGCGGCACGCCTGCTGGGGCGGCCCTATTCATTACACGGCCGCGTGGTGCGTGACCAGCAGTTGGGGCGAACCATCGGAGTGCCCACTGCCAACTTGCCACTGATGCCGTTGCCCTTAACCCTGCGCGGCGTGTTTGCGGTGGCCGCTGAGCTAGAAGATGGCCAGCGCTACCCTGGGGTAGCAAACGTAGGGTTTCGCCCTACAGTGGGCTCAGCACGGCCAACGTTAGAAGTACACCTGCTGGATTTTAAAGGTGACCTTTACGGCCAGCGCATGACGGTTTACCCCTGCGCGCGGCTGCGGGGTGAAGTGAAATTTGACGATCTTAAGGCGCTCAAAGCGCAAATTGAACGTGATCAGGCCCGTGCACGTGACTATTTAACAGCGACGGAGGTAGACCAAGACTATTCTCTTCCGCTGGCCTCGGCCCCGCTTGGGCGTGAGACCGCTTCTTCTGATTCTTCCACGGCGGGAAATTCCGCCGATGCTAACGACGGCTGACGAGACCATGGATTATAAGCACACGCTGAATTTGCCTGAAACTGACTTCCCCATGCGCGGCATGCTGCCAAAGCAGGAGCCGGGGCGGGTGTCCCAGTGGCAGGATATGAATATTTACCAGCGCCTGCGTGAAGCGCGTGCAGGGGCGCCGCTGTTTGTGCTGCACGATGGCCCTCCCTATGCCAATGGCAGCATCCATATTGGTCACGCCGTTAATAAAATTCTTAAAGATATTATCGTTAAGTCAAAAAACCTAGCGGGTTTTGATGCGCCCTATGTACCGGGCTGGGACTGTCACGGCCTTCCCATTGAGCACAAAGTAGAAACCACCCATGGCAAGCACCTTGAGCCAGGCAAGGCCCGCGAGCTTTGCCGTGAATACGCTGGCGCGCAGGTAGAAACACAGCTGGCCGACTTTGTGCGTCTGGGTATTATTGGTGACTGGGATCATCCATATCGCACCATGAATTTCGCCAATGAAGCGGGCGAAATGCGTGCGTTAGCCGAGATGGTTGATGCGGGCTATGTGTTTAAAGGCTTGAAGCCGGTTAACTGGTGCTTTGACTGTGGCTCGGCGCTAGCGGAAGCAGAAGTCGAGTACGCCGATAAAAAATCTGACGCCATCGACGTTGCCTTCCCGGTAGAAGATGCTGACAAGCTTGCCGCTGCGTTTGGCTTAACTGAGCTGGCGAAGCCCGCCGCCGTGGTCATCTGGACCACCACCCCTTGGACGATTCCGGCTAACCAGGCCCTTAACGTTCATCCTGAGTTTACCTACGCGCTGGTGGATACCGGCGAACGCTTGTTGCTGTTGGCGGAAGAGCTGGTAGAAAGCTGTCTAGAACGCTTTGAACTGCAGGGCGAAGTGATTGCCACTGCCCAGGGTAGCGCTCTCGATCTGATCAATTTCCGTCACCCGTTCTATGATCGACTCTCGCCGGTGTATCTGGCGGAGTACGTCGAGTCTGAAGTGGGCAGCACCGGGATCGTGCACTCGTCGCCTTCCTACGGCGTTGACGATTTCAACACCTGCCGTGCCTACGGGATGAGCTTTGACGACATGCTCAATCCGGTGCAGGGCAATGGCGTTTACGCGGATAGCCTGCCGCTCTTCGGCGGCCAGATGATTTGGAAGGCCAACCCGCATATCGTTGAGAAGCTTCGTGAAGTGGGTGCGCTGATGGCGCATAAAGCGATCACACACAGCTACATGCACTGCTGGCGCCACAAAACGCCGGTGATCTACCGCGCCACGGCGCAGTGGTTCGTGGGCATGGATATCAAAGGTAAAGACGGCAAAACCCTGCGCGAGCGCGCTCTGGAAGGTATCGAAGCCACGGCCTTCACCCCCGCTTGGGGGCAGGCACGCTTGCACAGCATGATCGCTAATCGCCCAGATTGGTGTATCTCGCGCCAGCGCAATTGGGGCGTGCCGATCCCGTTCTTTTTGCATAAGCAAACCGGCGAGCTGCATCCACGTACCGTCGAGCTGATGGAAGAGGCTGCTAAGCGCGTTGAGCAGGAGGGTATCGACGCCTGGTTCAAGCTTGATCCCGCGGAGCTTTTGGGGGCGGAAGCGGCAGAGTACGACAAAGTCACCGATACACTGGATGTGTGGTTTGATTCCGGTACGACCCACCGCCATGTGCTGCGTGGTTCGCACCCCCATGGTCATGAAAGCGGCCCGCGGGCTGACCTCTACCTGGAAGGCTCTGACCAACACCGTGGCTGGTTCCACTCCTCGCTGCTGACCGGCTCTGCCATTGACGGTCATCCGCCTTATCGTCAGCTGCTGACCCACGGTTTCACCGTCGACTCCCAGGGCCGCAAACAGTCCAAGTCGCTGGGTAATGTGGTCGCCCCCCAGGAAGTGATGGATAAGCTGGGCGGTGACATTCTGCGCTTATGGGTCGCGTCGACGGATTACTCCGGTGAAATGGCGGTATCCGACGAGATTCTGAAGCGCACCTCGGACGTGTATCGCCGGATTCGTAACACTGCCCGCTTCCTGCTTTCGAACCTTAACGGGTTTGATCCTGAGCGCAATCAAGTGGCGTTTGGGGATATGCTGGCGCTGGACCAGTGGGTGGTGGATCGCGCTGCTCAGCTGCAGGTTCGCATCGAGAAAGCCTATGAAGAGTACCGCTTCCTGGATGTCTATCAGCAGGTTCACGGCTTCTGTGCGCGAGAGCTGGGTGGCTTCTATCTGGATGTCATCAAAGACCGCCAATACACAACGCAAACCGACTCACTGGCGCGCCGCAGTGCGCAAACCGCGCTGTATCATGTGGTGGAAGCTCTCAGCCGCTGGGTTGCGCCGATTTTGTCATTCACTGCCGAAGAGATTCACGAGAATATTCCCGGTAAACGTGGCGACAGTGTGCTGCTAGAGACCTACTACACTGACCTTGGAACGCTGGCGGAAGATGCCCAGCTGGGTCGTGCGTTTTGGGAGCAGGTGCTGGAAGTTAAGCACTCGGTCAATAAGTGCCTGGAAGATGCTCGTAATGCCAAGGTGATTAAAGGCAGCCTAGCGGCCGAAGTGACGCTGTATGTGAGCGATGAACTGCAAACCACCCTGGCCAAGCTGGGTGACGAGCTGCGCTTTGTCATGCTCACCAGTGAGGTTACGCTTAAGCCCCTGTCTGAGGTAAGTGAGTCAGACGCAGCGGAGGCTACCGAGCTGGAGGGCTTGAAGGTGGTGGTTAAAGCGAGCGAACACACCAAGTGTGAACGCTGCTGGCACCATCGTCCGGATGTTGGCACTCATACTGATCATCCGGATTTATGTGGGCGCTGTATCAGTAACCTTCCCGAGGGCAGCGGTGAGATTCGCTACTATGCCTAAAGCGACTGATCCCAAAGCGACTGATCCCAAAACAAAGCAAGCGGCTAATGAGTTAGATACAAACGCGCGGCCTACCATGGAGCGGCCGCTGCGCTGGTTATGGCTAGCGGTGGCGGTTATTGTGTTGGATTTGGTCACCAAATACGTGGCCAGTAGTCAACTGAGCTATGCACAGCCGGTGGAAGTGCTGCCGTTCTTTAATTTGACGCTGCTGCATAATCCCGGCGCCGCTTTCAGCTTTTTGGCCACCCATCCAGGTTGGCAGCGCTGGTTCTTTGCTATCGTGGCCATTGGCGCGAGTGTTGGTCTAACCATTTGGCTGACGCGGATTAAGAACGACGAGAAGCTACTGGCGTTAGCGCTGCCCCTGATTATAGGCGGTGCGCTAGGGAATCTTTACGACCGGCTGGTGCATGGTTACGTCGTCGACTTTCTCTCTTTCCACGTTGCCGGGTGGTATTACCCGGCGTTTAACGTAGCGGACATTGCCATTACGCTTGGGGCGATTGCTTTGATCTGGGAATCCATTATGGGCGAGCGGCGGCGTAAAAAAGCGCACAAGGCGTCTCATTAATCGAATGCTGGGAGCTATGATGACCGACTATCTTATTGATGACGGCATGGAAGTGACACTACACTTCACTTTAAAGTTAGAGGATGGCACCTTGGTGGACTCCACCAAAGATAAGGCGCCAGCCACCTTCGAACTGGGTGATGGTAATTTGCCGCCGGGCTTTGAAAACCCCATTAAAGGGCTGGGTGCAGGGCAGAGCGGCAGCTTTCAGATTACCCCTGAGCATGCCTTTGGCCAGCATAACCCGCAGAACATTCAGACCCTAAAACGCGCTGATTTTGGTGATGAAGCTCCGGAAATTGGCATGGTGATGTCATTTGCCGATAAAGCGGGAACGGAATTGCCAGGCGTGGTCAAAACCATTGAGGGTGATCGTGTAGAAGTTGACTTCAATCACCCGTTGGCAGGCCGTACGCTCACGTTTGAAGTCGAGGTACTCGATGTTAAGCCGGTGACAACACACTAGGCTTTTCCTAGCAACGGCCA
Source organism: Halomonas sp. (assembly GCF_007692655.1). Lineage (GTDB taxonomy): Bacteria > Pseudomonadota > Gammaproteobacteria > Pseudomonadales > Halomonadaceae > Vreelandella. The sequence continues at coordinate 7,186 of NZ_REBQ01000146.1, forward strand.
CGCTCTCATTCACTAAGCGATGTAGTTACACATCAAGGCGTCTCCATGCAGTCAACCAGCACGCAGCAAACAGCAGCACCCATTCAGATCAAATTGGCGAATCCGCGTGGCTTTTGTGCTGGCGTGGACCGCGCGATCGATATCGTCAACCGGGCATTGGATGTGTTTGGTCCGCCCATTTACGTCCGCCACGAGGTGGTTCATAACCGCTTTGTAGTGGAAACGCTGCGTGCCCGGGGTGCTGTCTTTGTAGAAGAGCTGGATGAAGTGCCGGACGACGTCATCGTGATTTTTTCAGCTCACGGTGTGTCACGGGCGGTGCAAATGGATGCCGAACTGCGTGGTTTGAAAGTGTTTGATGCCACCTGCCCGCTGGTGACCAAAGTGCATCTGGAAGTGCTGCGCTACGCCAAGCGCGGTCAAGAGTGTGTGCTGATTGGTCATGAAGGCCATCCTGAAGTAGAAGGCACCATGGGACGTTACGACACTTCCCATGGGGGCTGTATCTATTTAGTGGAAGACGAAAACGACGTTGCCAAGCTGGAAGTGCGCGATCCCTCTAAGTTGGCTTTTGTGACGCAAACTACGCTGTCAATGGACGATACCGCCAAGGTTATTGACGCTCTGCGCAATAAGTTTCCGGCGATTCAAGGGCCCCGCAACGATGATATTTGCTATGCCACTCAAAATCGTCAAGACGCGGTGCGCGAGCTAGCGGCACAGAGTGACTTACTGTTGGTGGTGGGTAGTCCGAATAGCTCCAACTCCAACCGTTTGCGAGAGCTTTCGGAGCGCATGGGGACGCCTGCTTATTTGATCGACAATGCCGATCAAATCGATCCCAAGTGGCTCGAAAACGTAGCGCATATTGGCGTCACCGCAGGGGCCAGCGCGCCTGAAGTGTTGGTGAAAGGGGTCATTGCCAAGTTGCAAACCCTGGGGGCTGCGGTGCCGGAAGAGCTACAGGGACGCGAAGAAAACATTACCTTTTCTATGCCAAAAGAGCTGCGTGAAAAGGTGATTGTAAGCGGCTAAGAAGCGGCATCGTGGTGCAAAGCCTATTAATTTGCGACATACTTATAAAGTATGAGCTAATTGGCTCTGGTGCAAATAACTTGGGAGCAGCGCCACGTGCCCTATACGTCTCATCCCTCTGCTGGCCACGTCTACCTCAGTGGCCAGCGCGGTTTTACCCTTATTGAGCTAATGATTGTTGTGGTCATCATTGGTATTGTCGCCTCTTTTGCCTATCCCAGTTATACCCGCCATGTACAAAAATCAATGCGCAGCGATGCCCATGCTGGCTTAACGCAAGCAGCGGCTGCGCTTGAGCGTTGCTATACCCGGACATATACCTACCGTCATTGCCCGATTAGCGAAAACTCCCCGAATAACCACTATACGATTAGCGTCGCAATCCGCGGTAACGGCCACTATGTGTTAAGCGCCAGCACTGAGCAGAACGACGGCTGTGCCGAGAGTATGACGCTAGACACGCTGGGTGAAAGGCTGCCCGATGCTTGCTGGTAATCAAAAGGCGCCGCAGCACGGCTTCAGCTTAATAGAGGCGCTCATTGCGTTAGTGGTTTTATCCCTTGGCCTTATTGGCGTGGCGTCCATGCAGCTTAAAGCATTGCAAAGTGCCACCTCCGGGTATCAACGCTCGGTGGCCAGCCTGGCGGCGTTAGATGCGCAGGAACGGCTGTGGGCACAGCTAGTGGTGCTTGAGCCTAGCCAAACCTGTGACGATATAGACGTCTCAGCGGTGCAGGAGGCTTGGAGAAGTCACTGGCTTTATGCTGACCCCCCTACGCCGCTGCGTAGAGCGCTGCCAGCCCTGACGACTATCGTGAAAGCATCCGGCAACCATGGCTGCCACCTGCGTATCAACGTAGCCCTGAGTGACGATGAGAACGACCAGCTTCACTATCTCTTTAGCCTCCCCCGTATAGAGAGCCTTCCATGAAGCAGCATCAACAAGGCTTTACGTTGGTGGAGTTGATGGTGGCAATGGCGATTGGAAGCGTCATTATCCTAGGGGCTGGCCAGCTTTTTTTGACCACGTTCCAAACGTTTAGAGCCGTAGATGAGGTGAGCCGAAAACAAGAGAGTCTAATGTTTGTTGCTCAGTTGGTGACCTGGGATATTCGCCAACAGGGGCCGGGGCGATACACCCTCAGATGTGAGCCTCAGCGGGATAGCTGCCTTTGTACCGTGGCGGACCAAGAGGAGAATGGACAGCCGATTGTTAGCTTTCCTAAAGAGACTTCCAACGATAACTTGCTTCACCAGTGTGCTGAAGAGGAGCACGTGCTTGGCGAGCGGGTGCCTGGCGCTGCGCCGCTTTACCGTGTGTCATTGCCGGTGGAGCGTGATGGAGAGCCAATCGTTTTTCATGTTGCCCGCCGCCCTTTAATGGAGAGCAGCCCATGAAGCATCAGCAAGGGGCTGCGTTAGTGATTGTCATGGTGCTTCTCACCGGCGCGTTGATGTTGGGCATGTCAGGTATGCAGAGCGCGCTGCTTAGCGAACGGCTCGCGGGCAACTATCGTGCTTCTGTTCAAGCACAGATGAACGCAGAAAGTATGATGTCGATATTTAGCAGCATGGTTTCCCAACGCGGATTGGAAGAGATCTTTAAGGGGACTTATCACGAGAATGATTTTTTAAATGAGTTGAGTGGCGTTGAGGGGATTAAATCTATCGATACATGGGACATTACGTTTGATGTTCGAGGTGACGAACTAACAGTCACCACAAGAGATAGAGGGAGCAATAACAGCGCAGATGGAAAAGTCGTTGCCGTTTATCAAAGGGCAGGTGCTGCTTCTGGGACTGAAGAGGAGGGGGCATTTAGAACAGATGGGTAGAGTGGCCGTGATCCATTCGCCACACGGCTGGGCTCGCGTTATCATAGTGGTATTTGTTTAAGAGCCTGAAAACTAAGAGTCTGAAAAAAATGAGCCAGACCGTCAAAACCCGCGTTCTCACTGGTATCACTACCACCGGCACACCGCATCTAGGTAACTATGTTGGGGCTATCAAGCCCGCCATTGCGGCGAGCCAAGATCCCAACGTTCAGTCGTTCTATTTTTTGGCTGATTACCATGCGTTAATTAAGTGCCCTGACCCGAAGCGGGTACAAGAGTCCCGCCTGGAAATTGCCGCCACCTGGCTGGCGCTGGGGTTAGATACCGATAATGCCATTTTCTATCGTCAATCAGATATTCCAGAAATCCCTGAACTCACCTGGATGCTCTCCTGCGTGTGCGCCAAGGGGTTGATGAATCGCGCCCATGCCTACAAAGCAGCGGTGGCTGAAAACGAAGAAGCGGATAATCAGGATCCGGATAAGGGCGTCACCATGGGGCTGTTTGGCTACCCTGTGCTGATGGCTGCGGACATTCTAATGTTCAATGCCAATAAAGTGCCGGTGGGTCGTGATCAGATTCAGCATATTGAAATGGCGCGGGATATTGCCGGGCGTTTCAATCACCTCTATAAAGGCCAGCACTTTACGCTGCCGGAGGCCGTCGTAGACGACAAGATACAGTTACTGAACGGCTTGGATGGACGCAAGATGTCCAAAAGCTACGACAATACCATTCCCCTCTTTTCCGCCGAGAAGAAGCTGCAAAAGCTGGTACGCAAGATTAAGACCAACTCACTGGAGCCCGGTGAGCCGAAAGACCCTGACACCTGTACGCTGTTCCAAATTTACTCTGCCTTTGCCACGGCAGATGAGACCGCCAGCCTGCGTGAGCAGTACGCGAACGGTATCGGCTGGGGCGATGCCAAAAACCAGGTGTTTGATTACTTGAACGCCCACTTGAGCGGACCCCGTGAACGCTACAACGCCCTAATGGAAGACCCTGGGCATATTGAGGCGGTGCTGCAGAAAGGCGCAGGGCGGGCCCGTGAAGAAGCCGCGCAGACGATGGACCGGTTGCGCGCGACCGTTGGCCTTGGGCGGTTCGTGTAACGATTGATTTAACTACTTGATCCAAACAAGCCTACCCCCTCACGCAAAAGCCCCTTCCATTTGGAAGGGGCTTTTTTACAGGCTTAAAACAACCAGCTCGGCGGTTTTGATTAGCCTTCGATCGGGGCGCGCCAGTCGTCAGAGCCAGAAGTGCCCGCAACGGTGTGTTCCCAATCAATTTTGCGGTAAGCCAGAGACACGTCCATCAACTGAGTGAACTCAGATTTGGTGATGTCCTGTGCGTGTGGCATGCGCAGGTTGATATCAACAATAGTGGCATCGGTTAGTGTCGTGGTGAAGAAGTGCTCTTGCTTACCTTCAACAGAAGTGCGGTACCACTTCAGTTGAACATTAGGCAGCATTTCGCCAGAAGCCAGCGCGTTGTACATCAGCGGTACGGATTTGTTAAGCGCAACGGTGAATACAAACGGCTTGTGCGCGCGCTGACCAGAAGGCTGACCAGACTGCGGGTCGGTAGGTACGGTAACAACATGCTTGAACTCTTGAACAAGCATTTCATCTTCGTGGCCTTCAACATAAATGTTGCCAACGGAATCAGGGGTAAAAGCGCCCGCAGTGATGTTGCCCTGAGTCTGGCCTTCGATGCTGATATAACATGGAGTTGGCATATGTCTATTCCTTGAGAGTTAAATAAATGTCGTATGGACAGCTTTAATAGAGCAATGCCTGTGCCATAAAATTTTTATCTATGTATATCAGTAATTTAATTTTATTTATTTATTTAACTAATTATTATTAGGCAATATATTGCCTGTTTTAAGCAACTCCTTGCTTGCTTGGCAAGGAGTTGCTTATTTCAATTTTGTGCTTTCATTAGCTCTCATCTTGCACTTTAATTTCGTTGTTGCATTTATCAGTATTAAGCATTGGATATAAGAATTAAGCATCGAAAGATGATAAGTGTAACTGAATTGTTTCTTTTTTTAGCTGTAGGCTGGCGTCGCCTTATGGCTAAGCGAGCCATTTATTCCTGCCATGTGACTTCATTTGTGCGTTATTTGCGCCAGTTTCCTTAAGAGATTGCCGATAGAATTTGTAAGAGATATCTTACAAATTTAAATTAGGATTTTTTCTTAAGAGCTAAATGCCTCTATTTTCGCCAAAAATCGCTCAAAATGCTGCAATATACTCATTCTTATATCCAATGGTTATTAGCTATTAACTTATTTTGTGTTTTTGCTATAAAAGCCCGATTGGCATCCTTCTTAAAAATTAGTTATTTTCCCGTGATTAAGAACCATTAACAGTTACATTGATGCATTACTTCCAGGGCGAAATGTTATGGCTAAGCAAGGGACCGTCGCGCCAAAAGAGCGCATTAATATTAAATATGTGCCAGCAACTGGCGATCAGCAGTCTGAGACTGAGTTGCCGCTAAAACTGCTAGTGGTAGGCGACTTTAAAGGCGGTGAGGAAGAGGCCCCTATTGAAGAGCGCCAGGCCGTTTCAGTTGATAAAAACAACTTTCAATCGGTGATGCGCGAAGCTGGTCTAAGTTTACAGACGACCGTTCCTAACCGCCTTGATGAAAGCGATGAGCCAGCTGATATCGCTGTCAATCTTAGTTTTAAGTCGCTTGAAGACTTCTCTCCTGATGCGGTTGCCAAGCAGGTGCCGGAACTTCGCAAGCTGGTTGAGCTTCGTGAAGCGCTGGTTGCCTTAAAGGGGCCGTTGGGTAATGTACCTGCGTTTCGCGATCGGCTACAGAAGCTATTGGAAAACGATGAGGCGCGTCAGCAATTGTTAAACGAGCTGGCATTGCTGGATGCAGACAAGGAGAAGTAATTCCTTTGCACCTATAGCGCTTTTCAATCTATCGGCGAATTCGAGGCACAGTGATGAGTAAGACAGCAAAGCAACAGAGTACAGCAACAGAGACAGAGGAAGTCTCATTGCTTGATCAGGTCATGGCGCAAACACGCATGGCACCAGCTGATGAAGGTTATGACGTTGCTAAACAGGGCGTGGCAGCGTTTATCGCTGAATTGCTGAATGATGGGGAAGCCGCTCCTAAAGTCAACAAGGCACTTGTTGATAATATGATTGTTGAGCTGGACCGTAAAATCAGTCATCAAGTGGACGAGGTTTTACACGAATCCAACTTTCAGCAGTTAGAGTCTGCATGGCGGGGGCTGAAGCTGCTGGTTGATCGCACCGATTTCCGTGAAAACATCAAGCTTGATGTGCTCCATGCGACTAAGCAAGAGCTGCTGGAAGATTTTGAGTTTGCTCCTGAAATTAGCCAGAGTGGCCTGTACCACCACGTCTACAATGCGGGCTATGGGCAGTTTGGTGGTGAGCCAGTCGCCGGTATCATCGGCCACTACGATTTCTCTCCCTCCACGCCAGATATGAAGTTACTGCAGCATACGGCGGCAGTAGGCGCTATGGCGCATGCGCCCTTTATGTCCTCGGTTGATCCTTCTTTCTTTGGTGTGGAAAGCTTTGAAGAACTACCCAATATCAAAGACTTTAAAGCTATTTTTGAAGGCCCTAAATATGCACGCTGGCGGAGTCTGCGTGAGTCTGAGGACGCTCGCTATCTTGGCCTGACGGCGCCACGCTTTTTGCTACGCACACCCTACGATCCGGTAGAGAACCCGATTAAAACGTTTAACTACCGCGAAAACGTTAGCGAAAACCATGAGCATTATCTATGGGGAAATACCGCTTATCTGCTAGCAGAGCGTCTCACGGATAGCTTTGCCAAGTACCGCTGGTGCCCCAATATTATTGGTCCCCAAAGCGGTGGTGCGGTTGAAAATCTGCCTGTTCATACTTACGAGGCATTCGGCCAGCTACAGGCGAAAATTCCTACTGAAGTGCTAATCACTGACCGTCGCGAATTTGAAATGGCCGAAGAGGGCTTTATTTCACTAACGATGCGTAAAGGTAGTGATAACGCGGCTTTCTTTTCGGCCAATTCGGTTCAAAAGCCCAAGGTCTTCCCAAATACCGCTGAAGGTAAAGCGGCTGAGACCAACTTCAAGCTAGGCACTCAGCTTCCCTATATGTTCATCATCAATCGCTTGGCGCACTACGTGAAAGTGCTTCAACGCGAGCAGATAGGTTCATGGAAAGAGCGTCAGGATCTTGAGCGTGAACTGAACGCCTGGATTCGCCAATACGTGGCTGATCAAGAGAATCCCCCGGCAGATGTGCGTAGCCGTCGTCCTTTGCGTGCCGCCTCTATCCAAGTGTCGGATGTTGAAGGCGAGCCAGGTTGGTATCAGGTTTCTATGTCGGTTCGCCCGCACTTTAAGTACATGGGTGCCAATTTCGAACTCTCGCTTGTTGGACGCCTCGACAAAGAATAAGGATGGCCGTCATGGCAACTGACAGCGGTGCAGTACTTGGCAAAGAATCGCTAGGGAGTCGGTTGTTTGAACGCCTTTCAAACCCCCATCAGCCCGTACTGCGCAAAGAGGCAGACGAGCTGATGGAGGTGGTCGAGTCGATCAAGCGCCATCTGGTTGAATTGCTTAACAGCCATCCGGGGAACAGTGCCTGTGCTCCGGAGTTGGGCTTGCTCGACTTCAACGATGCAACGATTGGTGTGCTGGATTTAGAGCGCAATATTCAGCACGCCATTCGTCAGTGCATAGAGCGCTATGAACCCCGGGTCAAACGTGTGGACGTTGAGTCTTTACCTAATCATGGCGACCCGTTGCAGCTGCGCTTTCAGGTGCACGCAACGGTTGCGTTGGGCCGGGAAAACACCCAAGCCACTATCGATTTGTTGCTTAACAACAAGCGTTATCAGTGTCTCAACTGATAGGCCCGAGAGGCACGAATGCTGAACCGCTATTATCGTGATGAACTCAACTTTTTAAAGCGCCAGGGGCGGGAGTTTGCTGAGGCAAATCCCGGCCTTAGCCGCTTTTTGTCTGAGCGCAGTACCGACCCTGATGTAGAAAGGCTGTTGGAGGGGTTTGCCTTTCTCACCGGCCGTATGCGCGAGAAAGTGGAAGATGAGTTTCCAGAGCTTACTCACTCTCTCATCAGCATGCTGTGGCCTAATTATCTGCGCCCCGTGCCTAGCATGACAGTGGTGCAGTTCACGCCTAGCTGGTATTCGCTGAGCCAGCAGCAGTTGGTTAAGCGAGGCACAGAGCTTTCCAGTGAGCCTATTGAAGGCACGCCCTGCCAATTTAGGACGTGCCACGATGTCGAACTCTACCCATTGGCGCCAATGGGTGTTGATGCGCGCCACACACGTGAGAACTCTATTGTCGAACTGGCCATGGAAGTTCGAAGTGATCAGCCTATGAACGCAATGGGCATCGAGTCGCTGCGCCTGCACCTGGGTGGCGATGGCTATACCGCGCGTACGCTCTATTTATGGATGAGTCATTACTTAGGACGGCTAGAGCTGGAAATTGATGGGCAGAAGCAGTTATTGCCCACGAATGTGCTAAAAGCCGTTGGTTTTGAGCGCGATCAAGCGTTGTTGCCTTATCCGCAAAATGTTCATCAAGGGTACCGCATTCTGCAGGAGTATCTCTGTTTTCCAGAAGCGTTCCACTTTTTTGATGTATTGGGGCTCGGCGACTATTTGCCCGCTGAGACCGCCAGCAACATCACGCTGCGCTTTGTCTTTTCGCGCACACTGCCTACCGATGCGCGGGTTCAGGAGGAGCACCTGGCACTTTACTGCACGCCGGCGATTAACCTCTTCGAGCTTGATGCTGAGCCGATTGACTTAAGCGGTGAACGCAGTGAATACCGTATTCGGCCCAATAGCCGCTCTCCTTCTCACTATGAGGTTTTTAGCGTCGACGAGGTGCAGGGGTGGTTAGAGGGTGGGCGCTCAGGTTGGCAAGATAGGCCCCGCAACTATCTGCCGTTTGAAAGCTTTCAGCATCAAATCGAGCATGACCGGGGGCGGGAGTCGCTCTATTACCGGGTTCGTGTGCGTGACAGCCTGCGTAGCGATGGCTTTGACCATGATATTGCCTTTGTGCGCGGCGATGAGCGGGAGTGTCTGGGGCGACGAGAAACCATTTCTTTGCAGTTAACGTGTAGTAATCGTGAGCTGCCTGAGCAACTGACCATTGGTGATATTTGTGTAGCGACGGAAGAGAGCCCTGCCTACGCGACCTTCCGCAACATTACGCGGCCGACCCCGGTACTTCGCCCTGCGCTTGATGATGGGCTGCTGTGGATATTGATCTCAAACCTATCACTCAACTATCTCTCATTGCTTGAGCGCGATGCACTGTGCTCGGTATTGCGTGCCTATGATTTCCGCGCATTGGTCGACAGGCAGGCAGAGCGGGTCGCGCAGAAAAGACTGGCAGGCATTCTGGACATTGATACCCAGTCCGTTGATCGCTTGCGTAAAGGGCTACCCGTTCGTGGTTTGCGCTCGGTGATGACACTTGATCAAGAAGCGTTCGGGGATGAAGGCAGCCTCTATTTATTTGGCAGCGTGTTGGCGCGTTTCTTTTCGCTGTACGCAAGCATCAACTCATTCCATGAGTTGCATGTCATTAATCGCCATAACCAAGAGCGCTATGAATGGACCTTACAGGTGGGGCAGCAGCCCCTGATGTAGCGCTCGCGCCTGTTATTAAGGGCGCGCGCCGTTACGACTTTTATCAACTGGTAGAGCTTCTGCACCGTCATCATGGTGATGACTTAGAGCAGCGGCATGGCGGTAGCGTGCCCGCGTTTCAGCGTGTGCGTTATAGGTCGTCGGCTTCATTAGGGTTTCCTGGTAGCGATGTACTTGCGCTAAGTGAGACCCAGAAAGGCCAGTACGAGATGGAAGTCAGCTTCCTTGGTCTTCAGGGCTCGCAGTCACCGCTGCCGGGTTACTACTTGGAGGCCTTAGCGCATAGCGCTGCTCATAAAGAAGGTGCCGCTGGCGATTTTCTGGACTTTTTTAATCACCGGCTGCTGACGCTCGTTCACCGTAGTTGGCGTAAATATCGTCACTACGTGCGCTACCAAGATAATGCCAAAGACGGTTTTTCCGCCGCTATCTTCGCTCTGGTCGGTTTGGCTGACAGTGACCTGCGCGGAGAAACGCCGATCAACTGGAGCAAGATGCTCGCGTATGCCGGGCTGTTGGCAGGGCGTTCGCGCTCACCTGATGTTGTCAGCGGTATTGTCGGGCACTGCTTTGATTTAGCCCAGGTAGAAATAGAAGAGTGGGTGCAGCGTTGGGTAGACATTCCTCTTGATCAGCGAAGTCGCATGGGACTCTCGGGAATGACATTAGGCGAGGACATGGTCGCGGGAGAGCAGGTTGCTGATGTAAATGGCAAGTTTGCTCTCTGTATACGTGGCTTGAGCCTAGCGCGCTTTAGAGATTTTCTACCCGACGGTGAAGAGCATAACCCCCTTAAAACGCTGGTGAACTTTGTACTGCGTGAGCCTTTGGCTTACGACCTTGAGCTTGAATTGCTAGAGAGCGAGGTAAAACCCATGCGCTTGGGGGACACCCGTTCGTGCCAGCTTGGCTGGACCACTTTTGTCGATCCAGAGAGTGACGATCGCACTACGCGTCGTCGCGTTCGCATTCAGATGACGAGTTAACCCCATGCATCCCAATCACCTTGATGCCATTACGTTGGTGGTAACCAACAGCGAGCAGCTTGAAGGGCGTTCGACCAGCAGCTTCGTCTTTAATAACGGCGGTGGAACGCTTGGTAGCAGTCCACATGATGACTGGCTGCTGCAAGACCATGGCGGACGCATCAGGCCGAGCCATGCAGAAATTACCAAAATTGATGGCAAGTTCTGCTTGGTCGACCTAAGCGGCCATACCTTTATTAACCGCACCACGCTACCGATAGGGCGCAACCGCAAGGTGGCGTTACGCGACGGCGATGAGCTGTTAATTGGTGAGTATCGTTTGAAAGCGCATCTGGGGGACCGGCACTCATGGCAGCCCGGTGTTCATTCGCTTGCCACGCTGATTGACGAAGACCATGACGAGGTCACCACCCATGGTGATGCCTGGCCAATGGAGCGCGGTAACACCTTCCGTTATGACGCAGAAAAAGGCGACCCGATGGAGGCGCTCGGCGGGGCACTGCCGGGATCTATTCAGCATGACCCGATGGTGGCATTAGACCGCGAGGATGACTCTGACAACGCCATGGAGCCGCTGGAGTCGATGACACTTTCAAACCGCAATCACGCATTTCAAGAGCATCGGGGGCAGTGGCAGCAAAAAGAGCGCCATGACGAAGTGCTAAGCCTCCCTGATATCAGAACACCTAATGGCACAACAACGCAGAGGAGCAGTGGCATGGATGAGCGGCAGATTAACGATTTGGAACGCTCAGTTGGGGAGCAACTGGAAGACCGCTGGCAAAAGCCGACGACACAATCGCTTGGCCATGTTGGCGCAGATCCTTTGTTAAGGGGGTTGGGTCTGGATTTACCCTTCCGAGACAGCGAGGAGCAGCAGGCATTCCTGGAGGAAGCGGGTCAAACCCTGCGCTCCACTATTGATGGCTTACGCCTTTTGCAGCTGGCTCAAAACGATAGTAAATACCCGCTGCGGGATAGACGCTTACAGCCTATTGAAGATAACCCACTGCGACTTGGCCAGTCTTATGAAGAGACGGCTGAAACGATGTTTTCTGCCCAGCGTAGCCCGGTGCACCTGTCGGCACCCGAAGCAGTAGCAGAGTGTTTGCGCCACCAGGGCCAGCATCAGGCCGCCGTAGAAGAAGCCATTGGCCACGCATTGGGGGCGATTCTCGATGCGTTCTCACCAGAAGCGTTGCTTAAGCGTTTTCATGCGTACCGCGGGGCAGGCAACCGTATTGAAGACGAAGGTGGATGGGCCTGGGAGATGTATCACTACTACTACCGCGAGCTTAACTCTGGTCGCCAGCAAGGTTTTCAAAAACTGTTTTGGGAAGTCTTTGAGCAAGCCTACGACCAATCGGTGCGTCGTCAGCAGCGGGAGGAGGCATGAGCGTGCAAGGCATGAACATGCAGAACATGGCGCGGCTTGCCTGGTTGCTTTGCATCATTTTGCTACTCGCAGGCTGTGCTTCAACCCGTGAAGCCACGGGCAAAGCGTGGCAAGTCATGCGTGACCCATCCATTCCGGTCGGCTATCCCGAAGACCGGCCTACGCTGGTGGATCTCAGCATGATTGCTGAGCCCAACGTTAATCCTAATGTGGATGGCGAAGGCACGCCGCTGCGTTTCCAAGTGCTGCAATTAAAAGATGACTCCATGCTGATGGCGGCTGACTTAGATCAGTTGAACCATGATCTTGAGGCGGCGCTAGGAACCAACTACCTGACCCATGATGACTTCACATTACTGCCTGGGCAGTGGAAGTTTTATGAGCCTTTTGAAGTCGATGAAGAAACCCGCTACATCGGCCTGATTGCTTTCTACGCAAACCCCAACGAAGCCGAGTGGAAAAAAGTCGTCAAGGTGAGGACTCGTGGAGAGCACTACCACCTACTGGTTCACCTCCGTGATAGAGAAGTCGAACTAAGGAAGGAGGAGTAATGGCCAGCCGCAACCGAGTGGTATGGAGCGAAGGGCTATTTATTAAGCCCCAGCACTTCCAGCAGCAACAGCGCAGTCTAGAAGGGCTGATAGATGCGCGGCTAAAAGGTATTAGCCACTATTTATACGGTTTCCACACGCTGGAATTGAATAGCGAGTTTCTCAGCTTTGGGCGTATTGCCATTAGCCGTGCCAGCGGCGTCATGCCTGATGGCGTGGCCTTCCAGCTACCGGCAGACGATGTAGAACCTAGCCCGCTGGAAATCAGCGACGCCAGTATTACTAATCAGGTTGTCTACCTTGGTTTGCCATTAGCCACTGACGGCGTGGGTGAAGTGCGCTGGCCTGGGGATGATTTGCCTGCGCGCTATCGGCTCTCTTCTCGCAGCGTTCGTGACTTGCACTCTCGTGATGGCGCTACAGCCGAACTTGAAGTCGCACGGGTTTCGCCCCGTTTGCTGCTGCAAAGCGATGACCGTAGCGGCTACGCCTGTTTGGCAGTGGCGAAAATTATTGAGCGCCGTCCGGATGGCAGCTTAGTGCTCGATGAGCAGTTTCTTCCAACGCTGCTCAATGTCCAGGCGGCGCCTGGGTTACAGCGTTTTGTGGGCGAAATGGCCGGGCTAATGCGTGAACGGGCGCGCAATATTGCCCAGCGTATGTCGACACCGCATCAAGCAGGTGTGGCCGACGTCGCCGACTTTATGTTGCTGCAGCTACTTAACCGCGCGCAGCCGCGTTTTCAGCACCTTGCCCGGCTAGGCCAGCTCCACCCTGAGCGGCTTTACGACACCATGCACGAAGTCGCCTGTGAGCTGGTGACCTTCACCGATGAATCGCGGCTACCGCCCGAGTGCCCGGCCTATGACCATGATCATCCTGAAGGCGCTTTCCGGCCCTTGATGAAAATGCTGCGTCAGGCGCTTTCAACCGTGTTGGAGCCACGTGCTGTCGCGATTCAGCTGCAGGCGCGCCGCTTCGGCCTGCTCGTTGCACCGCTGTCAGACGTCAGCCTTATCGAGTCGGCGGAGTTCATTCTGGCGGTGCGGGCGGATATGCCTAACGAACGTCTGCGCAAGCTGTTCTTGCAGCAAACCAAAGTGGCCAGCGTTGAACGAATCCGCGACCTCATCAGCCTGCAACTGCCCGGTGTGCCGCTTGAACCCTTGCCGGTGGCGCCCCGGGAGTTGCCTTATCACGCAGGCTATACCTACTTCCAGTTGGACCGCCAGAGTGAAGCATGGGGAATGCTTAATGGCGCCAGCGGGTTTGCCTTCCACGTCGCCGGTGAATTTCCAGGGCTGGAAATGCAGTTCTGGGCCATCAGGAGTTAAGCCATGCAACATCTCTCTACAGGTGATCAGCCCCTTGCCCGCCCGCGTGCTGAGCGCGACAAAGTGCGCCATGAGGACCTCATTAATGAGCGTGGCTTGGAGCACCTGATACATAGCCACGCTGAGCAGCTCGATGCTGACGAAGACTACTGGTTTCGACTGCGTGGTCACAACCTAAACCCGTTGGTGGATGCCGCCAGCAGCCTATTAGGCATGGTAGTGCGCGTTCGCCAGCTCGACAGTGCGGGCGATGTTGAACGCCTTTATCGCCAAGTGGTGGATGAGATTGCCGCCATTGAAATTGAGCTGACAGAGCAAGGCTATGACCGGGCGACCCTACTCGCGTACCGCTACGTCCTCTGTTCCTTTATTGATGAAGCCGTTATGGGCATGCCCTGGGGGCGGCAGAGCAAGTGGGCAGAACACTCGCTGTTAACGCGCTTTCACAATGAAACCTGGGGTGGCGAGAAAGTGTTCTCAATTCTTTCGCGCTTACAGCAAGAGCCCCAGCGCTACCGCGACATGCTGGCGTTTATCTATTTGTGCCTGTGCCTCGGCTTTGAAGGTCGCTACCGAGTGATGTCCCACGGGCGTGATGAGTACGAGCAAATTGTGCGCGCCCTGGGCGATCAATTAGCCACGCTTGACCAGCCGCCCGAAGAGGCGCTGACCCAGCCACTGCGCAATGTAGTGAATGGTCAGCAGGGCATGCGCACAGGGTTTCCGGTATGGGGCATCTTTGCTCTGTTTGGTATTGCCATGGTGGCAGTGTATCTGGGCCTGTCATGGTCACTTGACCAGCAAGCCGAACAGATTACCTCGTTACTCAATCAAATTTACCGATAGGAGATACCATGCTCAGGGTAGAGCTACCGGCGCTTATTAGCCGTTTAAATGTGATCGCTCGCCAAGGACTCGAACAGGCCGCTGTGCTGTGCGCGCAGCAGCAGGCACCCGAGGTCACCGTCGCTCATTTGCTTCAGGCGCTGCTGGACCAGCCGCTGTGCGATGTACGCTGTTTATGCGAAACATTTGATATTGACGCGGCCGAGCTACGTGCTCAACTCGCCGAAGATATGCGCCCTCCGCGTGATCTTGACGTTTCCACCCCAAGCTTCTCACCGCTACTGGTGGAGTTACTTCAAGATGCTTGGCTGTTGGCCACTACCGAATACCAGCACAGCGCACTTCGCAGTGGCGCTATCTTTACCGCCTTGCTGCATAACCCAGAGCGCTATTTGGGGCCAGGCTCGGTTCGGTTGCTGGCAGACATCAATCGTGAAAGTTTACGTCGCCACTTCGAACGCTTGACTGCCGATTCAGCCGAAGCGCCTCAAGACACAGGGGCTCCCGGCCAGCGCCCGGCGTCCCCCAGCGGCGATGCCGATAGCGCACTAGCACGCTTTGCGACGTCGTTGACCGAGCAAGCCCGCCGGGGGGAGCTTGATCCGGTATTGGGGCGTGACCCGGAAATCGACCAGATGCTCGATATCCTAGGGCGTCGGCGTAAAAACAACCCCATTGTGATTGGTGATGCTGGGGTGGGTAAAAGTGCGGTGGTGGAAGGCTTGGCCGCTAGAATTGTGGCAGGCCAAGTGCCTGCCGCCTTGGCAGATGTTGAGCTGCTCACCCTCGATTTAGGCGCGCTCCAAGCCGGTGCCGCAGTGAAAGGCGAATTTGAGAAGCGTCTGAAAGCTGTTATCGACGAAGTTAAAAACTCCCCACGACCTACGCTGCTGTTTATTGACGAAGCGCACACCTTAATTGGTGCCGGAAACCAAGAGGGTGGTGGTGACGCGGCCAACCTGCTGAAACCCGCCTTGGCGCGTGGTGAACTACGCACTATCGCCGCGACCACCTGGCGTGAGTACAAGAAGTATTTTGAAAAAGACCCGGCGCTTTCGCGTCGTTTCCAGCCTATTGCATTGGCTGAGCCCAGCGTTGATCAGGCGCTGGTCATTCTACGTGGCCTGCGCGATGTGTATGAGCGTGCCCACGGTGTTTTGATTGGCGATAGCGGTTTGCGTGCTGCCGCCGCGTTGTCTGCCCGTTACTTAGCCGGTCGGCAGTTACCCGATAAAGCCATTGATGTCCTGGACACTGCCTGTACTCGGTTAGCGCAAGCCTTGGATACTCCGCCGCGTAAGCTTAGCCATCTGCAAAGTGAGCATACCGCCGCGCTCCGTGAACGTGACCAAGTGGAGCGGGAACGACTGCTGGGACGCGAACCCGACAGCGAGCTCCACCAGGAGCTAACCGAGCGTTTAGTCAAACTGGAAGATGAGTTGGCCAGTTTGGAAGCGGCTTGGAAAGTTCAGCGCGAGTGCGTGGACGACATTGTGGCGATGCATCGTCAGTTATTAGGGGCGAAAGAGGGCGAAGATGCAGAACCGCTGCCCGAAGGAATACATCAACAACTCGCCGAGCGCGAGCGACAGCTGGCGGAGCTCCAACAAACCTTTGCGCTGGTGAACCCCAGTGTAGAGGAAGCGCAAATTGCCCAGGTGATTGGCGATTGGACGGGCGTGCCGGTTGAGCGTATGACCAGCGATGAGTTAACACGCCTCACCGAGCTACCCACGCATTTAGGCACGTTGATCCAAGGCCAAAGTTGTGCGATTGAGCGTATTCATCGCCATTTGCTAACGGCGCGTGCGGACCTTCGCCGCCCAGGTCGCCCGCTGGGTGCATTCTTATTGGTCGGCCCCAGTGGGGTCGGCAAAACCGAAACCGTGGTGCAAATTGCTGACCAGCTGTATGGCGGTCGCCAATTTCTTACCACCATCAATATGTCCGAATACCAGGAAAAGCATACCGTTTCGCGCTTGATTGGCTCGCCGCCGGGCTATGTCGGATTTGGCGAAGGCGGGCTATTAACCGAAGCGATCCGTCAGCGCCCCTACTCGGTGGTGCTGCTGGACGAAGTCGAAAAAGCCCACCCGGATGTGCTGAACCTGTTCTACCAAGCGTTCGATAAGGGTGAGCTGGCAGATGGCGAAGGGCGCGTGATCGATTGTAAAAACGTGCTGTTCTTCCTGACCTCCAACCTTGGCTATGAAGCGATTGTCAGCTATGGCGATGATGCTGCAGCCTTGGATGCGGCGCTCTATCCGGTCCTGGCTGAATTCTTCAAGCCTGCCCTGTTAGCGCGTATGGAAGTGGTGCCTTATTTGCCACTCGACAGTGACACTCTGCGCGAGATTGTGAAGGCCAAGCTGGAGACCTTAGCGACCCGTATACGTGAGCGCCATCGCCAGGCCGAGGTAGTACTTGATGACAGCCTGGCAGAAGCCATTTGCATCCGCGCAACGCGGAGCGAAAACGGTGCGCGGATGCTGGAGTCCGTGATCGATGGCGAACTGCTGCCGCCGCTTTCCCGTGCGTTGCTTGAGCGCATGGCGCGACGCGAACAGGTCACGCGGGTAGCGTTAGGTGTCGATGCCGAGCAGGGCACCTTTACTGCGGAGGTCGCGTAACATCATGACGCTTCAAGCCATCGACGCCTTCGCTGCCAGCAGAGCGTGCTTATCATCGCCACTTGCCGCTATGCCCATCGCGCTAACGCTGGTGGAGAGTGGTAATGCAGAAGTGCTGCGCAAGCGCGCAGCGCAGATACTGTGCGATGGCCTGGCGCTTGATTGCTCAGAGTGCCTGTTTGTGGAAGGAAGCGGACGTTGGCTGGGTCGCGATGGCGATCCGGTGCAGTTTGATTGCAACGACTTTAGTCACCCCTATGCCCACGTGATCCGTAGTGGCAAAGCGCTTACGTTAAGCGTAGGCGATGCCCGCACGCGTCTGGATCACGTTGGTTTTCAGGCCCAGGTAATGCATTTAGGGGCACAAAAACGTCTTCAAGTAAGGCCATTACGCGCCAAGGATGGCGAGCAAGAGTGGCTAGGGGTGCTGTTGATGGTGGGTGAGGGAAGCACCTTTAGTCGCCTTGATGCTGATCCAGGTATGGCGGCGTTTGAAGCGTTTTTGTGCACGCTGTGGGCGCGTTTATCCCGGGAGCAAGGTGAGCGTCACCGCTCCCGGGCTCTTCGGGATTCGCTAGCCAAGCTAAACGATGGGGCACGCCGACAGGCTTTAGCCGAGCAGTTATCGGAAGAGCTTTTGGGTCAATCCACTGCCATGCAGGCACTGCGTCGGCAGGTAGTGCGGGCAGCAGAAACCAACTTGTCGGTGCTGCTACAAGGCGAAACCGGCACGGGGAAAGACCGCGTCGCAAGGGCGTTGCATCAGCTTTCGGCTCGAGCCAAAGGGCCATTTATGGCCATCAACTGTGCGGCGATTCCTGAGTCACTGCTGGAATCGGAGCTGTTTGGCCATGCTAAAGGGGCATTTTCAGGCGCTGACCATGCCCAGGAAGGCCTCATTAGCCAAGCCGATGGCGGTACGCTGTTCCTGGATGAAATTGGCGACATGCCGCTGGCGCTTCAGGCCAAGCTTTTACGCGTACTGGAAAGTGGACGATACCGTCCGCTGGGGGCCAGCGAGGAGCGCTGTGCTGATTTGCGCTTGGTGGCTGCCACCCATCAGCCGCTTCGTGAGCACATTCGCGCCCAGCACTTCCGCGCCGACCTTTACTACCGATTAGGGCAGTTTCCGCTCACCTTGCCACCACTTGCTGAGCGGCGTGATGACATTGCCCAGTTGGCGCAGTCCTTTATTAACGATTTTTGCGCCCGCGAAAAGCGTGACGACATGGGCATCACTCCCGCTGCGCTGCGCTTATTACAGCGACGGGAGTACCCCGGCAATGTCCGTGAATTGAAAAACTTGATTGATTACGCCTGTGCCATGACCCCGCAAGGGGCGGATATTGATGCCTATGTATTTCCGAATGAGCACGTCTTTTCTGGTGAGCAAGAAAACGATGGGCAAACGGCACCCGAGTCTCAGATAAATAGTGCTGGGCTCTCGTTGCCAAGTGATATCAACGACCTGCGAAAAACGCTTCGTGATGTTGAAACCGCCATTATCCGCCAGCGGTTGATGCATTTTGGCGGCAATCGCGCCCAAGCCGCGGCAAGCCTTGGCTTGCCTAAGCGAACACTGGCACATAAATGCCAGCTGCTAGAACTGGATACCAAATGAAAAAGACATTACCCATCCGCCAGTGGACATGCTGGGGGCTGCTTCTCATTGCTGCTTTGGGGAGTTCGGACGTCTTTGCGGAGCAGCAACAGGCAATGCTGGAAAACGCGCTGGCATGTGCTGACGAGACCTCGCGGCTAGAGCGTTTGAACTGCTACGACAACCTGTTTAAGGCAGCCGCCTCATCGGCTGATGAGAGAGAACTACCCGATTTATGGTACGCGATCGAACGCCAAGAAAGGGAGCGCGATGAGGATGACCTCGGTCTGGTGGTCGGTCAAGCCAGCGAGGATGTGCTGATGAGCGTGCCTGCACTGGGTACCACGCCTCCAAGGCCAATCATGGTGATGGCCTGTGAAAAGCAGATCACTCGTTTTCAGCTGCATATGCCTGAGCCTGTGGATAATGCGCGCGTTGAACTGCAGCTCACTGCGAATGGCACGACTATTCAGCAGCAGTGGCGAGTGCGCGATAGCGGGCATGTGATTAATGGTGGCCGAGGTTTGCCGGCTATCGAAACGTTGCGCCAGTTGCTTAGCGCCAACGAAGTCACGATTAGAAGCGATGTGTCGAGTTTAAACGGTTTGCGTTTTGATATTACCGACCTCCGCCAACTCATTCAGCCGCTGCGTGAAGCGTGCCGTTGGTAAGGGAGCAAACGATGCGTATTACTGCTGAAGTTCATCTTGATCCTTTATTGTCGGCGTTAGCCGCGAATGAACAAGGCCAGCCGGTAGGTGAACCGCTTGAAGAGTCAAGCGACTACCTAGCACTCGATGCTGAAATGATGAAAGTCGGTTCGTTGCAGCACGCTAATGTTGCCTGGGAAACCGCCGAGTCACTGGCGATAAAAATGCTTAGCCAGCGTGGCAAAGACTTAAAAGTGTTAGGCCACTTACTGCACTGCTTACAGCATGACGGTAATGGCGTGCGCTTTGCTCTATCGCTGCGTTTATTAACGCGGGCGCTAGAGCAGCCTTGGTGGGAACACGCCTATCCGTTTAATGGTCCGCGTGGTGCCAAGCTGCGTCCCCGCCTGTTCCAGCAGTTTTCTCAGCGCAGCGTAAAGCTCGCCGCCGGGCTTGATTTTCATAACGCTGAGGATGAGTTTGAGGCCTGCCAAAGCGCGCTTAATGATTTACAGGCGCGAGCGGAGCAGCTCTCGCTACCTGGAGACGCGCTAGGCGAGTTAAACCGCCAGTTATTAGCCCAGCGCCCAACCCAATCCGCCTCTTCAAGTGGCAATAACTCTGCCCAGCAAGGCGAACCCGGTCACAACGCGAGTCATGCAACGGGTCAGCAAGAAGCGGATGGCAATAGTGCTTCCTCCTCCGCTTCTGCCCAGGCGCCCGCAAAAGCGCCAGAGCTGCGGCTAGAGGCAGGCAATGAGCGTTCCAACCGGCAGGCGCTGCTCAAAATGGCGGATTTTTTGAGCGAGCAGTCTCCCGGCGAGCCCCTTGCTTACCGTCTTCGCCGCTATGCGGTGTGGGGCTCAATTCAGGCACTGCCTGCGGCTAAAGAGGGGGGCAAAACAGAGCTAGCCCCGGTCTCTGCAGACCGTATTGCGGATTACCGGGAAGCACTCTCCCGCGGTGGTGACAATGACTTATGGCAGCGTATCGAAAATAGTCTGGCGGTAAGCCCCTATTGGCTAGAAGGCCATCGGCTCAGTGCCGGGCTGGCGAAACAGTTGGGGCACCCTCGCTGTGCGGAGGCTATTCGTGATGAAGCGCAGCGGTTTGTAGAGCGTCTACCGGGGATTGAAAAGCTGACGTTCAACAACGGGGCTGGTTTTGTTGACGATGAAACCCAGCGCTGGCTTTACAGCAGTGGAGCAGGCGGTGGATCTGGCAGTAATGGCGGTGAAGCTTGGCAGGCCGGGCTGGAGGAAGCCCGGGATGCGGCAGAAAGTGGCGATATTGGGGCAGCGTTAAAAGTGCTTGATCAAGGTTTGAGCGCCTCCCGCTCACCCCGAGAAAGCACGTATTGGCGCTTAGCGAGTGCAGACCTACTGCAGGAGAACGGGTTGGAAAGTCTCGCGCAGCAGCATTACCACACCTTGCACAGGACCGTTAAGGAGTTGGCGCTAGAGCAGTGGGAACCTTCGTTGGTATCGCGCCTTACCGCAGCGGTTAAAGAAACGCATTAAAGAGTGTTCATCATTAAAGGGACGGGGAATAAAGGCTAATGTGGTCAACATTAAAATCAAAGCTAAGCCGCTGGGTACCGGGCATGTCGCGGGCACAATCAGCGCAAAACCGTGCCAATGCTCACGGTAATAAGGCGAAAGGGCTGTTACGGCTATCAACGCTGCTTTGGGCGGTGCTGCTGGTGGCGCTGGTTGTCGCGATTTGGTGGCTGGGGCCGAACTGGGAAGTCCGTGGTGTTATGCCACTCGCCCCTTTAACGAACCGCTTATTGGCCACCTTGGCGGTAGTGACGCTGATCGCTGTGATATGGGGTATCCGTTTAGCCCGCCGTTTACGGGCATTGGATGAAGAGCGGCAGCAGGAAGAAGCGCTTCAACAAGACCCGATTATGTCTCAGGTTGAACGTCAAGAGGCGTCTCTTAACAGTGTGTTAAATGAAATTACCGACAGCCTGGGCGGCGGTCATAGCAGCCGCTATCGTCTGCCCTGGTACTTGGTGATGGGGGTCGAAAATGCCGGTAAAACCAGCCTGATCAACCGCTCCGGGCAAAATTTTGCGCTTACCCACGTGATGAAAGCCTCCGGCCAGAGCAGCAAGCAGGGGCAGCTCGGCTTTGACTGGTGGATAGGCGATAAAGCAGTGTTGATTGACCCCGATGGGGAGTTGCTGACCCAAGGCGCCATGGAAGGAGGGGAGCCCCAGGAGTTGCAGCGCAGGCTATGGGATCATTTCGTTGATTGGCTAGAGCGCAATCGCGCCCAGCGCCCTTTAGATGGTGTCGTACTGGTACTGGATCTTGCTCGACTCAGCCACGCCCAAGTAGCGGTGCGTAAAGGCTATGCCGCCTTGTTGCGCAGTCGGCTGCGGGAATTAATGGAGCGTCACGGTACCCGGCTGCCGGTGTACGTTACGTTCAGCAAAATGGACTTGCTGCACGGCTTTGATGACTTCTTCCGCCACTATTCTCGCGATGCCCGTCGAGCGCCACTTGGGTTTACCTTTTCCCCTGCTTCGATGGAAACACCTGGCAAATGGGAAACGGAGTTTGAGGCCGACTACGACGCCATGCTGGCGCGTTTAAACCAGCATTTACCGACCATGCTGTCGGAGTGTCGTGACCGGGAAGAGCGTGAATCCGTATTCCGTTTTGTACGTCAGCTGGCAGGGCTGCGTGATGTGTTGTTCGGTTTCCTGACCGAGGCGCTATCCAGCGACCGCTTTTCTACTGCGGCCATGGTGCGCGGTACCTACTTTACCTCGGTGTATCAGCAGGGCGTTCCTGAAGATCCCTTTGTGGATGCCGCTGCTCGTCGCTATGGCATGGATGACAGCGTTCAACCCGCGCACCGAGCGGCCCGCAGCGCACTCTATTTTACCGAAGAGCTGTTCGATAAGGTTATTTACCCTGAGGCGGGTTTAGCCGGTGATAACGCCAGGGTGACCGAGCGTCGGCGTCGCGCGCGCAATCTTAGCCTAGCCGCGTGCTTGATCATGGGTATAGGTTTAGTGGGTGGGTGGGCCCACTTCTACCAGAAAAACAGCGTGTCTCTTGCCGCTGTAGAGGAACGGGCAGAGACGTTTTTAGCTGCTCAACCGGATGCCTTCCAAAGCGATGACCCCAGTGGTTACGAGTTTTTAGAACCCCTGGACAGACTGCGCCACGCGCTTGAAACCTTTGATGGTTACCGCACCCATACGCCTTATCTAGCCGATATGGGGCTTTACCAAGGCCATATTATTGGCGCCCAGGTCGAACGCGCCTATTTGGCCATGCTTGAGCATCAGTTCTTGCCCGCGCTCATGATCGGCATTATGGATGATATGAACCGTGCTGAAGAAGGCAGCAATGCAAAACTGGCACTGCTGCGCGTACTGCGCATGATGTCCGATGCCAGCGGCCGACAGCCCGAACGGGTAGAACGCTTTATGGCCCAGCGCTGGCAAGCCTATTTCCCCCAGCAGGGCGATGTTCAGGAGAGGCTGTTAACCCATTTGGACTATGCCCTAGAGCATAGCGACTTAGAAGGCCATATTGCCGAAGGGCAGCAGCGCCCTGCTCAGGCAATGGCACCGTTGCGCGGTAGCTTGGAAGCGGCTCAAGAAGAGCTTTCACGTCAACCGATTGATGAGCGTGTATATGCTGCGTTAAAAGCAGCAGGTAGTCGCCAAGGTGAGTCGCTGGATTTACGCCGTAGTGTGGGTACCTTGTTTGATACCGTATTTATGACCCGTAACGATGACCCAGAGCATGTGCGGTTACCGCATTTGGTTACCCGTGATGGCTTTGAGAACTACTTTTTACATGAGCTTGATCGTGCAACGGAACTAGCCCTGGTGGATGTTTGGGTGCTCGGGCAGCGCGACAACATCAACTTCAGTGATGCAGATAAACAGCAGCTGCAAACGGCACTGCGCGAGCACTACGTCAGTGATTATCATGTCAGCTGGCGTGATGCGTTGCGCAATACCCACCTGGTTCCCCTGCCGGATATTCATCAAGCCATCGTGGTGGCCGATGCACTAGTGGGTTCACAGCGCCCATTAGACAGGCTGCTGGCCGCCGTTGAGCGGAACACCAGCCTTTACCCTGAACTGCCCGAGGATGACGAACAGGCCCGTGAAGCGTTGCGTCAATCCCAGCGTTACCAGCTGGCGCTAGCCATTGAGCAGCCTTTCACACCGATTAACCAGCTAAGCCAAGCGCGCAATGACAATCCTTCATCGCTTGAAGAGATTAAGGCGGCGGTAACGGAGCTGCGTGATTATCTGCTCGAGATTGAAGAGTCGAGTAATGCTGAGCGTGCGGCCTTTATGAATGTGCGTGACCGGCTCTCGCTGCGGGGCAACGATCCCATCTATAACCTACAGCGTATTGCCGACAACACACCTCAGCCGGTTGGCAGCATGCTGCATGAGCTAGCTGACCAGAGCTGGCAGCTCATGATGGTCAGTGCAACGCGTCACTTAGAGCATCTCTGGCTTGACGATGTGGTCGCGCCTTATCAAGAGCGCCTGGCTGGCCGTTATCCTTTAGTACCCAGTGCCAGCCAAGAAGTAGCCCTCAGCGACTTCGAAGACTTCTTCGCCCCAGGCGGGACGTTAGATACGTTCTATGAAGATAGTTTAAAGCCCTTTATTGAAGGCGCTCCCGAGTACCTGGTGGACGCACAGGGCAATTCTCTACTGCGCGACAGCCTGCATCGCTCGATTCAGCAGGCCGAGCAAATTCGCCGTGCTTACTTTAGCCGCGACGGCGCGTTGGACGTAGAGTTTGCCCTGGAACCGGTGAGCCTAAGCCCCGACAAACGGCGCAGTGTGATCAGCGTCGATGGGCAGTTGATTGAATATGCCCACAGTGCCAGCCAGCGTGTCTCAATGATTTGGCCAAACGCCCTGCGCGGTGGTACGGAAAGCCGTATCACCATGGTGCCCAGTGAAGTGAATCGCTCCCCGCGTAGCGTAGCGCAGGATGGCGCCTGGGCGTGGTTCCGGCTATTGGAACAGGCCGATATTACCAGTGTGAGTGAACGGGAGTTAGAGCTGCGCTTTAACGTTGACGGCGGCACGATGCGCTATCGCCTGTTTGCCAACGGCGCACCCAACCCCTTCACGCGCCCGCTAGCCGCAGGCTTCCAATTGCCGTCAGCGCTTTACGCTGAGCGAGGTGGCGATGCTGACCAAACTTAAACGGCTGTTTTCCTCTGGTGAGCCTCGGCCTATCAGGCGCCATAAGCGACAAGTGAGCCGTGCGCGCCCCTTGGAAGAGGCGCGAAGTGAAGACATCGACAGTTTTATCGAGGCGGTTTATCAAGCCGATGCCAAGGGGCGCTCCCCTTGGGTGCTGCGCGACAAAAGCGTGTTAGATACCTTACGCCGGGCATTAGAGTTCACCGTGCATCGCGGCCTATGGCTGCAGCGAGAGGAGGGTCAGGTTCAGCACTGGCAGGGAAAGCTACTCTCTTTGCGCCATGGCGAAGGGCCGCCGCTCGGCATGGTGCTCGCCTGTCGGCCAGATGATGAAGCCGCCTGGCAACTGCGCTTTTTTTACATCAGCCAAGAGTGGAAAGGCAGCGGCCACGGCACACGGCTGCTGATGGCCGTTCGACGCAGCTTAAGCGGTGTGCCGCTGCAAACACGTCTGCCAATGGTCTGCCATTCGGCCATCGACAGTCTTGAAGCTGCAGGCTTTACCCGTCAATACGTCGACGCTTTCGAGGTCGCCAGCTATGAAGCGCCCGCCAAGTGGGATGAGTAGGCGGGATGAGCCGACAGGATAAGCAAGTCAGCCACATAAGCGGGATCGGAATTAAGGAGCATCAGCAATGGGCCAGAAATTTGTATTAGTGGGTGATATAGGCACCGACCACGATGGTTTTCCACCAACGCCGGTTATCGCAGGCAGCGGCACGGTGATGATGGACGGCAAACCGGTTGCCCGCGTGGGTGACCCGTTAGAGCCCCACGACAAACCAAAGCACCCCAAGCACCCAAGGGCCATCGCCCAAGGGTCAGGCACCATTTTGATTGATGGTAAACCCGCTGCATTGTCGGGCCACGCAGTCGACTGCGGCGGCGTAGTGATTGGCTCTGGGTCAGGAGAAGGTAGTTAAGATGATAAGCACAGGCCTGCAGTTCACCCTCACGCTCCCCGGCGTTGACGAGATCGCGGTGATCGACTTTACCCACCGTGAAGCGCTCTCCCAGCCCTTTGAGCTGGCGCTGAACCTGGCCAGCAAAGACGGCAACCTTGATGCTGCCGAGCTGCTGGATCGTGAAGCCACCCTGACCATTTGGCAGGACGGCGAACCGCTGCGTCGGGTTCATGGCATTGTTGCTGAATTTGGCCGAGGCGATCGCGGTCACCGCCGCACCTTCTACTCCCTGGTATTGCGCCCGGCGTTATGGCGACTCTCCCTGC
>NZ_REBQ01000189.1 GCF_007692655.1 Halomonas sp.
ACTACGCCGGGTACGTCGCCGTTTTCATCAAACTCATGGGAGCCGGACGCGCCTTCGTAGTTAATCTCGGTGCCTGCGGCAATCAGCTCAACCGCCTTTTCCCACTCACCGGGCAGAATGACTTCACCGGGGGCGCTGGACACACTGCGCAGCGCTTCAGACAGCCCTTCACGCTCAGCGCTACCGTTTTGCTCAATCGCCAACGCTACCAGGAAAGCAGCGTCGTAGGCTTGGGCGGCAAACACGGCGCTCGGGTCTAAGCCTGCCGCTTCAGCGGCTTCGTTAAAGAGCTCCGTGCCGGGCAAGTCAGGGCTGCCAGGGCGGGTAGCGATCATGCCGTCCAGGACGTCCGCACCAATGGCGTTGATAAGGCTGTCCCCCACCATGCCGTCAGCGCCTACATATTGGGTAAACATGCCACTTTCATAGGCTTGGCGAAGCACCGTTTGACCGGAGGTGTCCGCGTAAGCCAGCACCACCAGGGTCTCGACACCGCTGACAGACAGCGAACCTAATTCAGAGCGGTAGTCGGCACGGTTGTCCTCATGGGCGAGGCTTTCTGCAATTTCTCCGCCACCCGCTTCAAAAGCAACGCTAAAAGCGTCTGACAGACCACGTCCGTAGTCGTTGTTGACGTAGGTCACTGCGACCGCATCGATCCCTTTATCGAGTAGCAGTTTTGCAAGGATTTCGCCTTGGAAGGCATCGGAGGGCACGGTGCGAAATACCAGATCGTTATCATTCAGCTCAGACACTGCTGGGGCCGTCGACGCAGGCGAGACCATCAATACACCGCCGGGAATGGCAGCATTGTTAGCCGCGGCGATCGTCGCACCGGTACATAGCGCACCAACAATCGCAGTGACATTTTCGGAGTTAACCATGCGATCAGCGGCATTAGACGCTGCCGATGCATCGGAGCAGGTCGTGTCACCCGACGGCATGACCAGGGTTTGGCCACCTAAAATACCGCCCTGCTCATTGACTTGCTCAACGGCCAATTGGGCACCGGCAAAAATCGGTGGCGTTAAGCTTTCAATCCCGCCCGTGAAACCGCCCAAAAAGCCAACTTTAACCTCTGCCTGGGCGAGCCCAGTCATAGCCAGGGTTGAGGCCGCCACAGCAGTGGCTAACGCACGCTTGTTGATCATATTGTTTGTCGCTCCCAGTCAAATAACAGGCTATCTAGTTTTAATGTGCCCCAGCGGTTGCACGTTAAGGCTGCTATTAATCTGGAACTGGAACGACAAAAACACAAGCATCAGTTTCTAACGCTAGTTTGCAATCGCCACTACAGCCAGCGCTCAAACTTAAGCGTATGACTGAGCCATGCGTTGAAATGGCGCCAAGCGCTGCCCGGCTCTGAGGTTAAAACCTGCATTTCACCTTCTCGCTCCAGGTGCCAATTCAACTCTCTTTCCGGGGTAAGCTCTAAGCGATAGCTTAACGTAGGGTCTTGCCCCACAGTGACCAGCTCATTAAATGCCTGCATCAGCGACTCGCTGCGTGCCAGTACGCCGACCTCGGTATTCCAGTAGATTGAGCGCGGATCCACATTGAATGACCCTACAAATAGCTGATCGTCAAAACTCAACGCTTTAATATGCAGCGCTGAAGCCGAGGCACCGGGCACACGCATATCATCACTGGCACCCTCTTCCTGCTCGGGGCGCATTTCGTAAAGGACAACCCCATGCTCCAGTAAGGTTTCACGCCAGGGCGCGTAAGCGCCATGCACAACGGCTGCATCTGTCGATTCAAGCGAGTTGGTAATAATTTCAACGGCGATGCCTTGGTCAGCAAGCTCGGTTAAACGCTGCACGCCTTGCTCGGTGGGTACAAAATACGCAGAAATAATCACCAGACGCTGGGTGAGCTGCGTGGCATCGGTTAAATCCCCCAGCAGGGTGTCCGGCCATTCAGGCGTGGCAGACGCCAGCTTGCCGGGAGCGTCCCAGAGCGCCAACCCTTCCCCCCAGTGCAGCGTTGCCCAAGGCGGAGACGTGCGGGATTGACGGCGTAGTTCGGCGAAGTATTCAGAATCCGCATTATCATCCAGCCACGCTTCAAGCTCGATTTTCAGCGTTTTCCAGGCATGGTCGGCCACTTGATGGTAACGCTCAATGGGCTGCGCCAGGCCATGGTTCCAGTACAGGTCAAAGCTTCGCGACAGCTCCGGCACCACGTCGCCAATGGTCACGAAATCCAGATCGGCAAAATTACGCGCGTCGTTGGCGTCAAAATATTCATCGCCCAGGTTACGCCCGCCGACAATAGCCACACTGTTGTCGGCAATCCACAGTTTGTTATGCATCCGCCGGTGCTGCTGGGCTGGGTTAACGACCGATGCTAATACGCGAGTCACTAGATGCCCCCGCCCGGCCGCTAACGGATTATAGACCCGCACATGAATCAGCGGATGGCTGGCCAGCGCGGCTAACCGATCACCTTGGCCAACAGCGCCAATATCATCGACCAATAAGCGCACGCGTACGCCCTGATCGGCCGCATCCAGTAAGCGTGCCAAGATCAAGCGCGTGGTTTGGCCATCGCCCAATAAATAGGTTTGAATATCCAGCTCTTGCTGCGCTTGGCGAATTAACCCTGCCCGGGCGGCAAATGCATCTAATCCGTTGGCTAGCAGCGCGAAACCATCCGGCTCTGATTGCACCTCCAGTGCTTCATGGGCCCGCTCTCCAAGCCAGGTGTCACGTGCCTCATGTAAGGCGAGCGCCGTGTGATGCTCACGTACGACAGCATGGCTACAGCCAATCAGTATGCTGCATAATGCCAACACGCTTAGCCATTGAGGCCAACGGCCAGCATTAGGCATCGTCATGGTCGTTGTCTTGTAACCTTTTGGCCCATTGCTTGCGAGCTAAATTGCGTCGATAAAGACGCACTAAAGCGATAGTTAATGCAGTGGCGACCATGGCACCAAGCACTACTCCCTGCCAAGGGCGTGCCGCGTCACCCATGACGGTTTCCAGGGTAATAATGAGTATTAAACCAATCGCCTGGGAGCCGATGGCTAGTGCGCGTAGCCTATCAAAGGCAGGTGTGGGCATAACGTCTCCGTAATCCTCTCCGAAATTCAGGGGCGTACATGATATTGTCTACTAGTGTACCTGCTTAACGAGAAAATCATGAATGCCATTGCTCTGGGCCCGCTATTGATTTCGCTGCCGCGTCTTTATGCCGTCGGCTGCGCACTGTTACTTTTGCTTAGCGCACGTTTTTTACTCGGCCTGCCGCGCTCGGCCCAGCAGCGTTGGTTTACCGGGCTCATTATTGTCTGGTTAGTCGGCGCACGGGCGGGGCACATTCTACTTCATTTGGACAGCTATAGCGCCGCGCCGATTGAAGCGTTAAAAGTCTGGCAGCCTGGTTACCATGGCCTCTGGGGCATGGCCGCAGGCCTGGTTTGGACTGCCTGGACGCTGCGTGCGCGGTTATTGGCAATGGGCGGCGCCATGGCAATGCTTGTCGCTGCCTCAAGCCTGTGGCTTGTGATGGTGACTTTAGCCCCCCTGGGTAACACCTTTGCCGTGAGCGAACTGCCCGACATTACCCTTGAAGATGTGGACGGCAATAACGTGCACCTGCCTGCCCTAGCAGAAGACCACGAGCGCATTATCGTTAATCTGTGGGCTACTTGGTGCCCGCCCTGCCTGCGCGAAATGCCGCTGCTTGAAGAAGCCGCCCAGCGCGATGGCGTTAGCGTCGTGGTCGCCAATCAAGGGGAAGACCTGCTGCCCGTGGTTCGTTATCTAGATGAACAGCAGCTCGTTTTTCGCTACGCCCTACGCGACCCGAGCCAGCAATTAATGGCCATTTTTCAAGCGCCGGGACTGCCTACCACCGTCTTGTTTGACGGTCAGGGCAACACCCTGGATGTGCATGTTGGCGAGCTAACCCGCGCTCACCTGGACCGCTGGTTACAAGATTGATGCCGATACACCTTAATCCCCTCGCTGCTTTGCGTTAGAATCCCCCGCCCTGTTGTGCGTCGGTGCTCCCCGCCGACGGCACACGACCCGTTTTGCAGACTCCTCCGAGGCATCATGAGCGATTTTTCTCCCGGCCAGCGCTGGATTAGCGACGGCGAAGCTGAGCTTGGGCTTGGCACCGTGCTTAACTGCGACGCCCGTAGCGTTACCATTTTGTTCAGTGCCAGTCAGGAAACCCGTACCTACAATACCCGCCAGGCCCCGCTTACCCGCGTCATGTTCGGCAGCGGCGATCGCGTGCTGTCTGCCGACGGCTGGCAAATGATAGTCGACGACAGCAAAGAGTCCCACGGCCTGATTACCTATATTGGTGAGGATAGCGAAGGCAATCTGCGCGAGCTGCCCGAGGCCAAACTTGCCGATACCATGCAGTTCGACCAGGCCCGTGACCGTTTGCTCACCGGTCAAGTGGACCGCAACGACTGGTTCGATTTGCGTTTCCGCACCCTGCACCATTATCAGCGTATTGAGCAGCACAGCGCGCTGGGCTTTTCCGGACCGCGTATCGACCTGATTCCCCACCAGCTCTATATTGCTGATGAAGTCGCCAACCGCCATGCACCGCGGGTGTTGCTGGCGGATGAAGTGGGCCTGGGCAAGACCATTGAAGCGGGCCTGATCTTGCACCGTCTGTTGCTCAACGGCCGCGTAGAACGGGCACTCATTTTGGTACCCGACAGCCTCACCCACCAGTGGCTGGTCGAACTGCTGCGGCGTTTCTCGCTCAACGTGTCGCTGTTAGATGAAACCCAGAGCCAGGCCCACGGCAGCGCTAACCCATTCGAAAGCGCGCAGATCATACTGGCCAGCCAAGGCTGGCTGTTTGCCAACCCCCACCGCCAGGAACAGGCACTCGCCAGCCAATTCGATCTACTGATTGTTGACGAAGCCCACCACCTGGACTGGAGCGAGGATGGCAGCGGCCCGGGCTATCTGTGCGTTGAGCAGCTCTCAACGGCGATTCCTGGCTTGCTGCTGCTTACCGCCACCCCTGAGCAGATGGGCATTAAGAGCCACTTTGCCCGGCTGCGGCTATTGGACGGTGAGCGCTATCACGATTTGGAACGTTTCAAAACGGAAGAGAGCCACTATACCGAGGTAGCCCGGGCCATCGATGCGCTGGACGCGCTGCCCGGCGACCCTGACGCCCGCTCTCATGTCTCCCAGGTGGCGGATGACCGCGACAGCCAAGCGCTGCTGGCCACCCTGTGCAATCCGGAAGCGAGCAGCGAGCAGCAAGCCATCGCCCGTTCCCAGCTGGGTGAAGCGCTGCTTGACCGCCATGGCACCGGGCGGGTGATGTTCCGCAACAGCCGCCGCCACGTGGGTGGCTTCCCTGAGCGACGCTTGAACTTAGCCCCGCTCGCGCTGCCTTCCGCCTACCGTCGCGTGGTGCGCCGCCTGGAGAGGGACGATGACTACCTTGATGAGCTGCTGATTGAGACTGGCATGGATCACCCCGACGTGCTGATCTATCCCGATGCGGCCTACCGTGAACTTAGCAATGATCCGCTTAACGGCGAAGATTGGTGGCACATTGACCCGCGCGTTAACTGGCTGCTGGAGAAGCTCAGCGATGATAGCGAGAGCGGCTTTGCCAATGACAAAGTCCTGGTAATCGCCCACCACCGGGAAACCGCTGAAGGCCTTGCCGAAGGATTGCGGGTTCTGGGTGGCTACCATGCCCCGGTGTTCCACGAAGATCTATCCCTGATCGAACGTGACCGGGCTGCGGCGGCGTTTGCCGACGAAGAAGAGGGGGCTCAGGTACTGGTGTGCTCAGAGATTGGCTCAGAGGGTCGCAACTTCCAGTTCTGCCGCCACCTAGTCATGTTCGACATGCCCCAACACCCTGATCAGTTGGAGCAGCGCATTGGCCGTCTTGACCGCATTGGCCAACGCCATGCCATTGAGCTGCACGTACCTACCTTTGAAGGCAGCCCAGGCGAGCGCCTGCTGCGCTGGTACCATGAAGGCATGGATGCATTCAGTGCCCCCCATGGGGTCGGCAGCGACTTGTTCGAAGCCTTTGGTGATGCCCTGGCGGATGCCCTGCTGGATGATGAGGCACTTGATGAGATCATCGCTGAAACCCGCACCCTGTTCAGCGCCAAACTTGCTGAGCACGATGCCGGCCGCAATCGACTGCTGGAACTCAACGCCTGCCGCCCCGCCCGGGCTCAGCAGGTCATCGACGCTGTTCGCGAACTAGACGACGACGCCGCCCTGCCGCGCTACCTTGAACGGGCGCTGGATATTTTTGGGGTGGATAGCCAAGAGATCGGCCAGGGGCTAATGCACCTGAAGCCTAGCCAGCATATGCTCGACGGCTTACCGGGCCTTGTTAAAGGTGAGGAGGGCTTCACCGCTACCCTGAGCCGCGCCCAGGCACTGGCCCGAGACGATGTGCAGCGGCTCTCCTGGGAGCATCCGTTGCTACGTGAAATGATGGGCCGGGTGCTGGATGGCACCATGGGTAACTCAGCACTTGCCTTGCTACGCCACGACGCCATCCCTGCCGGCAGGTTAATGGCTGAACTGGTCTTCCGAACCCACTGCCCGGCACCCAAAAAGCTGCACTTAAACCGCTTTCTGCCGCCCACCGCCGTGCGTCTTTTGCTGGATGAGTCGGGTGCCAACCTGACCAGCAAAATCTCTTTCACCGGACTAAGCAAAAACCTTAAGAAGGTCAATAAGTCACTGGCACGGGATTTAATCAAGAGTCGCCACGATCAGTTACGCCAGCTGCTGACTCAGGGGGAAGGCGAAGCCGAGCGCCAGCTACCTAGTATTGTCGAAAACGCCGAAGCGCTTATGCGTGCCCAGCTGGATGCTGAGATTGCCCGTTTAACCGCCCTGGCCGAGCACAATCCAGCGGTTCGTAGCACTGAAATCGACGCGCTGAAAGAGGAGCGTCAGGCTCTCAGCAACGCGATTGAAAATACCCGCCTGCGGCTTGATTCAGTGCGAGTGATTATCACCGTTGATGCTGACCGTTAAGCGGACGTTGCCTAAAGTATGGCCTCAAGCGCCTTGTCGAGAGTGGGGTATTGAAAGCTAAACCCCGCCTCTTCAAGGCGCGCCGGACGCATATCCGCGCCGGTTAGCAGTAGCCGCGACATTTCCCCGAAAGCTGCTTTTAAAACAAAAGCGGGGACCGGGAAGATAGCTGGGCGATTGAGCGCCTTGGCCAGGGTTTTGGTAAAGGTGGCATTAGTGACCGGATGCGGCGCACTACCATTAAAGACGCCGCTCGCGGTGTCATGTTCGAGGAGAAACAGCATCGCAGCAACAAGATCGTCACGGTGAACCCACGGCATAAACTGCTCTCCGCTGCCAAAGCGACCGCCTAACCCCATCTTAAACGGCGGCAGCATCTTCTGTAAGCTGCCACCGCCCGCCTCCAGCACCAAGCCAATACGCACAATCGCAAGCCTAATACCCATCGTCTCCAGCGGCTGGGCAGCCGCTTCCCACTGCTTGCATAAACGATGGGCAAACTCATCATTCGGCAAGCTGTTTTCAGTGACTACCCGCTTGCCTTGATCACCGTAATAGCCCATCGCCGAGCCCGAAATGACCACCTTTGGCAGCGGCTGAGCGTTCTCTTTCAACTGCTCGCAAAGTCTGACCAACTGCTCAGTGGCAGCCACTCGAGAATTAATTAGTTCGGTTTTTTGCTCGTCGCTCCAGCGCTTTGCTGCAATCGGCTCACCGGCTAAATTAATCAGCGCATCCGGAGGTGAATCAATAAAGGCCTGGGCGCTTTCACGAATATCACAGCCGCTTGGCAGGCGATCCCGCACTTTATGAGGGGTACGGGAGACTACCTGCACCTCATGGCCCTTATCAATCAACTCCTGGCATAGCCGCTGACCAACAAATCCACTGCCCCCTGTCACTAATACGCGCATGGTGTCACTCCTGTTTGAGCCATTATTCGATACCGTCTAGGCAAATTAATCACTGGGTAGAGAAAAACCAGCAAAGCGATCTTTAAATTGTACGGCATTTATACACAGCTGCTACAATCCGGTTCAATATATCTGTTTTGACTATTTGTGCTTATGTCGCGAGGAACCATGGCTACACCGTTCATGCTGGCGCCACTCTCTACTGACCACTCTGTCGCTGTTATCGGTGCGGGCTTAGCAGGGCTTGCCTGCGGTCAGGTGCTGGCCAGTCATGGGATCAATGTCATGCTGTTTGATAAGGCTCGCGGTCCCGGCGGACGCATGTCGAGTAAACGTAGGCCCAGTGCCACGCTCGACTTAGCCGCCCAGGCATTCAGCGTCCGCGACGCTGATTTTCAACGCGCTGTGGATGAATGGATAGCGATTGGCTGCATAGCGCCTTGGCCAAGCCGTACCTATCAGGCTAGCTCAAGTGGCTGGCAGGCGCTTAACGATAGCCTACAGCGTTACACCGGTGCGCCAAGAATGAGTGCTTTGACTCGCCATTTAGCGGACTCGTTAACCGCTCTCCCTAACGCAGCACTGACAACCAGCACGCCAATCGCAGCGCTTAAGCAGATGCCCAATGGTTGGCTGCTGGTTGATGCCGATAACACTGTTTACGGCCCCTTTGACCAAGTGGTGATTAGCGCGCCGCCGCCACAAGCTCAAGCGCTCGTCGCACCTTGGGATGCTAAACTCGCGGCTGCCTGTGAAGAACGCAAACAGCGGGCCTGCTGGGCTGGGTGGGCCATCTTTGACGAACCACTCCCGCCAATGCCTAGCGTTGACCCTGAATGGCAGATGGCCCGTGCCGATCACCCAGCACTGCGCTTGATCTCACGCAACCAAACCAAGCCAGGGCGCGAAAGTCAGCCCGAAAGTCTTAGCCTACTGGCGCAGCTTGATTGGAGTGAAACACAGTTAGAACAATCGACCGAGGTCATCGCCGAGCAGCTACTGACTGCATTAAAGAGCGTTTTACCCCGTTCAGTCTTGCTACCCCCGCTAACTGAAATTGGCGCCCATCGTTGGCGTTATGCCCAACCTGCGGCCCCTCATAACGATACATACTTATACGGCAGCAGCGGCCTGGCCCTATGCGGCGACAGCTTTCGCGATGGTCGCGTTGAGGATGCATGGCTTTCAGGCCACCGCTTGGGACAAGCACTAATAGGTCGGTCGGTTTAACAGCCATGCCGTTTTAGTGAGTAAGAAGGATTCTTGTAAAGGTTGTACCGGGTAGCGACAAGTTGTACAAATGA
Organism: Halomonas sp.; assembly: GCF_007692655.1. Lineage (GTDB taxonomy): Bacteria > Pseudomonadota > Gammaproteobacteria > Pseudomonadales > Halomonadaceae > Vreelandella. The sequence goes on from NZ_REBQ01000189.1 coordinate 9,229, forward strand.
GAATACAGTAACGGGTAAATGTTTAGCTCTTTATCAGGCAACGTCACATGGAACATGTTCTATCTTCGCTGCGGCGGACAATGAAAGGCCCCTATAGCAATGAGCTCCAGCCAACCACTATCCAGCTAACGGGGAGGTACTGGCGCCCATGAGTCTTAAGGCGACCCACCCACCCGATACACCGCTCTACCCGATACGGGAAGTGTCTCGTATTACAGGGGTCAATTCGGTCACGCTTCGTGCCTGGGAACGCCGCTATGGCTTAATTCGCCCACAGCGCACCCCCAAAGGGCATCGGCTTTATGCTCAGGATGATATCACGCGCATTGAACGCATTTTGCAGTGGCTCAATCGTGGTGTGCCGGTCA
>NZ_REBQ01000240.1 GCF_007692655.1 Halomonas sp.
TTTTTTTTGCACCACTCACCGACTAGCGATGAAATTGCCCTTCGCGTTCCGGTTGCCAAAGAATGGCATCAATACGCAGGTGAGTGTGGCTATTATTGGGTAGGGGCCAATCAATGATATCGCCTGCTTTGAGGCCTAGTAGACTTGCGCCAATGGGCGCCATAACAGAGAGGCCGTCTTCGGTGCTGTTTAGCGCATGGGGATAAACCAGTGTACGAATCATTTGTTTATCCCGTGTCAGGTCAGTGAACTGAACCTGACTATTTATGCTGACCACATTGTCAGGGATCTCCGTAGGATCAACGACAACGCTGCGACTAAGCTCGTATTCGAGCATCTCCGCTACTGCTTGATCTTTTTCTGAAGCATCATCGATTAAGCGCTGTAAACGCTCGGCATCGAGCCGATTAACTAAAAGGGGTGGTCGCTGCCCCATCTCACTCTCCTTGACAAAAAACAGCTCGCAGCCGGCGGGCATAAAAGCATTACTTAGATATTTTCTAACTAAATAATAAAAAAACAGCTCTTTCTCGAAAATAAGAAAGAACTGTTCTAAGTAGTTTACGTCACTTCTAAGTAAAAGACGATGGTCGTAGCACTGCCTGCTAAGCGCGTATCACTGGCCGTTGCGCAGAGTTAAAAATGCTATGATGCGCATCGCGATTGATCAACAGTAGTTCATTATTATATTTAAAGGTTGAGGTGAAAGGGTGAGTGAAATAGTACCCACTTCGTGGCTCGTATACTGCCGTCCTGGGTTTGAAAATGATGCCCTCGCAGAATTGCAGCATCACGCAGCTCTAAATGATACGGCCTGTGAGTCGTCTTACGGCGAGGGGTGGGTGAGCTTAACGCGTATTGATGGCGAGCCGGTGAATGAATTACATCGTCAGGCGGCGTTTAAGAAGCTTATCTTCGCACGTCAAAGCTTAGCGGCACTTCCTGCGTTAATCCTGTCTCGTGATGACCGCCTTACTGCTATATTGGAACAGGTAAAAGCCAGCGGCTGGAGCTTTGAAGAAATCTGGCACGAAACGCCAGATACTAACGATGGAAAGGCATTGGCGGGACTAATTAAAGCGCTTACAAAACCGCTGGAAAGTATGCTGAAGAAGCGTGGGGCGCTAAGAAGAAGTGCAGGTGCAAGGCGTTTACATGTTTTCTGGACCGATGGCGATCAAGTGCAGTTGGCAATGAGCTTTCCAGGCAACCGCAGCGAATTGATAAATGGTATTCGCCGTCTGCGTTTCCCATCGCGAGCGCCCAGCCGTTCAACGTTAAAGTTAGAAGAAGCATGGCACGAATTTATTCCTCGGGAAGAGTGGGAAACGCGCCTTGCACCGCATATGCAGGCAGCTGATCTTGGCGCTGCACCCGGTGGATGGACATGGCAGCTTGTCCAACGAGGCATGTACGTGTATGCCATCGATAATGGCCCCATGGATACTCAGTTAATGAAAACTGGGCAGATAGACCACCTTAAAGAAGACGGCTTCACTTGGGAACCACCTCAGCGCTTGGATTGGCTGGTATGCGATATCGTTGATAAGCCTGTGCGTGTGCTGGCCATGGTTGAGCGTTGGTTAATTCGAAAATGGTGTCGAGAAGCTATTTTTAACTTAAAATTGCCCATGAAAAAACGCTGGGATGAGGTGACGCGTTGTCTGGCTGCGTTGGAAGCATCGCTGGAAAAGGCGGGCGTGAATGCTACGGTTTCATGCCGCCACCTCTACCATGATCGTGAAGAAGTGACGGTGCATGTGAAGCTTAGAAATTAACGCATTCGGCTATAGGCTTGCTAGCCGATAGCTGCTGGCCGCAGTGCTTTTTACCGCAGGGTGTTAATAACCGGGTTCGTAGACTCGGATCGTTTCATCTTCGGTTAATAGCGGTAAAATACGCTGCATCGCCGTCGCGCGGGCGTCGCTTGAATGCCACTCTTTCCAGGCTCGGATATCGCGCCACTTGGTAATCATCAGTCGGCGGTCGGTATGGCCAAGTTCTACGAGCGTTTCGCCGCCAACGAAACCGCTTACGCCTAGAGAGACGCGCATTGCTTCGCGTGCTGCTTGCTCATACTCTTCTTCAAGGCCGGGCATAATTCGACGTTCGATGATAATTTTAATCATACGCTGTGTTTCCTACATCGAGGATATTAATGTCTGATAATACGGGTACATCACCCAGCTTTGATGCGGTGTTAGACACCACTGGGCTCTACTGCCCTGAGCCCATTATGTTAATGCACAATAAGGTTCGTGACATGTCGTCAGGCCAAGTGCTTAAGGTGATCGCAACTGACCCTGCCACTACACGCGATGTACCTAAATTCTGCCAATTTCTAGGCCATGAGCTATTTGAGCAGGAGACCTTGTCTGCTGATCACTATCTTTATTTTATCCGTTTAGCATAGCGGTTAACCACCATAGCCCTTCGAGATGGCCCTTGGAAATAGCCTTTAGAAACAGCTCCTAGAAAGGGCACAACAGTTTTAAGAGCAGCCATAAACACTGTCTAATGAGGCAGCCGCATTGGGATTTGAGCGAGGCACTTATCGGCTACACCGATTGGCCTCGCATTCGTTGAGAAGTGCCCAAATCCAATCTATTCGCTGGCGACTACCATCATGGCTAATGCGTCCAGTGTAGCGGGGTCTTCTTCCAATATACGATTGGCAATATGGCGTTGAAAAAAGTAGACGGTCTGATGACGAGCGCGAGCGCTATAAAGACACTTATCGCCTAGTAGAATTGGTGTCATCGTTGCTTTCTGCTCATCAGCGAGAAGGGCATCAAGACTTCCATCACTATAAAGGCGCCAACCGTAAACGGGCTTCATATGCCAGGGTGAGTTAGGGTGGTTCATGCATAGGGCATGAGTGCCCAGGTTGTCAGGAATTTGTTGAATGAGGGTAACTTCACCGGAAGCCTCGTAGTCGAAGTAGTCGGCAGCCGCGACCAGCTCATTATATTTGTGGTCAGGAGGAGTGTCGAAAACTTCTTCAGTTTCAGGGTCGCGGTAACCCACGAAATAGCCATTTTCCTCACTACTGAGATCACTGCAGGCTGTCAGCGTTTCCATCCAAGGCACGAGACCGACGACATTGCCGTCCTCTCTCAATCCCCAGGCTAAGATGGGCATGCCATAGTAGGTGTCTGGACTCGCAGCGAGCTGATATACCATCTCCAGACCATCTAGCTCAGGTGCTAAACGGACTAGACACTTTTGCGCCTGCTGACGTTGGCGCACAGATTCCAGGTCGATGACCTGGGCAGAGCGGGGTGACAGAGATGCGCCCATTGTGTCCCTCCTAGTGCTGCGTGGTCATGACATTGGCGAAGCTGGTTACGACTTGGCTTTATTGTTCACCTTACTTATTTATCACTCATATCCACAAATAGCACAAGTTGCTCTTAAGGTTAAGGGTTCTAAGTTTTTTATTATCTTAGCAGGCTGGGAAGCTGGCTCTTAGCGTTTGATGCTCGACATTTGCTTGCTGAAATTGAGCCCATGGGGCGTGGGCATGTTGCAGTGATAGCCAGCGAGTTTGGTAGTCCTGAATAGCATTAGGTTTATCGACAGGATGAGCGTCAATGAGACGATTGACAGCCGCCAGCCAGCGTTGAGCTGTGTCCGCTAAGTTCTCGACGGTTTGCTCGTTCCAAGAGTTCAAGCATGCATCGGCCTCTTCGCTTTGCTGGGCTAGCATGGTATTTGCTTCCGTTAAGCGTTGTGCGGCTAGCAGCAGTGCCCGCAACACTTCTGCTGTCAATGGCCGTTCTTGCAGCGTTTTTAAATGGTTTTCAAGCGTTGAGGAGTCTTGCTGCCAATCAGGGTCGAATTGGTGATCTGTCATTTGCTGTAGATAATCGATTGCTTCGAAATGATCTTGTAGCTCATTAACGTCAGCACTGGCCAAGGGTTGGCTTGCGCGAGAAAAGCTTTTCACCCACTCGCTGGAGTCAAAAATAGCGTTCCAACTGACTGCGGGTAGCTGTGCGGTTTTAGTCTCCGTCAGTTCCAGTAAGCGTGCTCTATTATCCTCACTTAATTGGTCAGGGACGTCACTGTTCCAACAGGCGCTTAGCCGCTGCCATAGCGTTCGTTCATAGAGCCACTGTTGACTAGGCGGAGCAACACGGCCAAGTTGATTGTTACGTGCTGCAACCAGTGACGTAATTTGGCATTCGCGCAGAGCGTAAACATTTAACAAGCTATCCCGGGTTTCTGGTATGTCGATGAGCCTAGTTTGGCGTTCAGGGAAGGCGCCGATGTTAGTAGGGGCTGCACGTTCAATATCACGAGTTGATAGGTCATCGGCAAGCTGCTGGTGATAGGCAATCCATGGTTCTTCTGCTAGATCGTCGCCACTACAACCAACTAGAAGTGCACCCATAGTGAATGCACCGACTGCTCTACACCATTGAGTCATACACTTACTCCTGAACACTAATCCGCTGTAAACGCCAAGCAAGTAACAAGGCGGCGGTACTCAGGCCCGCGATTAAGCCTATCCAGTAGCCGTGTACACCTAGCGGAGCCACCATCTCACCGATTCCTTGTGAACCCAACCAATGGCCACCGCCCAAGCCTACGATCCAGTAAGAGAGCACTGTGATGATCATCACGATACGAGTATCTTTATAGCCGCGCAATGCACCTGCTAGATTAACCTGAAGCGAGTCAGAAAGTTGAAAGATGACGGCTAAGGCGATGATAGAAAGCGCCAATGCCTGTATCTCAGTATTCGAGGTATATAACGAAATCACTGGCACGGCCGTTACCCATAAAAGGATGCTGTTAATGGCGGCGACGATGACGCTAATAACAATGCCATTCCAGGCGACTTTCCGTGCCAGTGCCAAGCGTTGTTGGCCTAAGGTATTACCGACTCGGACCGTCAGTGCCATGCTGAGTGACATTGGCAGCATGAACAGAATCGTGGTGAAACTTAGCGCTATCTGGTGGGCGCCCACGGTGATCTCGCCAAAGCTGGCGATAAACAGAGCGATAAAAGTGAACAGCGTAACTTCAACGAAAATAGCCACGCCAATAGGCACACCCACGACGATTAGCTCACGAATTCCAGCCCACTGAGGTAGGGAAAGACGTTGCCAGATAGCCACACTTTTGTAAGTCCGTCCTCGCCGTGTGTAGTAAGCCATCGCTAGTGCCATCGTCCACATGGAAAGCGCCGTTGCAATACCACAACCAAACGCCCCTAAAGCAGGTAGCTGCTGCCAACTTGCGGGGATCCACAGGCCAAATAAATTAACTAAACCGTCGCCGCCATAGATTAATAGGTAATTGGCAGGAATGTTTATTGTTAAGCCGACCAGGCTGATCCAAAGTGCTGGACGTGTATGGTTCATGCCATCAGAGAAGGCTCTGAGTGCCTGAAATAAAGCAATGCCCGGCATCCCAAAGGCAACGGCAGCAAGATAGGCGGCGGACTCTTGTGCAACTGCTGGAGGCACACTCATGAGTTCAAAAATCGGCATGACTGCTGACCACAATAATAACGCTGCAACGATACCCAGCAGCAGGGCGACCCAAAGCGCCTGGTGTACCGCCGGGCGAATAGCCGATTGACGCTGACCGCCAAGTAAATGCGCCACGATCGGCGTAAGCCCCATCAAGGTGCCAGTCATAAACAACATCAGTGGCATCCACAGGCTAGAACCTACTGACACCGCAGCCAGTGAGGTTGCGTTGTGCCGCCCCGTCATCATTACATCAACAACACTCATGCCTGCCTGGGCCAGTTGAGCGCCACAAATAGGGAGCGCCAGGTAAACTAACGCACGGGTTTCTGGCCAGTACACGGATCTAACGTTTTGAGTAAAGCCGCCCACTTGTTGGCTCCTAATGGGTAAAATTTGCTATGAAAGGCCGCTATATTAGCAGGACCGACTGACATTTGGTGGTTAGCTTGTGGCAAATCAGTAGGTATAATGCCTCTATATTAATGACAAATGAGGTCAGTGTGAGTGATACGCAGGGGCGATGGAGGCTAGAGGATATTATCGGGCTGTTTGACGGTGTGTTTGGTAAGCGTTATCAGACCCGTTTGATTCGTGGTGGTGACGAGCCTCTCTATCGTCCCGCGAATATTGAAACGCCTTATCATCAGATCATTTTTGCACGGGGCTATTATGCCAGTGCGCTTCATGAAATTAGCCATTGGTGTATTGCGGGGAAAGAACGGCGCCAGCAAGAAGATTATGGTTACTGGTACAGTCCAGATGGCCGCAATGCTGAACAGCAAAAGGCATTCGAGCAATCTGAAATTGCGCCGCAGGCGTTGGAGTCGATTTTCACCCACGCCTGTGGCCGCAAGTTTCATGTCAGCGTTGATAACCTTGGTGGGGATGTAGAAGTTGATGTTGGCGCGTTTTCAGCGCGGGTTGAGGCACGCGCTCAGCGCTACTTAGACGAAGGGTTGCCGCACCGCGCTAATGCTTTCCAGGTGACGCTGAAGAGTTTTTATGACCACCAGCAAACGTTAGCTGAGGCAGTAGCCCAAGGCCAAACGGCCTTGGAACAAACTGATAATATGACTGCTACTTATTAGTCGTCTTCGGTTAGTCGCTGATGCATCGACAGCATAACTTCGAGCTCATGCTCTGGGCGCATTGGTTCTAAGCCTAACTCGCTGAATGTTTCGCGGCGCTGGCGGTGCCATTCACCTGGGGTGATAGAAGGATAGAGTTCTGATGCCGGAGCAAGCTCAACGAAAGGGTCGAGCCCATAGGTATCAAAGAGTCTTGCGAGGGCTGCTTCGTCATCACCATTGTCGCTGGTGTACAGCGTAGCGGAAAAGTGGTCGTTCTCAAGTTCGCGAATGACTTCCAGCGGGCTAACGCCAAGGCTTTCAAGTTCCTCGATGCTGTAAGCACCCATTGCATTGGTATCTTCTTTAATCCAGCTATCGTCGGGCTGGATCAAGGTTTGTTTCATGCGTCCATCGGGCAGCGACCAAGCAATGGTTATCGGAAGGCCATCGTCTTCTCCCGTCTCAATGGCAATAAACCCTGGATAATCGGCCACGCTGTTACTCCTTTAAAGTTTCCGTGGGTAAACGGAAAAAACGCTGGGCGGTTTGTGTAGTGGCATTTGCCAGTTCAGTTTCGCTGATACCCTGCCAATGGGCAATTTCACGAACGATCCATGGCAGCAGCGCTGGCTCGTGTCGGCGGCCCTTCAGCTTTGCTGGCAAGTTACGCGGCAGCAGGTAAGGGCAGTCGGTCTCTACCATCAAGCGCTCTAGAGGTATCTCGCTAACCAATGGACGTAGGTGGTGACCGCGCCGCTCATCACAAATCCAGCCGGTTAAACCTATATGTAAGTCTAGGTCGAGATAACCAAATAGGGTATCCCGGTCGGCGGTAAAACAGTGCACTACCGCTTGGCTAATATCATTTCGCCACGCATGCAGTATTTCACGCATCCGCTGGCCTGCATCTCGCTCATGTATAAAAAGCGGTAAGCCACTCTCAACCGCTAGCGCCAACTGCGCCTCAAACGCATGTTCCTGCTCTTTAGGGGTGGAGAAATTGCGATTGAAATCTAGTCCACACTCACCTACGGCCACTACTTCCGGCATGGCGTGCAGCGTAGCCATGGCGCGTTCCAGATGGCAATCCCAATGACTGGCGTCATGGGGGTGCACGCCCGCTGTGGCGTATAAGCCGGGGTATTGCTTAGCCAGCGCCACGGCTTGTTCCGCGTGAGCAAGGTCGGTGCCGGTGACTATCATTGTGGTCACTTGCGCCGCCTGAGCCCGCTGAAACACTGCCTCAAGATCTCGCTCAAAGCTTTCATGGGTTAAGTTCGCGCCGATATCCACCAGCGGCACGTGGGGGCGAAACTGTAGCGCTTCTGGTAAAAAATCATCCACGTAACCTGTAGCCAAACGTGTCTCCCCATCAACATGTAAAAAGACCATTGTAACGGTAAGCACGAACAACGACTAACAATGTGTTGAGAGCAGTGGTGCAAACAGATGGCACGAATTGCAAAAAAACTGGCTTGATAGGTAAACAGTGGAGGCTTGTTTAGGCCTAAGATAAAACATGCTGATATGTGCAGCGTCACGGCGATTGATTCAATCGATACTATTTATAACAACAAAAGAGAGTTCCATAACAATGAAAGTATCTCACCGCTTTACCATGTCTACCCTTGCTGCCGCTGTCTTGCTGGCTGGCTACATCCCTAACGCTGCTTCAGCGGAAGGTATTTCTGACAATGAAATCCGTATTGGCTATTTAGCTGATATGTCAGGCGTTTACCGCGATCCTATTGGCCCGTTGGGCGAAGATGCCATTAAAATGGCAATCGACGATATGGGCGGTAGTGTCCATGGCGCTGATATCGTTGTGTTTAGCGCTGATGACCGCAACAGCCCTGATGTAGGCTCAAGCGTGGTGCGCGAGTGGATAGATGAGCGTAACGTCGACATGGTCACTGGGTTGGTGGCATCTTCTGTCACGCTGGCGGCGGTCAGGCTTTTAGAACAGGCTGATAAACTTGGCCTAGTAAATGGGGCGGTATCGTCCGGAATTACCAATGAGCATTGCTCCCCCAATCATATCCACTGGGTTTATGACACCTGGGCAATGTCCAATGGAACGGCAAAGGCAATCACTGATGAGGGCCATAAAAACTGGTACTTATTGAGTGCTGATTACTCCTTTGGTCATGCCTTGGAAGCCGATGTAACACGCGTCGTCACCGAAAATGGCGGGACCATTGTTGGCAGTGCCCGACACCCCTTCCCAAGCAGTGATTTCTCCTCGTTTATGCTTCAAGCACAGGCCTCGGGTGCTGATGTTATTGCGTTAAATAATGCTGGCGGTGACACCATTAACGCTGTGCAGACTGCAGGCGAATTTGGTATTACCCAAGCGGGTCAGATTTTAGCGGGAATGGTCTTATTTAGCACTGACGTGCGCAGCATTGGGCTGGAAAACGCCCAAGGCCTGCAGTTTACTAAAGCGTGGTATTACGACTTAAACGATGAAACTCGCGCCTGGGCTGAACGTTTTCGCGAGCGAACCGGCACTATGCCTACTATGGTGCACGCGGGCTTATATTCCAGCACGCTTCACTATCTTGAAGCCATCGAAGCCACCGGCACTGATGATACGCAAACCGTTCGTCAGCAAATGGCCGACACGCCGATCAATGACATTTTCGCTACCGGCGGCTATATCCGAGAAGATGGGCGCATGGTTCACGATATGTATTTAGTAGAAGTTAAAACTCCCGAGGAATCCGAAGATGAGGACGACCTGTTCCATATCGTCCGCACCATTCCTGCTGAAGAAGCTTTCCGTCCGCTTTCGGACAGTGCTTGTCCGCTTGTTACCAGTTAACCCTTTGCTATTTCAACACTATTGAGAGGAGCGAACGGGCATGACTGAACCATCTGTGATTCAACAAAACAGCATCGGAGCTGCCCTTAACCGCAGTGCCCGTAAGTATTCGGAGCAGCTGGCGTTAGTGTTTGGCGAGCGTCATTGGCGCTACCAGGCGCTCACCCAAGCAGCTAACCGCGTTGCCCATGGTTTGTTGGCCGCCGGGCTCGCGCCTGGTGATCGGCTGGCGGTGTATGGCAAAAATTCGGATGCCTACGTGATTGCCTGGCTGGCGGCGACTAAGGCGGGGCTAGTGCATGTGCCCGTCAATTTCGCACTAAGTAGCGAAGAGCTGCGCTATATCCTTGAGCAGTCGGGCGCTGCGGGGCTGCTCAGCGATGTGAGTCTCGCTGATAAGGTTGAGCCTGCGTGTGAAGGGTTAGGGCTGATTTTGAATGGAACGCTGCATGCCGGTCAGGCTCAGGGGGCATCCCGTTTCGATGTGTTGGCTGAAGCGATGTCCGGTCATAGTGACGAAGAGCCTGATGTGTCAGTGGATGGTTCAAGTCTTGCTCAACTGCTTTACACCTCAGGCACCACCGCCGCGCCGAAAGCCGCCATGATGACGCACCAGGCATTGATAGTTGAGTACATGGCATGCATGGTCGAGCTGGATATAAAAGGTAACGAGGCCATGCTGGCCGCGCTGCCGCTTTATCACTCAGCGCAAATGCACGTTTTCTTAATGCCTGCGCTGTTGCTAGGGGCGCCGGTCTATTTGCTTGAGGCTCCTGCGCCGGAGCTGTGTTTAAGTGCTATAGCCAACCATCAAATCGCCTCTTTCTTTGCGCCGCCCACGGTATGGATCAGCCTACTGCGCCACGCTGAATTTGACCGCTTTAACCTGAGTGCACTCAAAAAAGCCTATTACGGTGCCTCTATTATGCCGGTGCCGGTACTGGAAGAGCTACAGCAGCGTATACCGGGGGTAGGGCTCTATAACTGCTATGGGCAGAGTGAGATTGCGCCTTTGGCGACCGTATTGCGACCTGAAGAGCATGCGGCGCGTCCGGCGTCTGCCGGACGACCGATTTTGAGTGTGGAAACGCGTATCGTTGATTTGGATTTAAATGACGTACCGCCGGGTGAGCATGGCGAAATTGTCCATCGCTCACCACAGCTAATGAACGGGTACTGGAATAAGTCCACCATGACGGAGGAGGCTTTTCAGGGGGGCTGGTTCCATTCAGGAGATGTCGGTTATTTCGATGCAGAAGGCTACCTGTATGTCGTTGATCGCATCAAGGATGTCATCAACACCGGCGGTGTACTGGTTGCAAGTCGCGAGGTGGAAGAGGCGCTGTTTAAACATCCCGCTGTGTCAGAAGTCGCTGTCATTGGCCAGCCGGATGAAAAGTGGATTGAGGCCATCACAGCAGTGGTTGTGGTGAAAGAGGGGCAAGAGGTCAGTGAAGATGAGCTGATACACCATGTGAAGACACTGATGGCCCCCTATAAAGTGCCGAAACATATCCTCTTTACCGATGCGTTGCCCAAGAGCACCGCAGGGAAAATTCTCAAGCGTCATCTTCGACAAGCGCTTAAGTAGAGTGAGCGCAGAAGTAAACATGCAACCAAAGAGCTTCAAGGAAAAAACGAACCACTACCCCCTTCATCGTTGAATAAAGTGGTTTAGCGGAGCGACAGAAAACATAGGAGATAGCCATGCGATTGGATGATGTAGTGATTTTAGCTGGCGCACGTACCGCCATCGGTGGGTTTGGTGGTTCGCTTTCAAGCATGGCCCCTTTTGAGCTGGGTGCGATAACCGCCAAAGAAGCGTTGCTTCGAGCGGGCATAGAGGGAGCTGATATTGACCACTCGGTCTATGGCCATATTATTACGACAGGCTCTCAGGATGCTTATCTGGCGCGACACATTGCGCTAGAGGCCAACGTACCCCAAGAGGCCGGAGCGTTTAACGTCAACCGTCTATGCGGCTCCGGTGTTCAGGCAGTGGTCTCCGCCGCGCAGCAAATCACCCTTGGCGACAGTCGGTTAGCGCTGGCTGGAGGTGCCGAGTCAATGTCGCGGGGCGCCTACCTTCTGCCCCCGAACGCGCGCAACGGCGTGCGCATGGGGGATATGAGATTCCAGGATTTAACCTTGGGCGTATTAAGCGACCCTTTTGGCAGTGGCCATATGGGCTGCACTGCGGAGAATATTGCTAAACAGTATGGGTTAACCCGGGAACAGCTCGATCAATTTGCCCTTGATAGTCATCAAAAAGCGTCGCGGGCGATTGCTGAAGGCCGTTTTGACGCTCAAATTGTGCCCGTCGAGGTTAGACAAGGTAAGCAAACTATCCACTTCTCCCGCGATGAGCACGTGCGCGAAGGCGTTCAGCTTAGCGATTTAGCGCGGCTCAAGCCCGCCTTCCAAAAAGAGGGTGTGGTGACCGCTGGCAATGCCTCAGGGATCAACGATGGGGCGGCCTCCTTAGTGCTGGCACATGTTGATGAAGCCAAGCAGCGTGGCTTAACGCCCAGAGCCCATCTTCGCGTCGCCGCGACGGCAGGTGTCGACCCAACGCTGATGGGCTTGGGACCAATCCCGGCGGTTAAACGCTGCCTGGAGCAAGCGGGGCTTAGCATCAACGATATGGATGTCATCGAATCCAACGAGGCCTTTGCTGCCCAAGCGATGGCAGTAGCAGACACGCTTGGCTTCCCGCTGGAGAAGCTTAACCCCAATGGCGGTGCCGTTGCTTTGGGGCACCCAGTGGGGGCCACCGGCGCCATTTTGGTACTTAAAGCGCTACACGAATTAGAGCGTATTAACGGCCGCTACGGATTAATAACACTGTGCATTGGGGGTGGTCAGGGTATCGCTCTCCTGATTGAGCGCAGCTAGATTTTCTTAATCGCCAAAAGAACAACTGCAAAGGAGCTTTATATGCCTACAGTCACGCCGAAAATTTTACCCGCAGCACCTTCAGCGACAAACCCTGATTTAATGATTGGGGACTTACTTGAGGCGGGTGTTCGCATGGCGGGTGACAATCAAATTGTTTACCGGGACCAAAGCCGTCACAGCTATAAAAGGTTTCAGGAGCGGGTGCACCAGTTGGCCCATACGCTTACTTCGCAGGGGGTTGAAGCAGGCGATGTGGTGGCTGTTTTAGATTGGGACAGTCACCGCTATTTGGAGTGTTTCTTTGCGATCCCAATGATTGGAGCCGTACTGCATACGGTGAACGTCCGTTTAGCGCCTGAGCAAATTCTCTATACCATGGAGCATGCCGAAGACGTTTTTGTCATCGTGCACGAAGAGTTTTTGCCGTTGATCGAGCCATTGGCTGAAAAACTAACCCAAGTGCGTGGTTACCTGCTATGCCAGGAAGCCCCTAAGGCGGTCAATACCCCGTTACCACTAGCGGGAGAATTTGAAGAGCTGATAGCCCAACAGCCCACTCATTACGATTTTCCCACTTTTGATGAAAATGCCGTTGCCACGCTGTTTTACACCACCGGCACTACCGGAAATCCCAAAGGGGTTTTCTTTACTCATCGCCAGTTGGTGCTGCATACACTGGGAGAGGCAAGCTCTTTCCAGGCGCCTGGTTTTGAACTGCTAAACCGCGACAAAGTGTATATGCCCATTACTCCCATGTTTCACGTTCATGCCTGGGGTGTGCCCTACACCGCCACGCTGATGGGAGCAACGCAGGTCTACCCAGGCCGCTACGAGCCAGAAATGCTGGTCAAACTCTTGGTCAGCGAGAAAGTCGACTTCTCCCACTGCGTGCCCACGCTTCTCAACATGGTGGTGAGCGCTGAAGCCATTGCTTCCAAAAAGGTCGATCTTGCTGGTTGGAAAGTGTTGGTTGGCGGCAGTGCGTTAACCCAGTCGCTGGCGAGTAAAGCGTGGGAGTTGGGTATTGATACGCGCAGTGCTTATGGCATGTCAGAAACCTGTCCGCTACTCACCGCTGATATCCTGCCGCACGATATCGACAAGGCTGATTTTGAGACTCAACTGCCTTGGCGCTGCAAAGCAGGGCTTCCAGTTCCCCTCGTTAAACTGCAAGTAGTCGACGCCGATGGTACGCCGCTGCCCCATGATGGGAAAAGTGTGGGGGAGGTTCGTGCAAAAGCGCCATGGTTAACCCAGGCTTATTACAAGGAAGAGGTGCGTAGTGAAGAGCTATGGCGCGATGGTTGGCTACACACTGGGGACGTTGGGTCACTCGATGAGCATGGCTTCTTAACCATCAGTGACCGCATCAAAGATGTAATTAAAACAGGGGGCGAATGGCTCTCCTCACTTGAGTTGGAAAGCTACATAAGCCAATACCCAGGTATCAGTGAAGTGGCAGTGATAGGGGTGGCAGATGACAAATGGGGCGAACGACCTGCGGCGTTGGTCGTGGCAACGGATCTTAATAATCCACCTACCAGCGAAGCCGTGCAGGCATTTTTAGAGCAGTTCGTGACGCAGGGTAAGCTCAACCGTTGGGCAATCCCCTCCATGATACGTTTCGTCGACGAGATACCCAAAACCAGTGTGGGCAAGCTGGATAAAAAACGTATTCGTACCGAAATTTAGCTTAGTTGCTAAACCATCAACTAACGTTGCCCGCCGTGCGCGCTTTGCGATACGCGGCGGGCGAATTGCCTGTCCAGGTTTTAAACGCACGGCTAAAACAGGCCAAGTCTTCAAAGCTTAGCTCTTCTGCGATATTGATAAGCGGTTTCTCACTGCAAGTAAGCGCCTGGATAGCATAATCTCGGCGATATTCATCTTTAACTGCTTGAAAATGGGTGCCTTCCTGCTTTAAGTGCCTTGCCAGTGTGCGTGCGGACATATGCAGTGCATCGGCCACGCTATGCACCGTACCTGCGGTGCGCAGATGACGTGTCAGATGTTCCCGCACGCGATGACTGAGCAGATGATCTTCAAACGAAACGTAAAACCAATCCTCTGGTGCCCGCTTTAAAAAGCCACCAAGATGCTTTTTGGTTTGCCGAATGGGGTGATCCAGCAGTCCACGGTCAATATAAATAGCAGTTTGACGTTGATCAAAGCGTACAGTGCCTGGATAGAAGTAAAGGTAATCGGCGCTATGGGGTGGCTGAGCGTAAGCACACTCCATCAAGATAGGTGGTATTTTACGGGCAATTAACCACGACGCGATGCCATGAAACAGCTTCAACATGAGCTCATGAATTAAAATACGGCTGCCTACTAATGGCCTGCGCTCCACCAAGGCCATGCGTGCCAGGTTTCCCTGTACCGAAAACGCATAGCCAAAGTCGTCGAGCAGAATACGGAAAAACTGCGTGTATCGGTGCAGCGCGACCTGCAAGTTAGGCGCATCGAGCATGCTTAAGCAGAGTAGTTTTAAGGCGCCACCACGCAGCGGGCGAGAAAAGAAACCGGGGGTTTCATCATCTAGCTCGTTAACTAGCACACGATAAAGCTCAGCAAACTGTGCAACAGTAACGCGACCATGGGGGGCGGCGAGCAGGAACGGAGAAATACCCGCACGTTCGAGATAGCGCGTAGGTGGCGTCGCGCTGTTGGGTAAGTTGTTAAATAGTGCATTTACAAAATGCATCGAGACGGTCACCGTCACTGTCTACCTGCCGCTAAAGAGTGTGTTTGGAAAATTTATACTTAATCACTACCAAACGGTATCACGCGGTTGGTTTACCCTCTATATGATTCCCTTCCATAGTTCCCCCTCCAAGCGCGTGCATGCGTTACACTGTGCGCCTCACGATTAAGGAGGACACCGCGTGACCCTGTTACGACTTGAACAGCTGCAACTCGCTTACGGCACACATGTACTACTCAACCGCGCCGACCTAACGGTTGAAAAAGGCGAGCGGCTGGCGCTGGTCGGGCGCAACGGCACCGGCAAGTCCACACTGCTGAAGTTAGTGGCGGGAGATATCCTGCCAGACGATGGCTCAATCTGGCGCGCACCGGGTCTTAAAATAGGTGTCTTGTCCCAGGAGTTACCTGAGTCATCTGGCCTGACTATTTTTGATATGGTTGCCCAGGGGTTGCCAGAGGCGGGAGAACTACTCTCTGAGTACGACCATCTCATCAATGATCCAGAGCCTGATATGAATCGTATGGCGACGTTGCAAACGCGCCTGGAAGCCATTGATGGCTGGTCTTACCACCAGCGTATCGACACGGTATTGACCCGCTTAGGCTTACCTCCCGCGGCTGAGATGAGCTCACTGTCTGGCGGTTGGCGTCGTCGTGTCGCGCTGGCTCGTGCATTGGTGGCTGAGCCGGATTTGCTGCTTCTCGATGAGCCCACCAACCATTTGGACTTAGACACCATTGCCTGGTTGGAAGAGCAGCTGCTGGCGTTCAACGGTGCGGTGCTGGTGATTACCCATGACCGGGCGTTTCTTTCCAAGCTGGCAACCAATATTCTTGAGTTGGATCGCGGCCAGTTGGGACGCTACCCAGGCAAGTACGTTGAGTATCAGGCCCGCAAACAGCATGAGCTTGAAGTGGAAGCCCGAGAGCACGCGGAGTTTGATAAAAAGTTAGCCCAAGAAGAAGCCTGGATTCGTCAAGGCGTCAAAGCTCGGCGTACCCGCAATGAAGGCCGGGTTCGGGCGCTGGAAGCGATGCGCAACGAGCGCAGCCAGCGTCGTGAACGCCAGGGTAATGCCAACTTGACGGTGGATCGTGGCGAGCGCACCGGCAAACGCGTTGTAGAGCTGCAAGGCGTCACCCAGCGGTTTGGCGACGAGGTCATCTTGCGTGATATCAACCTTGAAGTGCTACGCGGTGACCGGATAGGCTTCCTTGGTCGCAACGGGGCGGGCAAGACAACCCTGCTGAAAATCCTGCTGGGTGAGTTAGAACCTAGTGAAGGCAAAGTACAAATGGGCACTAACTTAAAAGTGGCCTATTTCGATCAGCTTCGGGCCGGGCTTGAACTTGATAAGACCGTCTACGATAACGTTGCTCAGGGCAGTGACCGCGTTAGTGTTGGCGGCAAAGATCGTCACGTGATGAGCTACCTGCAAGATTTCCTGTTCACCCCCGAGCGAGTGCGCCAGCCGGTTAAAGCGCTCTCCGGTGGTGAGTCCAACCGGTTGCTGTTAGCCAAGTTGTTTACCCAGCCGGCTAACGTGCTAGTGCTCGATGAGCCAACTAACGACCTCGACATGGAAACTCTGGAGCTGTTGGAAGAGTTACTGCTCGATTTCGATGGAACATTGCTGCTGGTTTCCCATGATCGAACCTTTATGGATAACGTCGTTACCAGCATGCTCGCGTTTGAAGGCGAGGGTGTTGTGCGTGAATACGTGGGTGGATATACCGATTGGATTCGCCAAGGCGGCAAGCTACCGCCAGCTCCCTGGGAAGGGGCGGCGCGTCAGCGTACTGAACCGACCTCGGAAGCACCCAAAAAAGTAGTTGAAGCGCCGGCGGCACCCGCCAAGAAAAGTGTCAAGCTCTCCTACAACTTGCAGCGTGAGTTAGATATTTTACCTGCTGAAATTGAGCGTCTTGAAAGCGATGTCGAGTCGCTGGAAAGTGAGATGGCGGATCCCGCTTTTTATCAGCAGGGTGCGGATACCGTTGCGGAAAAGCTGCAACTGCTTGAAAAAACGCAGCAGGCGTTGGAGGTTGCGATGGAGCGCTGGATGGAGCTGGAAGCCATGGCCGCTGGCGAATAGGGCGCACTATAAAAGGCGCCGCGTTGGCGCCTTTTTTGTTAGCACTAGGCTTGTTTACACTATGTTTGTTAATGCTGTGTTTATTAGTGCTGTGTTTATTAGTGCTGTGTTTGTTAGTGCTTTGGAGCAATAGCTCACTCGTCGCTTTTCTCGCCTTTCTTGCCAACGCGCACGGCTAATACATCGCACTGGGCGCCATGGAGAACCCCGGTAGATGTTGAGCCGAGCAGTAATGCAAAGCCATGGCGTCCGTGGGAGCCCACGACAATTAAGTCCACGTCATGCTCTTCGGCAAAACGGTGGATTTCAGTATCGGGCATGCCCACCACCACGTATTGGTCGGCTGGTGGAATATGCGGGGAGGCAATCTCGGCGAGGCGCTTCTTGGCATGATCATCCAGCTGATCTTGAATACTGGTCAGATCCATGGGGATATCCCCCCCGTAGGCAAACCCTAACGGTTCAAGGGTGTGCATAATGGAGATTTTGGCCCCATTGTTGCGTTCAGCAATCAAAACAGCGCGTTCGAGAATTTTGTGAGAGTCTTTGGTTAAGTCAACGGCAACTAATAGGTGGCGATAGCTCATGGCTTATCTCCTTAGCGGTGGGCGACAAAGTACTACTTTGTACAATAACCCTAATTTAGATTGAGTGCCGTGTTTTAACAACGGGTTAAGCCTTAACAACGACCTGCGTCATGGTTTATAGAATAGCGTATCCAGCGCGGTATAGGTTGAAGGAATGTAAAGATGGATTGGTTGATTATTGTCTTTATTCTGCTGTTTTTGATTGCGCCGTTGAAGTGGTTAAAGCCTAACCCGCGTCAAAAACGTCAGCAAGCACTTCGCAATCAGGTTAGCAAACAGGGCGTTAACATCAAAATGGAGAAGCCGCCGCTGCATCATTTTAAGGGCACTATGCCTGCTTATCGTTGGCGTTACCCCCATGATCAGCCAGGACCGGATTTTCTACTGGTGAGGGATAGCCATGCCAGCGAAGCGTTGGAACCTTATTACGCAGGCTGGCGTTGGCGCATAGCCCCCTTGCGGCCGCTGCCTGAAACTGCTGTTGAGCCTTTAAAAGCATTGCTGGAGCGCCTTCCTCAAGACGCATTGGTGGTTCAGTCGAGCCCGCATACCCTGACGTTATGGTGGTGGGAGTCACAAACGGCGGAGCGTTTTTCCACCTACTTGCCAGAGTTCCAGCAATTGCATCAATCACTGCAGGGCTGCGCTGACCAGCCAAGCAAAAAACCGCTAGCTAATCCCGGTCAGCCCAGTCGACGTTACTAGGAGCTAGGTCATCAAGAGACAGGGCCGTCTTGATCCCGGGCCTGTATCGCTAAACCATTTGACTCGATGAGACCCAGCCACTCGTCCAGTTGATCCAAGTTCTCTTTTGTTAAGCCCGCAAACATCTCTTTACGCGCCTGCTGAGCGACGCTGTCAATTTTCTCGAGCAGGGGCATAGCGGCCTGGGTGAGATAAATTCGCTTGCTGCGACGGTCATTGTCACAGGCGCGGCGTTCAATCAGCCCTTGTTCTTCAAGTTGCCCAAGTGTACGTACCAAGGAGGGCGCCTCAACGCCAATCGCCCGGGCGAGGTCGCACTGCGGGTGCCCTTCACCCAAACGCCATAGATGATAAAGCGTCACCCAGCGTGTTTGTGTCAAACCTAACGGCGCAAGGCGACGATCCAGGATAGAGCGCCACAAGTGTGGCAAGCGTACAATGCGAAAACCAATCGATGAAGCCATAAGCAACTAGCTACCAGTAAGTGTGAGTATGCGAATTGTCATTAGCTGTGCCGCTGAATGCAAGGTGTTCCACCATTCAATCTATGGCTTGAACCGCATCCCTATCTCAGCTTCCAGGTACAAATCGTCTTAAGTTCAGCCCGCTTAAGCCGCTGGCGCGTATTTGCCCGTCTGCCACGGAAGCGGTTTGATCATCTTCAGATACATTGAAGCGTAGTAATCCCAAGCGTTGACCGCTACTCGTCATAATATCAACTCGCCACTCTCCAGAGGGATCGGCGGGGAAATTACGTTTATGGCTCCATGCCCGGTACCCTTGTTCACGTCCGCCGTTGATATTGAGTTCCACTACATCCATTGGCTGGCCGTTGTGGTGCCAGGCATGGGTAATGGTTTCACTTAACCCACGCGGTGCGCGTATCGCGGTATAGACATAAAGCCCGTTGTCGCTAATGGCTTGGGGCGTTAGTGACATGGAGCCCTGTGGCAGCCGTTGGGCAGTATCAAACGCCGGGGAAAGGGCGCTGCTGGTCATCCACATACTAGCTGGTGGAACCCAAATCCGTCCTACCCAGGCGGCATAGGCAAGCACCAGGGTGAGGCCGAAAAAAGCACACCAGCGTTTTATCGAGTGCTGCTTAAGAAGATGCCAAAAGCTGGGCAGTGCGACCAGGATAGTAATACCCAAGGCTAACAACAAACTTTGACCGGTTGTCAGGTGCAACATAATGGGCAAAGTGACTAGCAACACCAGAAATACGCACTGGGCATGAAATATAAAGTAGAGGCTGCGCCAACGTTCAGCGACTTTGAAATATAAAGGATCAATAATCGAGAGTATCGCCATGCCCACGATCAATATTGCAAACAGCGTTTGTCCGCTATTCCAAACCGTGGTCACCAGAATAAAGGGCAGTGTGAAAAAAAGTGTTTCCTGGTGAATCATCTGAGCAACAAAGGTGGCGACGCCGCGGGGCGGGGTAGGGTGCCCCCGTCTTGCTAGCCAGCGGCTGATCAAGCCTTCTGATAGCAGCAGCGTCCAAGCGAACACCAAGCCTAATGCCAGGGCAGCGCCTAACCATTGCTGCCGATCAACCAGGAAAAAACTGGCTAGGCCTGCAGAGAACGCCATCGGAGGCCAGAGCCAGCTCCAGGGTTTAAGGCGTTCGACGATACGTTCGACACGCTGCTGAGCCTTGGCGATACGCGTTGGAGTGAGCAGTGTGCCCATACAAGGTAACCTGCAAGATGAAGGAAAGCGTGATTCTAACAGTCTGCTGGACTTAACGCTGGCCTACTGCGCATTCTTGCTTCTCGTTATGAACGATAAAATCCATACAGGCTTTTCAATATGAACGGATGCCTGTGCCAGTTGGTCAGATTAGATTGCAGATTAGCCAAAAGTCAGGGCTTGACGAACTCAGACAACTCAACCAAGCTAGAGCAATCAAACGACCGTATGAAAATCGTGTAAAAAGTGTGGCAGGCTCTTTTTTCAGAGCCAGCCCGACATGTGGAGAGAGCGCGGATGATCTATCAAGGCAACGCCATTACGGTGGCACGTCGTGACACCCCGAATGGCAACGACATCGCAATGCTCACTTTCGATTTGAAAGATGAGTCCGTCAACAAGCTCTCAAGCGCTGTAGTGGCAGAGCTGGGCGAGGCAGTGAAGGCTATTCAAGCTGAAAATGGCCTGAAAGGTTTAGTCATTGCTAGCGGCAAAGATGTGTTTATCGTGGGTGCCGATATCACCGAGTTTCATACCCTATTTGATAAAGGTGAAGAGTACCTGGTTGAGATGAACCTCAAGGTTCACGACATTTTTAATGCTATTGAAGATTTGCCGTTCCCGACAGTAACAGCGATCAATGGCTTAGCGCTGGGTGGCGGCTGCGAAGTGCTGCTGACCACCGATTTTCGTGTGATGGCTGAAAAAGCCAAGATCGGCCTGCCAGAAACCAAGCTTGGTATCCTGCCAGGCTGGGGCGGCTGTGTTCGCCTGCCGCGTATTATCGGTGCCGATAACGCCATTGAGTGGATTGCCGGTGGTACCGAGAATCGCGCTGATGCTGCCTTAAAAGTTGGTGCTGTTGACGCGGTAGTTACAGCTGAACAGTTAGAAGAAGCGGCGCTCGATATGCTTGATCGCGCGAATACTGGCGAGCTCGACTACCAGGCGCGTCGTGCAGAGAAGACCAGCCCGCTGAAGCTCAATCCTATTGAGCAGATGATGGCGTTTGAAACGGCGAAAGGGTTTGTCGCTGGTAAAGCGGGCCCCCATTATCCGGCGCCGGTTGAATCGATCAAAGTGATTCAGAAAGGGGCTGGCGAAGAGCGCGGTCGTGCCCAGGCGATTGAGGCCAAAGCCTTCGCCAAGCTGGCGCTAAGCAGCGTCGCATTTAACCTCGTAGGCCTGTTCCTCAACGACCAGGTGGTCAAGAAGAAAGCCAGCAAGTATGAGAAGCAGGCCCAGCCGGTGAAGCAAACGGCGGTGCTGGGTGCGGGCATTATGGGCGGTGGTATCGCTTATCAGAGTGCCTCCAAAGGCACGCCGATCCTGATGAAAGATATCAAGGACGATGCCATTGAGTTGGGTCTTAAAGAATCCCGTAAGCTATTTGCCAAGCAGGTAGAGCGCAAAAAGCTGACCACCGAGCAGATGGCTGAAAAACTCAGTAATATTCGCCCAACACTCTCCTACGGCGATTTTGGCAATGTCGATCTCGTTGTCGAAGCGGTGGTTGAAAATCCCAAGGTTAAAGGGGCTGTGTTAGCGGAAGTGGAAGAGATGGTGAGCGACAACACCATTCTTACCTCTAACACCTCGACGATTTCCATTAACCGCTTGGCGCAAAACCTCAAGCGACCTGAAAACTTCTGTGGCATGCACTTCTTTAATCCAGTGCACCGCATGCCGCTGGTGGAAGTCATTCGCGGTGAGAAGACCTCAGATGCCGCCGTTGCCGCTACCGTGGCCTACGCGCGGGCAATGGGTAAAACACCGATCGTGGTCAATGACTGCCCAGGCTTCTTGGTCAACCGGGTACTGTTCCCCTATTTCGGTGGCTTTAGCTTCTTAGTCGAGCAAGGCGCGGACTTCCAGCACGTTGACAAAGTGATGGAGAAGTTCGGCTGGCCCATGGGCCCCGCCTATTTACTGGATGTGGTCGGTTTAGACACCGCCGTCCATGCCAACGAAGTCATGGCGGAAGGCTTCCCTGATCGCATGGCGCGTGATGGCAAAACTGCCATTCAGGTCATGTACGACAATGACCGTTTAGGCCAGAAGAACGATAAGGGCTTTTACGCCTACGAAGAAGACAAGAAGGGTAAGCCAAAGAAAGTCACCGACGAAGCCGCTTACGCGTTGGTTAAAGACGTGGTGAAAGAGCACAAAGAGTTTTCCGACGAGGATATTATTGCTCGCATGATGGTACCGCTCTGCTTGGAAACCGTGCGCTGCTTGGAAGATGGCATTGTGGCCACGCCTGCTGAAGCCGATATGGCGTTGATTTACGGCATTGGTTTCCCACCGTTCCGTGGTGGTGCGCTGCGTTACATCGACGCTATGGGCGTGGCGGAGTTCGTCAAGCTGGCGGAAGGTTTGGCCGATGAGCTGGGGCCGCTGTACGCGCCCACCGATAAGCTGCGTCAGATGGCTCAGAACAATGAGCAATTCTATTCCAGTGACAACTCTGCCACCCAGGCCTAACCACCACGCACAGGAGATATAAGATGAGTTTGAATCCGAGAGATATTGTGGTGGTTGACGGTGTCCGTACCGCCATGGCAAAAGCTAAAAATGGGGCTTTTCGCAACGTTCGTGCTGAAAACCTTTCCGCTGCCGCTATGCAGGCACTGTTTGATCGTAACCCCAACTTGGATCCGTCTGAAGTCGATGATGTCATCTGGGGCTGCGTTAATCAGACCCTTGAGCAGTCGATGAATATTGCCCGCAATGCGGCGATTATGACGGGCATTCCTCGCTCGGTGCCTGCGCAAACGGTTAACCGTTTGTGTGGCTCTTCGATGACCGCGCTGCATATTGCTGCTGCCAACATTAAAGCCGGCATGGGTGACTTCTTTATCATCGGCGGCGTGGAGCACATGGAGCACGTGCCCATGGCTCACGGTGTAGACGTTAACCCTGCGGCCAGTAAGTACGCTGCCAAAGCGGCGATGATGATGGGCCTAACCGCCGAACTGCTAGGCAAGATGCACGGTGTGACGCGGGAAGAGCAGGATAAATTTGGTGTGCGTTCCCACCAGCGTGCCCAGGCGGCGATGGAGAAGGGCTACTTCGACAATGAAATTATCGGCGTTGAAGGCCACGACCAGCGCGGCTTTAGAGTGATGGTTCAGCGCGATGAGGTTATTCGTCCAGACTCTACCCTGGAGTCTATGGCGAGCCTCAAGCCGGTATTTGACCCGCGCAACGGTACCGTGACGGCAGGCACCTCCTCGGCGCTTTCGGTGGGTGCATCAGCAATGGCAGTAATGAGCTATGAGCGTGCTCAGGCGCTTGGCCTGGAGCCGATTGCGCGAGTGCTGTCGACCGGTGTGGCAGGCTGCGATGCTTCTATCATGGGCTATGGCCCGGTGCCAGCATCTAAAAAAGCGCTGAAAATTGCAGGCCTTTCAGCAGCGGATATTCAAACCGTTGAATTGAATGAAGCATTCGCCGCTCAGGGCATTCCCGTGCTGAAAGATTTAGGCTTCCTGGATGCGATGGATGACAAAGTGAATCTTAACGGCGGCGCGATTGCCCTCGGGCACCCGCTGGGCTGCTCCGGCTCGCGTATCTGCACCACGCTGCTTAACGTGATGCAACAGCGCGATACCACCCTTGGATTAGCCACCATGTGTATCGGCATGGGGCAGGGCGTTGCCACGGTATTTGAACGTTTGAAATAACCATCGCACGCTCTTGTACTAAAAACGGCACCCCAGGGTGCCGTTTTTATGAGTGCGCTGAGTGGAAGCAGTGGCATTAATGATCGGTTTGAAACGTCGCGCAGTGAAAATCCGCGGCGGCTTGGACTTCGGCAATGCCACAGGTATCGGGTATAGGCACGGTGTTGCCCGCCAATACTTTAAGCACAGCCTTGGTGCCATTGGCTAGCGACTCAAGGTTGTAGCCGCCTTCTAATACGAACACTAACCGATCATCGCAGTGCTTTGCAGCCAACTGCTGCAAGAAGCCGGTCATGGCGCCAAACCCCTCGTAGGAGACGTTGAGGGATAAATCTAGCCAGTGAGGGTCAAAACCTGCCGAGACTAAAATGATATCGGGCTTAAACCAGGCGGCGGCTGGTGCCAAAATATCGTGAAATGCCTTTAAAAATGCCTCGTCGCCAGCGCCCGCGGGTAGCGGTACATTGATGGTAGTACCTTCAGCGAGTCCGGCGCCGACTTCTTCAAGGTGGCCTGAACCGGGATAAAAGGGGGCGGCGCGGTGAATATCAAAAAACATCACGTCGGGTTCTGCCCAAAAGATATCCTGGGTACCGTTGCCGTGGTGGGCATCCCAGTCAACGATTAGCACGCGCTCGCAGCCAAGTGCGCTGCGCGCGTGGGCCGCCGCTACGGCAATATTGTTAAATAGGCAAAAGCCGCGGGCGCGAACAGGTTCGGCGTGGTGCCCCGGTGGGCGAACAAGGGCAAAGGCACTTTTGGCGCGCTTCTCCATCACCGCTTCAACCGCTGCAATCGCAGTGCCCGCAGCGACCTCCGCAGCATCGACGCTGCCGGGTGAGACAGCGGTAGTATCCACATCCAGCCAGGCATTTTTGCCGCGTAGGCTAAAAATATCGCTTAGATAAGAGGTGGTATGCACCCGGGCAAGCTGTTCATGGGTGGCTGCTTTACCGCCCTCGATTTTTAAGCCCGCTATTGGCGCTTTTTCGAGCAGCTGTTGAATGGCTTTCAAGCGGCCCGGATGCTCGGGGTATTTCCACGGCACTGGCAAGCCTGCCAGCAGGTGTCGAATACGTTTATCGATGCGTTCAGGCAAGAAGTCGGCATCGATATTGGGTTCGTGGGCGAGAACTCGATCATCATAGAAGGCAATGACGTTATGCATAATGGCTACCTGGTGTCTGTGCGTTGAGTAACCGCAGCCATGCCAGCAAGACGCTGCAGTCTTTTAATCGCACAATTTAATCGCACAATGGGCACGACCTGCTTTTCTACAGTAAGGCAGGGTAGTCAGCGTTATACAATATCACTCTCAAACAATATCACTCTCAAGCGATGCCACTTTCAATACTAAATGCCATGGTCATGCTGAGTTCTTCTACCTGGTCAGCAAATCCAGGCTGCCACTCGCCACGTAAAATAAGAGGTGCTTGAACCCACCGCCAGCGTAAGCCGGTAACAATGCTTTCTACCGCTCGCTGAGTGCCTGTACCGTCGTGTCCTGCACGGATATAGAGTACACAGGGCAGTCCCTGCTTCTGTTCTAGAACAGGATAGTAGACGCGGTCAAAGAAATCTTTGAGCGCGCCGCTCATGTAACCTAGATTTTCTGTAGTGCCCAATATAATACCATCACAGGCCAGAACATCCTCTGGACCTGCCTCTAGAGGTGCTTTAACGACGCAATTCACCTGTTCAAGGTCAGGATGGCGAGCGCCTTTAAGGGCAGCATCGCGGAGATACTCTGTATTGGTTGAAGGGGCGTGGGCGATAATTAACAATTGTTTCCGGAATTCAGAGTGCATAGCAAAGTCCTAAAAGTGGACGCTAATCTAAAGGTTTGCGCTAAGTGCTGAACATGCCACACTGATTAAATAACGTTCTCTAGAGAGCCTATATGTCCAGTACAAGCTTCATCAATGTCTTTTATGATGCCCAGTGCCCGCTATGTCGCAAAGAGCGGCGGCGCTATGAGCGTTGGGCAGGTAAAAACGCCGACGATATTGCTTGGCTTGATGTAACTGAGCATCAACAGGCGCTGCGTGCTAAAGGTATTGAGCCCTCGGCTGCGCTGCGTTCGCTGCACATTGAAACGGGCGAAGGTCAGTTCATAGAGGGAATAGATGCCTATCGCCTACTAATGTCACGTATTTTAGTATTGGCGCCGGTGGCTTGGCTCATTGGTCTCCCGGGAATTAAACCAGGATTGCGGGCGCTGTATGATCGATGGGTAAAGCGCCGCCTAAAAAAGCAGGGCCGTTGGACATCATAACGTTTAGCTTAGGGAGCAAGGGGATGCAGCGAAGTGTGGTGTATGCAGGGGTAATGGTATCTCTAATATTAGCGGGCTGCGCTGGGGGGCAGCGTACTCCGCAAACGGCTAGTCAAGAGACAGCCGAAGCGCCGCTAGACACAGGGCAGCCAAGTGTAGCCTCTCAGCGTGCGAGCTCTTCAAGTGTGCAGCTCGGCAGCACGGCGGGTGTCACGCCCATGGAGCGCGACTGGGTGCCGCCGCTGTTTACAAGCCCGGAAGAAGAAGCCTCCTATTATGTCAGTCGCTTGGCTGATCGCCGCTTCATAACAAATTATGGCGGCAGTGATAACCCGCGCCCTTGGTACATTGCCGCCGAAAAGTTGGGCAGCATCGGGCTTCCTGCTGTGCCGTTGCTGTTTGCTCGCCTAAATACCAGTGACGATTATGAGCAGATGTTGGTGCTCTATGCGCTCCAGTTAGCTACTCAAGACCCCATGCTAATGGCGAGAACGCGCGGTGAATATGTTCAGTTGGGCGTTGTGCTTGACCCTGCCCACAACGCAGAGAACGTTGTAACGGCCCAGCAGTGGTGGCAAAAGCATGCGTCACAGGTGAGCTATTAGCACGCTAATGCAGTCCAGAAAGAGGGTGAAATAAGCGTTACTTTCAACTTCATAAAATGACTCAGGAGATAACCATGGCATTTGCACTTTCAACCATGCAAGTCACTAGCCCAGCGTTTGCTCATCATCAGGCAATTCCCTCTAAGCATACGGGAGAGGGTGAAGATGTCTCTCCGGCGCTCGTCTGGCAGAACGCGCCTGAGGGTACCAAAGGGTTTGCCGTTATTTGTCATGACCCAGACGCGCCGTTGGTCAAAGAAGGCAACTATGGCTTTGTTCATTGGGTGCTTTATAACTTGCCGGGTGAGCTGCAAGAGTTAACTGAAAAGACAGCGATCGGCACTGCAGGCATGAATGATTTGGGTAATATTGGCTACGGCGGGCCCATGCCGCCAGAAGGGCATGGCAAGCATCTTTACTATTTTTGGGTGTTGGCGCTAGATCACCAAACCTCCCTGCCTGAAGGGCTCACGCTGACAGAGCTACTAAAAGAAGTGGAACCGAACCTGCTCGGTATGAATCGCATAGTAGGCACCTACCAGCGCGGTTGATTTAGCCGTGGCTGGACATTTTGCGTAACCCGTGTAGGCTCCATCGCTTTCTTAGCCCTGTATCTAAGCCAAGTAATGGAGCCTTTTGATGAGTGAACTGCCTAACTGTCCTGCCTGTGCTTCGGAATTTAGTTATGACGATGGGTTGCAGTACGTCTGCCCAGAGTGTGGCCATGAGTGGTCCAAAGTGGCAGAACAGGCAAACGATGATGACACTTCAAGCGGCGTACGCGATGCCAATGGCAATATGTTGGTAGATGGCGACAGCGTCACAGTGATCAAAGATTTGAAAGTTAAAGGCAGCTCACTGGTGGTTAAAGTAGGCACAAAAGTGAAAAGTATCCGTCTGGTGGAAGGGGATCACGATATTGACTGTAAAATTGATGGTATTGGCCCGATGAAGCTCAAATCAGAATTTGTTAAAAAAGCCTAACCTATTGCCAAGCATAAAAAATAGCCCTCTAAGTACAGGGGGCTATTTACTGTTAACCATTCGCTATCTATCGCGCACGTTAATTAGGCGCGTACGTTACGCCGTGGTATTGATTTGTGTGCCTACGCTACCACTAGTAGCCAGCTGTGGCTCCACTACGCTGTCCATAAGCGCTGTGATGTGCGCTGCCTGCCCGTCTAATGCATCTTTAAATACGCTGAACTGAGCCTCTTGGACAACTTGTGCCTGCTGCATTGCCAGCGTTGTATGTACCATGTTGTTAACTGCTGAATCCATTGCCTGCCTCCTCGAAATATCTCGATGCCTTGCAAAGTAGTGGCATCTAATCCTGTTTGACGCTATCAGACGGTGCACACCAATGCAAAACGTCGGTGAAATGAGCACTCAACCAATAGCTTTTTTAAATGATAATGATTGTTGTTTTTGATGCTATTAGCGTCGAACGTGCCGTTATTTTGCTTAAATTGATAACGATTTTGCTCTAGGGCTTCACATAAAATTTATACAGGACTAAAATGGTACTCAATCCACGTAGCTATCATTTAATTAGCTGCGTATTAAGTACTTTAAGGGGAGTCGACATGCTCAAGCTTTCCCGGCTGACAGACTATGCCGCTGTAGTAATGGCGCAAATTGCTCGTCATGCCCAGGTATCGCATGCAGCTGCTGACTTGGCTGAGGCTGTGCAATTGCCTCACCCCACTGTGAGCAAGACGTTAAAAATGCTGGCGCGTGCAGGGTTATTGGTTTCCCAGCGCGGTGCTCAAGGGGGTTATCGCCTTGCCCGGCCTGCGTCACAGATTACTGCCGCCGATATTATCGCGGCGATCGAAGGCCCTGTTGCCATGACCGAGTGCAGCCAAGCGGAAGGTGACTGTGAGCTTGTGGCTACTTGCGGTGTGGCTGACAACTGGCAGCGGGTCTCATTGGCTATGCGAACTCTGCTTGAAAGCGTGACGTTGGCGCATTTAGCCGATACAGCGCCGATTAAGCTGCCGGTGCAACTGCCTATTCAAACGATCAGCCTGTCGGCGGCGTCGGCCTAAGGGCGGCGCCAATACTTCAGGCCTTACTTAATATTTAAGGCGATGACCTCGCCACCCCAACTGCCCGGAGGGTATCACCATGGCAAGCGAAGAAATGGAACAGTTGGTTCGTCGCGAATACAAAGATGGATTTGTAACGGATATCGAAAGCGACACTCTGCCACCTGGACTGGATGAAAACACCATTGCCTTTATTTCCAAAAAGAAAGGCGAGCCGGAGTGGATGCTGGAGTGGCGTCTCGATGCCTACCGTCAGTGGCTGAAGATGGAGGCACCTTCCTGGGCGCATCTTGATTATCCACCGATTGATTATCAATCAATCTCCTACTTCAGTGCGCCGAAACGCCCGGAAGACGGCCCCCAGAGCCTGGATGAAGTCGATCCCAAACTGCTTGAAACCTATGAGAAACTGGGTATTCCGTTACATGAGCGCGCTGCATTGGCGGGCGTTGCAGTCGACGCCGTATTTGACTCGGTATCGGTAACCACCACGTTTAAGAAGGAGCTTGGTGAAGCGGGCGTTATCTTCTGCTCCATCTCTGAAGCTATTCGCGACTACCCCGAATTGATTAAGCAGTATCTAGGGACCGTGGTTCCTGTGGCGGATAACTACTTTGCTGCACTGAACTCAGCGGTGTTTACAGATGGCTCTTTTGTGTTCGTGCCGGAAGGCGTGACTTGCCCCATGGAGCTGTCTACCTACTTCCGCATTAACGCGGCTAATACTGGTCAGTTTGAGCGCACGCTGATTATTTGTGAAAGCCGCGCTCAGGTTTCCTACCTGGAAGGCTGTACGGCGCCTATGCGCGATGAAAACCAGCTTCACGCAGCAGTAGTTGAGCTTGTCGCGCTTGATGATGCCTATATCAAATACTCCACGGTGCAGAACTGGTACCCCGGTGATGAGAATGGTGTTGGCGGTATCTACAATTTTGTAACTAAACGTGGCGACTGCCGTGGTGATCGTTCGCGTATTAGCTGGACGCAGGTAGAAACTGGCTCCGCGATTACCTGGAAATACCCCTCCTGTGTCCTGCGTGGGAAAGACAGTATCGGTGAGTTCTACTCCGTCGCGGTGACAAACGGTCGTCAGCAAGCCGATACCGGCACCAAGATGATTCATATTGGCGAAGGCACTCGCTCTTATATCGTCGCCAAAGGTATTTCGGCGGGCAGGAGTAATCAGTCCTATCGTGGCCTAGTAAAAATCGGCCCGCGGGCAAAAGGGGCGCGTAACTTTACCCAGTGTGACTCGTTGTTGATCGGTGATAAGTGCGGTGCGCATACGTTTCCCTATCAGGAAATTGGCAATAGTACGGCGACTATTGAGCACGAAGCGACCACCTCAAAAATCGGCGAGGATCAGCTGTTTTACTGTCAGAGCCGCGGTATTTCTGAAGAAGATGCGGTCAGCATGATCGTTAATGGCTTCTGTAAAGATGTTTTCCAAGAACTGCCAATGGAATTCGCCGTAGAAGCCGAAGCGCTGCTCAATGTGACCCTGGAAGGCGCGGTTGGCTAACCGTTAGGCCCCTTATATTTCAATTAATTATATGAGCGTCGCGGTAGCGACTCGCTAGAATCAAAAGGTAATCAATATGTTGCAAGTGAATGATTTACACGTCACCGTTGAAGGTAATGAAATTCTTAAAGGCCTCACCCTGACCATCAATGCGGGCGAAGTGCACGCCATTATGGGACCTAACGGCGCGGGTAAATCGACACTGTCGGCGGTGATCGCTGGCAAAGATGGCTACGAAGTTACCCAGGGCTCGGTGACCTTTGAAGGCAAAGACGTCCTTGAAATGGAAATTGAAGAGCGTGCTCAGGCAGGCTTGCTGCTGGGGTTTCAGTATCCTGTTGAAATTCCAGGAGTTAAAAACGTCTACTTGCTGAAAGCAGCCCTTAATGCTCAGCGCGTGGCGCGTGGTGAAGGTGAAATGCCAGCGCCTGAGTTTATGAAGCTAGTGAAAGAGAAGTTGGGCTACATGAAAATGGATGCCAGCTTCCTTCAGCGCGCCGTTAACGAAGGCTTCTCTGGCGGCGAGAAAAAGCGTAATGAAATCCTGCAAATGCTGGTGCTGCAGCCTAAACTCGCGATGTTGGATGAAATCGACTCGGGTCTGGATATCGACGCCATGAAAGTGGTCGCTGATGGTGTCAATAGCCTGCGCGCTAAAGACCGCGCTATTCTGTTGGTCACTCACTACCAGCGCCTGCTTGATTACATCGTGCCTGACAAAGTTCATGTGCTGGTGGATGGTCGTATCGTTAAGTCTGGCGACGCTGAACTGGCTAAGCAGCTTGAGGCTAACGGTTATGAAGGCATTGAGGAGTCTGCGGCATGAGCGATACGCAAACCTTTTTAGAAACACTGAAGGCTCGCAGCCAGCGCTATCAGGCAGAGCCGACGTGGGTTGCGGCTCGTCGCCAAGCCGGTGCTGCGCGTTTTGAAGCACTGGGGTTTCCGACGCGTCGCGATGAAGAGTGGAAATACACTGATGTACGCATGATCGCCAAGGGCAGCTTTGCTCTGGCTGATGACGCTGAGTTTTCTCAAGCCAGTGCCGCTGCACTGACGCTGCCCATTGATGCCTATCGGTTAACCTTTGTCGATGGCGTTTTCTCGTCAGTGCTCTCGGATCTTGAGGCGCTACCGTCAAGTGTCCAGGTATTACCGCTTTCTAAGGCACTGGCTGAGAATCATGAAGCCGTTGGCGGCCCACTGGGCCGTTTGACCGGGGTTGATTTTTCGCCTTTCTCAGCGTTGAACACCGCCTTTATGGAAGAGGGGGCCGTCGTACGTATTGCCCCAGGTACAGTGGTTGAGAAACCAATTTTGTTGCAGTTCTTATCCCGTGCAGGCACGCCGGTGATGTGTCATCCCCGTGTATTAGTTGAAGCTGGCGGACGCAGCGAAGCCACCCTGATTGAACATTATACGGGTGAAAGTGAAGCGACTAACTTCACTAACGTGGCTGCTGAGCTAATGCTCGATCGTGGCGCAATACTGGCCCACTATAAGCTTCAAGAAGCGCCGCTGGGCGATATGCACGTGGCCAGCATTCACGTAGAGCAGAGCAGAGACACGCGTTATACCTCTTATAATCTGAGTCTGGGCGGCGCTTTGGTGCGTAACGACTTGATTAGCGATTTGAATGGTCAAGGCGCAGAAACTAACTTCTATGGCCTCTTCTTCGGCCAGGGCCGTCAGCACGTCGATAACCACACCAAGGTGAACCACAATGCACCGCTGACGTTCTCTAATGAGAACTATAAGGGTATTTTGGATGACCGTGCACACGGGGTGTTTAACGGTAAAGTCTATGTAAAACGCGATAGCCAGAAGATTGAAGGCTTTCAGAGTAACCAGAATCTATTGCTCTCTGATCGTGCCCACATCGATGCTAAGCCCGAGCTTGAAATTTACGCTGACGACGTCAAGTGCTCACACGGTACAACCACTGGCCAGTTGGATGAAGAGGCTATCTACGCGCTGCGCACCCGTGGCATTGATGAAGCAACAGCGCGCGGTCTGTTGACGCTCGCTTTCGCTGGCGAGGTGTTGGATAAGGTTAGCTTGGATGCGATTGCTGAGCGCGTTGAGCTAGCGGTTGCTGGCAAGTTGCCGGAGCGTTTCAATCTTGCAGGGCTAGTCGAAGCAGCGGTCGCGCTCAACGACTAGATTTCACCAGGAGTGATTGATGCCACATACCGTTATTGAGCCGACGCCTACTCGTACGCAAGCGCCTTTCGATGTCGCGCGGATACGTCAAGATTTTCCGATTCTAGGCCGCCAAGTGCATGGCAAGCCGCTTATCTATCTGGATAACGCGGCCACCAGTCAAACGCCTCAGCAGGTCATTGACGTGTTCAGCGATTACTACTCGCGCTACAACGCCAATATCCACCGCGGTTTGCATACCCTTGCTGATGAAGCAACGGCGGCGTTTGAAGGCACCCGTCATAAAGTGCGGGCGTTTATCAACGCGGAAGATGTGCGTCAGATCATCTTTACCCGCGGTACCACGGAGGCGATTAACTTAGTTGCCCAGAGTTGGGGGCGTAAAAATTTAGCCCCGGGCGATGAGGTGTTGATTTCCATGCTGGAGCACCATTCCAATATTGTGCCCTGGCAGCTGTTGGCCGCTGAAATTGGCTTCACCATTAAGGTGATTCCCGTAGAGGCCAATGGTGCACTGGATATGCCGGCTTATCGCGGGTTGCTAAGTGAACGCACTAAACTGGTTGCGGTGAATCACGTTTCCAATGCGCTGGGTACCATTAACCCGGTGCAGGAAATGGCCTCCC
Organism: Halomonas sp.; assembly: GCF_007692655.1. Taxonomy (GTDB): domain Bacteria; phylum Pseudomonadota; class Gammaproteobacteria; order Pseudomonadales; family Halomonadaceae; genus Vreelandella. The sequence goes on from NZ_REBQ01000240.1 coordinate 32,996, forward strand.
TTGCGCATCAGTATGGCGCCTTGATTTTGATCGACGGGGCTCAGGCAACGCCGCATCAAGTGGTCGATGTACAGGCCATTGATGCTGACTTCTATGCATTCTCCGGGCATAAAGTGTACGGGCCAACCGGTGTTGGCGTGCTGTATGGCAAGCAGTCGTTGCTGGAGGCGATGCCACCGTGGCAGGGCGGCGGTGAGATGATTAAAACCGTCTCCTTCGATGTCGATACGACATTTGCCGCGATTCCCCATAAGTTTGAAGCAGGCACTCCCGCTATTGCTGAAGTCATTGCGCTAGGTCGGGCATTAGAGTGGATGGAGAGTATTGGTGTCAATGCGATTGGTGCTTGGGAAGGGCAGCTGCTTGATCACGCTACGCAAGCAGTGGGGCGCATTGATGGTCTGCGTGTTCTAGGTACTGCGCCCCAAAAAGCGGCCGTACTCTCCTTTGTTGTGGACGGAGCCCATTCACAGGATATTGGCCTGCTAATTGACCAGTTGGGCGTAGCTATTCGTACCGGTCATCACTGTGCTCAGCCATTGCTATCCCACTTTGGCGTGGACGCTACGTGCCGCGCTTCGTTTGCCGCGTATAATACTCTCGAAGAAGTAGATACCTTTATTGAAGCACTTAACCGTGTGATTGGTATGGTACGTTAAGGCCAGTTCTTAAGGACAGTTATGGATATTGAGCAAGTCGCCAGTCTCGAAAGAGGCCAACAGTTGCCCCTTCAGCGCGATGTGGAGGCTATTGCTATTCCGTTTGGTAGTACGGAGACACTGACAGAAGATAGCGTTGTAAGCGTGATGCAAGCGAAAGGCAGTACGGTGAGCGTTGGCTTTGAAGGTCGCCTCTACCTGATTGAAGGGCGCAACTTGGATGCCCTGGGGCTGGAGCCATTACCACGCCCCACGCTGTCTGAAACAGCTTCAGAAGAGGAGATAGAGCAGTTTGTCTGGGAGCAGTTGCGTACCTGCTTTGATCCTGAGATCCCGGTCAATATTGTCGACCTGGGGTTAGTATACGGCTGCCGTATTGAGCGGCTTATTAGCGGCGAGCGTCTGGTCACCATTCGTATGACGCTCACCGCTCCTGGCTGTGGAATGGGAGATGTGATTGCGGCAGATGCACGTAATAAGATTCTAGGTGCGCCACAGATTAGCAAAGTGCACACTGAAATTGTCTTCAGTCCTCCCTGGAGTCGTGACATGATGAGTGACGAGGCCAAGCTTGAACTTGGTATGTTCTAGCTGGGGAGCTGGATGTATAACGCGTTGTTAGTAGGGCTAAAGCGTTTTTTAATGTCGCTAGGAGCATTGTTGCTGCTGGCGACATTGCTGTTTATAGCAGGTAATTTATGGGTATTAGCCACAACCGCTGCCTACATTGAGCAGCACCCTCAACAGTGTCGACCAGATAGGGTTGGGGTTGTTTTCGGCACATCCCACTGGACGCGCAGCGGCGTGCGTAATCCACACTTCCATGCGCGTATGCGCACTGCGGCGACATTGATCGATCAAGCCAGTGTCGAGCATCTGCTGCTCTCAGGAGACAATCGCACTCAAGCGTATAATGAGCCCCGAGCCATGTGGCGTGAGCTTTATCGGCGCGGGGTGGCGGCAGAGCAGATGACGATGGATTTTGCGGGCTTCAGCACCTACGACACGCTAGTGCGCGCTCGAGATGTGTTTCAGCTTGATAATGCGCTGCTGATTACGCAAAGTTGGCACTTGCCGAGGGCGGTCTTTATCGGTCGCGCGCTAGGTATGGACGTTACTGGCTGTGTAGCCGATGACCAAACAAACAAAGTGGAGCGACGCTTGCAGTTGCGGGAATGGGCGGCGCGAGTGGCCACCCTGGGGGATCTTTATATCTGGGGGAGAAAGCCCTATTTCCTCGGTGAGCCAGAGCCTATTGAAATACCCGCCAAGCGCACGCCTATTGACCTTATCCTGCCGAGCACTCAGCTCTTCCCTAGCACGCAGCGCTGAAAGTATTAATGGGAGCCTACACTAAATCAGCGATGGGTTTTGCGCTTTTGCAGCGCATAGAGTTCGCGGATAAGTTTACGGCAGCCCTGCATGCACTCTTCTACTACTGGTTCGATCGGGTCAGGTAAGGGGTGTGTGTAGAGCGAAGAGAGTGCCTGCATCAACACACGCTCTTGCTCTAACAGCTCATTGATCAAGACTTGGCTGTCGTTGCCGACAAAGCTTTTTAGGCGACTCCACAGCCACAAAAAGTCGTCCCTCTCAACGTCGGCATCCCGCGGCAGCATTTTCAAATGCGCACGAGCAAGCTCCTGCAGCTTACGCATCAGCTTAAGCCGCGTCGTGTAGTGTGGCTTTAAGGCGTCACGCAGTGAGGGGCGCAGGCGTTCGATATTGTCTTGGAAATAATCAATGCTATCGGCCAACGCTTCCAATACGCTGTCCATCGCCACTTGGCGATTATCGAGAAACATGAGCGTCTACCTCCTTCGGTGACGCAGATTGTGGGGGTGACAGAAATGTTTTGCCACCCCCGAAACGAATTATTTTTACTTTTAGCGCTTAGCCTTTAGGTTTGGGCGGCGCTTTGCGTGCAGGGACGGCATTTTTTTCAATGTGTTCAATGATCATTCCAGCAATATCCTTGCCAGTGGCATTTTCAATGCCCTGTAGGCCTGGCGAAGAGTTTACCTCCATAATCACCGGGCCGTGATTAGAGCGCAATAGGTCGACGCCCGCTACGCGCAGGCCCATGGCTTTCGCCGCGCGAATCGCCGTTGAGCGTTCTTCCGGAGTAATACGAATGACGCTAGCGGTGCCGCCACGGTGTAAGTTGGAGCGAAACTCACCATCGGCTGCTTGGCGCTTCATCGAGGCCACTACTTTATCACCAATGACCAAGCAGCGGATATCTGCACCGCGGGCTTCCTTGATGTACTCCTGCACCATGATATTGGCTTTCATGCCCATGAAAGCTTGAATGACCGACTCCGCCGCCTGGTTGGTTTCCGCTAATACCACGCCGATTCCCTGGGTCCCTTCCAGTAGTTTAATCACCAACGGTGCACCTTTCACCATGGTGATCAGGTCGGGAATATCGTCCGGCGAGTGGGCAAATCCAGTAATCGGCAGGCCTAGTCCTTTGCGCGACAGCAGCTGGAGAGAGCGCAGCTTATCCCGTGAGCGAGTAATGGAGACGTTATCATTGATAACGTAGGTGCCCATCATTTCAAATTGACGTAGTAACGCGCAGCCATAGAAGGTCACTGACGCACCAATGCGGGGGATAACCGCATCAAAATGTTCAATCTCTTCACCTTTATAGTGAATCGATGGGTGGTGAGACGTGATGCTCATATAGCAGCGAAGTGTGTCCACCACGCGCGCGGTATGCCCACGCTGCTCTGCAGCTTCAACCAAGCGGCGGGTAGAGTATAAATTGCGATTGCGCGAAAGCAGAGCGATATGCATGTAGGAGGCTCCGAGCCTGAATAAAGGCAACTAATAAAGGATTAAGGCTCACCGTGCAAAAAAGCGGCGCCGGGAGCCACTAGTAGACGACGCATAGCACGGCGTCCTAGCAGCATCGGATGGCGCATATTGCTGCGGTCCGTCAGGGTCAGTTCAACAGGGAAATTCAAATCACCCATCTGCATAGGCGTTCGGATAACATAACGCCATTCGCTATGACCGTTGGAGCTAGTCACCCGGCGACGGTCATGCAAATGCAGATTATAGCGGTGTGCTGGTGTCGCAGGGCCTGCGCTGTGGGTAATAAAACTCACCCATAGCTGGCCATGCTCATCTTCATGGGTGTCTATATCTTCTGCATGAAGGGCAGATGTGCGTGCGCCAGTGTCTGCTTTGCAGCACAGGTGAAGCCCTAGTTCAGGTAACGTCACCATCTCACGGCGGCCAATGACCGCCTTGGCCTGATAGGGTAATTCCTTCACGGCTCACTCCTTGCAATTAAAAGTGACAACATCAGGTTACGCGTTTTTCTGGGGCATCATCATGGTTAGCCGACGCTGAATAGGGGAGCCGACTGGCGCGTCACGCAGTGCCATCATGACCGGTATACGAAGTCTTGGAACAATCGCAAGATCACGGACAACGGCAGCAAAGTCAGTACGCTCATCTTCAGCCAAACGTTGAAGAAAAAGCGGTAGACGGTGACCATCTTCCAGATATTGCCAACCACGCCCCGCCATGGCGGCTAACACATCAGGCCCACAGGCCGCCGTGTCTTCCAATAAGTGGTTATACCAATCTGCTGCCTGTGATGCGCCGGTATTGCCCACTGCGCGTATGCAGGCGCTCAGGGTTTCCACATCGCCTTGCTGAGCGGCCATTTCACCCCGGCTTGCAAGGGCGGATACTAACGTCTCTGAAAATGTCTGATGCTCTAAACAGTAGCATAACGAATGAATAACGGCGGTGGGTAGCGTTGGTAGTTGACGCGCGAGTGCTTCAGCGTCAGATGTTTCCATGCGCACCACATAGTCGGCAACCCCCTGCAACCCCAATGCCTGCCAGTCGATAGCCTGCTGACCAGTGAAGTAAGCATCCACAGGCTCAAAATGCTGGCTGGCTGGCAAGCCCATGTCATGGGTAGCGCGCGCATTCAGCATTGCTTGAAAGGTGACGTTGGGAGTGAAGGCAAGGGGATTATCCTTCATTAAATGATCCACGTCCGTAGTTTCTTCGCGTCCCACTTGAGAAACAGTACGCCCTAATGTTTCCAACAGACGATTTAAAAAAGCATCTCGCTGTGCCGGGGCCAGCATTCCCTGTTCATCCAGCGGGAGAGCCAAAAACCAAATCGCAGGTTCGGGCATGTCGCCTAGAAGAAACACAATAGCCAATCTCGCCTGGCCTTGCCATGGCTCCGGCCAGGCCATTTCGCCACTTTCAAAGGTGGCCAGTGATTCCCGGGGACAGGCAACCACATGGCGTCCCATGTGATAGAGAGAAACGTTGGCCCCACTACGGGTAAAGAAATCGTCAAGAGTTTGAATCGGTTGCATAACATCCTTCCGCGTTGCAAGCCTGCACTCTACCTTGCTGGTGTGCCACTGTCAGCCGCTGCAGTGGATTAAATATAGCGTTCAGATAGGGTATTAATGACAATGCGGTTAAAAATTAAACAACTCGGTGAAAGCCGCATGAGAGAAAGGATTGCGACACCTTTCCATAGTTTATCCACAGGCTCGTGCAGGTTTTCTGTGGGTCTATGGATAACGACTATCAATTGCTGATGAGTAGCAAGAAGAACGTTGAGTAGGGATAATAGGTCAGAGAAAGGTTCTTTTCATTTTCCAAGGTATTGGCGCCGCTATCTATGAGTATTTATCAACCGCTGCAGACAGCGCTTCTTGAACTGGAAGCGTCCATGAAAGCTGCCGATTTATGGCAAATGACCACACCTGATGCCAGCGCCTTCGCCAGCCAGCAGCCGTTCTGCATCGATACCATGTCACTGCCGCAGTGGATTCGCTTTGTATTTATTGCACGCTTGAATGCATTAATCGATGCCAATGCCACGATGCCTGCTAAATGTGAGATAGCGCCCGCGGTAGCGGCCTATCTGCAGCAGGAAAAAGTACCTTCCCACCACCAGTTACTTATCGTACGGGCAGCAGAGAAGGTGGATCAGTTAGTCACTGAAAGCTGAACGTTATTAGCAGTGGAACGTTATTAACAGTAAAATGTTATCAAAAACAAAGCCCGCCGTGAGGCAGGCTTTGTACATGAGATTAATTTTACAGAACGCGTCCTTGGAGAGGCTTGCGGACGGCCTAGAAGCGGTAGCTAAGCCCTGCCATTACCACCACCGGATCAATCTCAACGGTGCCTGCCGAGGCGCCATTGACGCTAGCGTCAGTGTCGATGTCAATGTACCAAGCCGCAGCATTCAGCGCCCAGTTGCCATCAATCAATAAGTCGACGCCGACCTGGCCCGCAGCGCCCCAGGAGTTGTCGAGATCCAGATCACCAATCGTTAACTGTTCATCCGAAAAACGGGTGTAGTTGATACCTGCGCCTACATAAGGCTGTACCCGCGAGTGCGTGCCGCCAAGCGGATAGTACTGCAGCGTTAGGGTAGGCGGCAGGTGCTTGGTAGAGGCGATGTTATCGCCATTTAAATGGATGTCATGCTTAAACGGCAAAGCCGCTAGCAGTTCAATACCGACTTTATCGTGAAAGCGATAGCCGAGTGTGAAGGCAAAGTCGGTTTTGTCCTGTACATCCACAGAAAGCGCGCCGCCAGCCAGTGTGCCGTTGTCGCTTTTGGGTACCACTTTGGCAACACCAACACGGGTAAAAAAGTCACCCGCGCCATAGGCAAATGCCTGGCTGCTGGTCATCATTGCTGCAGCGGCAACAGTGGTTATAAGTAAGGTAGACAGGGCGGCTTTACGCATGGGATCTCTCCAGGTGTCAAAACAGATAATTACCAAATGAGTCGTTGTAACACTTGCCGGCCTTTCGATAGCCGCTTAACGATATGGCCAGTGTAACGGGGTCCAGGGAGTGGATTATTGATCCAGGGCAAGGGTTATGAGAGGCAAGGAGCCGAGCAGTGCTAGCATCCTATTAGGGGCAACCGGAAGCCAGATAAAAAAAGCCACTAGCGAGTAGTGGCTGTGATTGGAGGCTAATACTGGAGGCTGAGTGAGCGGCATCAAGCCACCGCTCACGAAAGAAGTACCGGTCTATTCAGCCGTTGCCAGCAGGCTGGCGTTGCCGCCCGCTGCGGTGGTGTCGATACATAGATGACGTTCCACCACGTAGCGATCCGGCGAGATGGTCTGGGTTTCGAGCGGGATGATGGCGCCGTCGCGCTTGGCCAGCGCAATCCGCAGCTCACGGGTCCAGTCGCTGTTGCCAGCGGCGGCGACCGCCGCAATACCTTTGACCTCGCTCAGTGTCTCGGCTGAAACGCTGCCATCAAGCCCGGCTACCGGTGCGCCGGCATCGATCAGCGGCTTCACCGCCTGCTCGGCGCCGGGGGCGACCACGACGGCTGCACAGCCCGTGCCTAGGGCCTGGGCTGCTTGCGCGATGGCGATATCCAGGGTTGGTCCCAGGCACAGCACCACGCCCTTGGGGTACATCGCCAGGCGGTTGCTTTCCCCTGTCGGCCCCGGCAGGGTCTGCGGTGTCATATCCAAGGCTGCTGTTTCGGCAAGCGCTTTGCGGATCGCGCCGCCTTTGCCGGAGAGCGCCTTGCGCAGCACCTCGATCCGATTGGGTCGTACCGCCCAGTTGCGAGCATCTAGCCCGTCAAAGGCCGCTTGGAGGTCGCTGAGTGGCACGGCACTGCCCTCAACTGCCTCGTGGTGCTCGGCGTTCGCGGTGCGCCGGAAGCGCGTCACATAGAGGGGGCCACCGGCTTTGGGCCCGGTGCCAGAGAGCCCCTCGCCGCCGAACGGCTGGGAGCCAACAATGGCGCCGATCTGGTTACGGTTGACGTAGACATTGCCGACATGAATACGCTCGACGATCTGCTGTACTCGGTCATCGATACGGGTATGCAGGCCGAAGGTTAGCCCGTAGCCCTTGGCATTAATGTCGTCGACCACCTTATCGATGTCCCGCGCCTTGAAGGTGGCTACGTGCAGCACCGGGCCGAAGATTTCACGTTCGAGATCTTCGATGCCACCGACTTCGATTACCGCGGGGGTAACGAAGGTGCCGGTCTGCGGTGCGGGCAGCTTCTTCAGCACTTTACCAGCCTTCTCATGGGCTGTTACATAGTCGCTGATATCGGCCTGGGCGTCGGCGTCGATGACTGGTGAGACGTCGGTGTCGGTGTTCCAGGGGTCGCCAATGGTGAGTGCGTCCATGGCGCCGTAGAGCATGTTGAGCAAGCGGTCGCGGGCCTCTTCCTGGACATACAGCATGCGCAGCGCGGAACAGCGCTGGCCAGCAGACTGGAATGAGGAGATCAGGATATCGCGTACCGCCTGCTCGGTGAGCGCCGTGGAGTCCACGATCATGGAGTTGAGACCACCGGTCTCAGCAATCAGTACCGCATCGGGACCCGCGTTTTCCGCCAGGGCTTTATGGATAATCTGTGCCACTGGGGTTGAGCCGGTAAAGCAGACGCCGGCGATACGCGGGTCGCTGGTCAGCGGGCCACCCACGGTTGGGCCATCGCCAGGCAGCAACTGCAGTGCTGCTTCCGGTAGACCCGCTTCACGCATTAGCTCCACAGCGCGGGCGGCGATCAGGGGTGTTTGCTCGGCGGGCTTGGCGAGTACCGCATTGCCAGCTACCAGGGCGGCTGCGATCTGCCCGGTGGTAATCGCCAACGGGAAGTTCCACGGACTGATACACACGAAGATGCCGCGGGCGCTGCCGGGCTCTTCCGCTTCCAACCGCTCGCCTTCGTTGGCATAAAAACGCAGGAAATCCACCGCTTCGCGCACTTCAGCGATACCGTCGAACATCATTTTGCCCGCTTCGCGGGTGGTGATCACGGTCAGCTCGGCGATATGTTCCTCGTAGAGGTCGGCGGTGCGGCGCAGTACCGCGGCGCGCTCGGCCACAGGGCGCATCGACCACTCTTTGAAGCCTTGTTCGGCGGCGTCGAGAGCAGTGGCGACCTCTTCCGGGGTGGCTTCATGCACTTTGCCGATCACCCGTTTGCTATCGGCGGGGGAGAGGGCGTCGCGCGCCGGGCCCTTAGGTGCGGGGTTGCCCACCAGCATGGGGCCGGCAGTCCAGGTGGCGTCGGCAAACGCTTCCCGCGCCTCAAGCAGTGGCAAAATGGAGGCGGGCTCGTTAATGCGATAGCCCTTGGAGTTCTTGCGATCAGGCGCAAACAGCTCGCTGGGCTGACGGATCAGCGGGCTTGAAACGTCGTTGCCGAGCTGCTTAAAGCCTTCAATGGGATCTCTTGAAACGTCGCTTGGCGGAATCGAGCTGTCCACTACTTGGTTGACGAACGAAGAGTTGGCGCCGTTCTCCAACAGGCGGCGTACCAGGTAGGCCAGTAGGTCGCGGTGCGCACCGACCGGAGCGTAGATCCGGCAGTGGGTGCCTTCCGTCTCCTTGACGATATGGTGCAGCGATTCGCCCATGCCGTGCAGGCGCTGGAACTCATAGCTGTCTTTGTCGTCGCCGGCCATCTCCGCGACGGCGGCGCAGGTGTGGGCGTTGTGGGTGGCGAACTGAGGGTAGATACGGTCGCGACGGTCGAGCAGCATCTGGGCGCAGGCCATATAGCTGACGTCGGTGTTGACCTTGCGAGTGAAGACCGGGAAGGTCTTGACCCCCATTTCCTGGGAGAGCTTGATCTCCGTATCCCAGTAAGCACCCTTAACCAAGCGCACCATGATCTTGCGGTTGAACCGTTCGGCCAGCTCATAGAGTGTCTCGATCACCGGCGCGGCGCGGCGACCGTAAGCTTGCACGACAACACCGAAACCATCCCATCCGTCTAAGCTGGGGTCGGCCATTAATGCCTCGATTACGTCGAGGGAGAGGTCCAACCGATCCTGCTCTTCGGCGTCGATATTGAAACCGATATTGGCTTTGGCGGCCTGCTGCACCAACGCTTTAGCGCGCGGCAACAGCTCTGCCATGACCGTATCGCGGTGCGTGTATTCATAACGGGGATGCAGTGCCGAGAGCTTTACCGAGATGCCGGGACTGCCGCGTACGTCGCCTTTGGCCTGCTCGGCGATGGCAGTAATCGCCTTGGCGTAAGCCTCATGATAGCGAACGGCATCTTCGTCGGTGCGCGCCGCTTCGCCCAGCATATCGTAGGAGTAGGTGTAGCCCTGCTTCTCGAGTTCGCGGGCATTCTTCATGCCTTCTTCAATCGTCTGACCAAGCACGAACTGGCGGCCAAGAATCTTCATCGACTGGCCAACGGCCTTGCGTACCACGGGTTCGCCCATACGACGCACCAGACCGCGTAGCGCCCGCGTCGGTCCCTTGGGATCCTCTGCCAGCACCTTGCCGGTCAGCAACAGCGCCCAAGTCGAGGCATTAACCATGGATGAGGACGACTTGCCCAGGTGGGCGCCCCAGTCGGATGGCTCAATCTTGTCGTGGATCAGGTCGTCGATGGTTTCCGCATCGGGCACCCGCAGCAGCGCCTCTGCCAGGCACATCAGGCCAACGCCTTCGGTGGTGGAGAGCCCGTACTCGGCCAGGAAGGCCTCCATCATTGAGGGCGACCTTTCCTTGCGCACACGCTCTACGTAGTTGGCGCCGAGGGCGGCGACCTTCTTGCGGTCGCCCTCCGACAGCTTGATACGCTCAATAAGCCCGTGTAGCACATCAGCCTCGTTGGCATCGTAGTGGGTGCGAATGCGTGAGCGTAGATCACTCACATCGCTATGCAGATGAGGATTGGCTTCGTTCATACTGGGTCTCTCCTTGCTAGTCGAAACGTAGCGTTAATGCGTCGACTAGTGTGTAGTCGTTCTTTTTAAAGCAAGCACAAAAGATCAAACTAATAGAGGGCTCCCGCGGGAGCCCTCTCTATACGTTAAGTGTGCTCTGCGATGTTACGTGCGAGTAATATGCTGATACTCACCTGAATCATCAGTTGCGTTGCTTACCACGATGATGGCAATGAAGGCGGCGATAAAGCCAGGAATAATCTCGTAAATGCCCGGGCCACCCATAAAGGAGCCATTCCAGCCTAATGCAATCCAAATCATCACTGTAAGAGCACCCACTACCATGCCTGCGATGGCACCGTTGCCGTTGGTGCGTGACCACATGAGTGACAGGATAATCAACGGTCCAAAGGCGGCACCGAAGCCTGCCCAGGCGTTACTGACCAGCCCCAGCACCTGAGAGTCTTCATCAGAGGCAATAACAGCGGCCACAATGCCCACTAGTACCACGCAGACACGGCCTACGGCGACACACTGCGCTTCAGTTGCGTTTTTGTGCAGGAACAGACGATAGAAGTCCTCAGTCAGTGATGAAGACGCCACCAGCAGCTGACTGGAAACGGTACTCATCACCGCCGCTAGCAGGGCCGCATAAAGGAAGCCGGTGATCAGCGGATGGAACAGCAGGTCTGCCAGGACAATAAAGATCGTTTCTGGATCCTGTATATCCAACCCATTGCGAATCGCATAGGCGCGGCCAAAGATACCCAGAGAAACAGCGCCAATCAGGGAGATGAGCATCCAGCCCATGCCAATGTTACGGGCAATGGGTACATCCTTCAGCGTACGGATAGCCATAAAGCGCACAATGATGTGCGGCTGCCCGAAATAGCCCAGCCCCCAGGTAACCGCCGACAGCCACCCGATAAATGTCAGTCCCGATGTCCAGGAAAGCAGTGTGGGGTCGACCTCATTTAGGGTCTGTGAGGCCTGGCCAAAACCGCCGCCCCCTTCTCCAAATAGCACCACTGCCGGCATGATCACCAACGCGAGCATCATGATGCAGCCTTGCACGAAGTCGGTCATGCTCACGGCCAGAAAACCGCCGACAACGGTGTAAATAAGCACAACGCCCAGCGTGATCATCACACCCATGGCGTAATTGCTCATGTCACCGAAGTTGTAGATTCCAGAAAACGCGCTTTCAAACAGCTTGCCACCGGCCACTAGACCTGATGCCGTGTAAACCGCGAAAAAGATCACAATCACGATAGCGGACACCGTGCGCAGGGAGAGTGCCCGCGTCGGGAAGCGGTTTGCCAGGAAAGCCGGAATGGTAATCGCATTGCCATAGTGAACTGTCTGTTCACGAAGACGCGGGGCGACCAAAATCCAGTTAAAGAGCGCCCCCACGAGCAAGCCAATACCGATCCAGGCTGAGCCCAAACCCGATACAAACATTGCCCCAGGTAAACCCAGTAGCAACCAGCCGCTCATATCCGAAGCGCCGGCTGACAGGGCCGCTACTTTGGGACTGAGAGTACGACCACCCAGCATATAATCTTCAGAGGAAGAGGTGGATTTGCGCATCGCATAAATGCCGATGGCGATCATGAGCGCAAAGTAAGCAATGAGACTGATCCAAACACCTATAGCCATGTAACTTCTCCAGTTCGTCAGAACGGGACTAGGGTTTGTACGAAAATGCCCGCGTTTGCCGACTTTTTGTACAATTCTAGCTCCGACAGGTTTAGCGCGTTTACCGGATAAGGTCCGGTAGTTGCGCGATCTTTTTTTTGTTAACCCTTCACGCTACTGGCCTTACGGAGCGCCCGCCTAAAATAGGATCAGAAAGGTTGGTGGTACGTTTATTAGCAGTGACCCCGATGACCTGCATGTGCAGCGGGTTCGCTACGCATGGAAAGCCAATCACTCTTTTTTCTTCAACCATGAGTTAGTTCCCTGTTCAGGTTAATCTCGGATGAGCCGTTCACTCATCACCTAGCGTCAATAGCGACGCATTCCCGCCTAGCGCAACGGTGTTATTAGTAATGGTTTTCTCAGTCACGGAGTGTTGCTGGTAATGGGCCGGTGCCGGAAAGGCCCGGAACCCCAAGCGGCTGAACGCATACCACTGCCCCAATAATATTACGGTTAATTAAACATCGCCCGCCCGCATGTTCTGCGCTATTTCAGCGGTCAAGAATTCGTTGTGGTCAACTAAATAAGCGAATGTAGAGTGCTGCCACCTTTGTTGCATGTTGAATTCAAGGTAAAACGTGTCAATTCCGCGGTAAGAGGAGTAACCATACGACTTTAGTAGAGTTTTTGCTGGCCTGCCACCGGGGCTGAAGGGCGTTTTGGTGCATTGGTTGTTAATGGTGGTGCATCGCATTGACGTAGCTTGCGGGGTGATAGTCCATAGCTGCGGCGAAACGCATGGGAAAGTGCACTTTGATTGGCAAAGCCGGTTTGAATGGCAATATCGGTCAGGGGCAGGCGGCTCTGAAGAATCAGTTGACGAGCTGCATGCAAACGCTGTCGCTTGACGTATTGCCAAGGGGATATTCCAGTTTGGGCGCGAAAACAGTCAGAAAAGTGCGCTTCGCTTAAACAGGCAAGTCGAGCTAGATCGGCCACACGCAGGCCATCCGCTAGGTGCTGGCGAATAAAGCGGTTGATACGAGTTAGGTCTAAGCGCTGCTGAGCGTTGCTTTGTGCCGCACCCAGACGTGCTTTTAATGAGCCTAAAAAGGTAGCGGCCAAGCGGTCTTGCTGAAAGGAGACAGTAGATGTGTCAAACCCTTGAGCAAGTTCGCTTTCCATAAAGGCAAGGTAGTGGCGAAGTGCGTTATCCAGTGCAAAAAAACGCGGTGCATCAAATAAGGCCACCAGCTCTCGATTTTCGCCGGTTAACGCGGGCGCATCCTCAGGAAGGTCAAGAATCAGTTGGCGGTTATGGTCGTTACCAGAGTAATAATGTTCATGATTAGCGGGCACGATACAGCCTGAAAATGCATTCACTTGACCACCTAACCCCTCAATTTCAAATTCAGATGAACCGCATAGGGTAATCACGATTTGATGGAAATCATGGGAGTGATGCTGAGTTGCGCTGGCTAGCGGAATTTGGCGAATGGTGCTGGGCATAGCTTATCTCCTAAGCCGCAATAACTATTCTTGACCGCGACATCTTTTCTTGAGTGCGACAACTACTCTTGACCGCAATAGCGACTGCTAGCACTAGCTGCAAAGGCTACTGCTGTTGGCGGAGTGCAGTGTGCGCGAACAAATGGTCCCGAAGGGCCTTAAGTTCTGCCTGCCCCTCTTCATTAAGCAGCGGTTTACCCTGAGCAATCTGCCATCTGCGCCCGTGCTCCTCCATTAGGTGAGCCGCGCGGCGCCTAATCCCGTCTAAATACTCATTATGACGAATAGGGTAACCGATGATAGCGTTCCACTCTGTTTCACTCACTTGACTATCTAATGCTTTATCAAACAGAGCTAGCAGGTCTTTCGGCTCAGTGCGGTAGCGCGGCGTACTTGACGTCATCAGCACCAGCATTACCGAACCGAGCACCAATAGACATACCCCAAACACTAATAGATACAGCGCCATTCGCTGTGCTCCTAGTAGGCGATTTCAGTGAATGAAAAGCCACTTAATTATACGCTTCACGCTGCTTGAGTCGAAAATTTAACATTTTTGCGAACTTTTCCTTCACAGCGTGTCTTAGTTAGTACAGGCAACATCGCGATAGCAGTCGCTAAAGTTGTTGTTCTGGCTCTATTGTTTTGATCCCTTGCTTCCGCTACTCATTGAGTAGCGGTTTTTTTTGTTCAAACACGCGCTAGGGTTTTAGCTCCCGTTCATCCGATGACGATGATTTGCTTAATGACGACGAATGGTAAGCAAGGCAATCAGAATATCACGTCGTGTGACAATTCCCACTAAGCGCTGTTGCTCAACCACCGGGTACACTTTGGGTTTTACGCCTAACATTTCCTGAGCCAGGTCGGTAATGCTCTTGTTGGGGGAAACGCTGAGTACCTCATGGCGCATTAGCTCCTTGACTAAAGGCGCTTCATCGTCGTGATAGATGCTATCCAGCACACGGCCCAAAACATCCTGCTCCGATATAAAGCCTATTAAACGGTCGGCGCTGTCAACAACCGGTGCTCCTGGCAAGCGGTGGGTGGCTAAACCCTGGGCCAAGGTAGTAATCGAAACGTCAGATGAGACGCGATAGCAGTCACGAGACATAATGTCGCGCACGATGCTTGGGGTTGTTTTATTCATAAACGGTACTCCTTGCTTATCGTTTTCAACTGTCGTTACCAGCTATCGTTACCAACGAGTGTTTCCAATGATTGTTTCAATCGCGGACAGAGCAGATAAGTGCATCGCAGGTCCCATTGTCTGATAATCAGTCATTGTTGGCTCAAAATGCTGTATCGACTCTTTTACTGTAGGAGATTTATTTCGCTACGTAGAGTTAGCGCGCTGGCTTTATTCAACGCTTTAAGGAGCCTCTAATGGATGCACGTGAGTATTTGAACCGAAAAGGGGTGAGTCTAGACAGAGACCCTGATCGTCCCAACACCCTGGAAGAGAAAGCGTGGGAGCGCGCCCGAGGCGCCGGGCAGCAGCGGCCTAAATCGGGCACGCCTCACGACTGGGAGGATTGGGAACGCCACCATGATGACCTGGCCGACGGGGCTGAGACGCTTGAGCAGAAAATAGACAAGGAGGCACACCGGTTAGCCCAGGAGCGAGCTGAGAAAGCGGCGGCTGAGTCGGCTTCAAGTGGCGTGGAACACTTTACGCCGCCGCCCAAAGCGCAACCTGTATCTCCGCCCCCTGGGCCTGGGAGTGAGCAAAGCCAAAAAGTGGCAGCCGAGCCAGCAGGGTTGAAGTTTGCCTATCAGGCACTGGCCATTTTGCTACCGCCACTTGCGGTAGGCTTAACGAAAGGCGGTGGTAAACGAGTGATGATCGGCTTGATATTAACCCTATTGGGTTGGGTGCCAGGCGCCGTTTACGCTTTTTTATGGGTTCAGCGTCGTTAACTAACTTGAAGCTCAGGCGTTTACCGCTTGGTAGTTTTTAAGATAGGCGTATAATCCGCGTAAACCATTTTACGGCATGAGGTTTACAATGGGTTATTTGATTGGCGTCACGGCCCTGTGGGCGTTCTCTTTTTCGCTGATAGGGGTCTATTTAGCGGGGCAAGTGGACAGCTACTTTGCCGTTCTTTTAAGGGTTACGCTCGCCATGCTGGTGTTCTTGCCATTTTTGCGTCCAAGCCTGTTGCGCGGTAAGCAACGGCTCGCATTGATGGGGCTAGGCGCTATTCAGCTTGGCATTATGTATACCTTTTTTTATCAATCTTTTTTGCTGCTGTCGGTGCCTGAAGTCCTGCTGTTCACTATTTTCACGCCTATTTATATCGCGCTGCTGGACGATTTGCTGTTCGGTCGTTTTACGCCCATCTATTTGGTTACTGCGTTGCTAGCCGTGGTAGGGGCCGGTGTTATTCGCTATGACGGCGTAGACAGCGGTTTTTGGGCGGGCTTTTTAGTAGTGCAGGGTGCGAACCTTTGCTTTGCCCTCGGCCAAGTGGGTTATCGTCGGTTAGCCGCGGATTTACCTCCAACGCTTGCATGGCACAATGTTTTTGGTTGGTTCTTTATTGGCGCGATGATTGTGGCCTTGCCTGCTTATGTACTGTTTGGCAATAGTGCAGCACTGCCAACAACGTCTCTGCAGTGGGGTGTGCTGGCATGGCTGGGTTTGGTGGCTTCAGGAGTCGGCTACTTTGCTTGGAATCAGGGCGCGACCAAAGTGGATGCGGGAACTCTAGCCATTATGAATAACGCGCTTGTACCTGCTGGCTTAGTGGTTAATTTGGTGATCTGGAACCGCGATGCGGATATTCCTCGCCTGCTTTTAGGGGCGGTGATTATGGCGGCATCGTTATGGTTGAACCACTGGTGGTGCCAGCGTCGTCAGTCGGCGAGCCCAGCTAGTTTATAATCAAGGCCTAAGCCTATTTGCCCGATGCTCAAGGTGTCTCCATAATGACGGCTTATGTTAGCGAGAGCCGGCCCATGAGTAACACCGTATCATCACCATCAATAGCGTCTTCAGCCGACCGGTCAGGGAAACCGTTTAAAACGATTGGTTTGATTGGTCGGTTGGGTAGCGACAAAGTGATCGATTCCCTTCAGCGCCTCGTTACCTATCTTGTTGCCCATGGCTATAACGTGTTGGTGGAAGATCGCACGGCGACTGCTTTGCCTCACCATGGTCAGCCTGAAGCAAGCCGCCGCATGTTGGGTGAGCTGTGTGATCTGGTGATTGTCGTGGGCGGTGATGGCAGTTTGCTAGGCGCTGCGCGGGCGCTATGCCGAAGCGGAACGCTTATTTTAGGTGTCAATCGCGGTCGGCTCGGCTTTCTGACCGATATCTCGCCGGCAGAGCTTGAAACCCGGGTAGGGGAGGTTCTGGCAGGAGAGTTCGAAATTGAACAGCGCTTCTTGCTCGACACTGTGCTGTACCGCAACGGCGTAGCAGTGGGCAATGGTGATGCCTTGAATGAAATTGTGCTGCATCCAGGTAAAGCGGTGCGCATGATTGAGTTTGAGCTGTTTATTGATGGTCAATTTGTTTACAGCCAGCGTAGTGACGGTTTAATTATTGCCACCCCTACCGGTTCTACCGCCTATGCACTCTCCGGCGGTGGTCCGATTATGCATCCCAAACTGGATGTCGTGACGCTGGTGCCGATGTTTCCTCACACCCTGTCAAGTCGGCCGATTGTCATTGATGCCGCCAGCGAAATTCGTATTCACATCGGTGAAACAAACCAGTCATATCCACATATCAGCTGCGATGGGCAGACCCGGGCAGTGGCGAAACCGAACGATGTTCTGGTGATTACCCGTAAGCCTGAGCGCGTCCAGTTAGTGCATCCTATCGGCCATAATTTCTACGAAGTCCTACGCAGCAAGTTAGGCTGGAGCCATCGGTTGGGAGACTGAGTATGGAGGGGTACGACCTAATTGGTGATGTGCACGGCTGCGGTGCCACGCTGGCTTCACTGCTTGAAAAGCTGGGCTACCATCAACGAGGTGGGGTTTATCGCCATCCGCGCCGTAAAGTTATTTTTCTCGGCGATCTGATTGATCGCGGGCCGCGAATACGCTTAGCCGTTACCATTGCGCGGCGGATGGTAGAGGAGGGTGAGGCGTATATCGTGATGGGCAATCATGAATATAACGCCCTTGCTTATACCCACCCTGCACCGGCGGGGAGCCATAAACGTTGGCTACGGGAGCATACTCCGCGGCATAACCGCATTATCCAAGATACGCTAGATCAGTATCGGGATTACACCAACGAGTGGGAAGATACTCTGGCGTGGTTTAAAACCATTCCGCTATGCTTGGAGATAGAGAGTATTCGCGTCGTGCATGCCTGCTGGGACGACCAACTGATTAAGGAATTTACCCAGCGTCGACCTGATCGCTGTATGGACTCGCAATTTCTGGTCGAGTCGACCGATCCGTCTACTCAAGCGTTTCGGATTTTAGATCGTCTAACCCGAGGGCCGCATGTCTCACTGCCTCAAGGCATTGCCATCCATTCTGGTGATGGTTTTACGCGACAGAGTTTTCGGGCGCATTTTTGGGCTCAAGCCCCCCAGCAGTGGGGAGATGTTGTTTTTCAACCCGATAATCTGCCTGGAGATCTTGAATCCCGCGAACTGACCAGTGAAGAGCGTCAGAAGCTTAGCTACTATGGGCCCGAGCAGCCGCCCCTTTTTATTGGACACTACTGGTGCGAAGGCATACCCGCGTTGCCTGCCAGCAACATTGCTTGCTTGGACTATAGCGCCGTAAAGTACGGACGTTTAGTGGCTTACCGTTGGAGTGGAGAAGCGGCTTTGAATGCCGATCATTTTGTCTGGATCAAGGTGCCAAAAGAGGAGCGGGCGTTGCCTAAGCCCTGGGAAATTGACTTTGATTAGCGGTTTTTATCAATTTTACATAAAATCACACAATTTTTTCAAAACAGCTGAACTAACCCTGCTGTCGGCTATCAGAGTAAGTGTTCCCTTGAATGATCCCTTGCTTTTATTCTCCGGCGGTCCCTACCGCCGGTTTTTTTTGCCTGTCTGGTGGCGGCTGCATAGCTATTCTTATGTAGGCATTCAATACCCACCCGCTGTGGCTACTGTGCCGCTAGCGCACTGATTAGAGAGACGTTATGCATCCAGTGATGCTTCTGCCCGATCACGCGGATACAAGCGAATTGCGCAAAGCGCTTTGGCATTTTCGCATTGGTCACCGCATTACCGACGAAGCTGATGGTCAACTCATTTGGATTGCTGACCCGCGCCAGCGTGATGAACTCATTGCGCTGGTAGAGCGCTGGAAACGCGGTGAACCTTTGGTGCTTCAACAACCCATGAAGCGTTCACGCACTATGACCACCTCGTTGGCATCGCTTCGTCAAGTGCCCATCACGGCAATGATGATTGTGATTAGCCTAGCAGTGTTTGCGCTGATCGGCGTTTTTGGCGACTTGTTAATTGTTACCTTAACCATCGTGCCCATAGGCGTTGCTGGTGGCGAACTGGTGTATGGCACGCTCTATCAAACGGTGGCCTCCGGCCAGGTGTGGCGCCTGCTGTCGCCTGCCTTCCTGCACTTCGGCTGGATGCATTTGATTTTTAATCTGATGTGGGTTTGGTATTTCGGCAGACAAATTGAAGCGTTGCAGGGCAGTCGCACCATGTTTGTACTCCTTATGGTGGCCGGCATTGGTGCAAACGTTGCTCAATATATGACGGGTACTGTGCTATTTGGTGGGATGTCTGGGGTTGTATACGCTTTGCTAGCCCACGTTTGGTTAATGTCACGGCGAGTACCACACAGCGGTTTCTTCGTGCCGCAAATGCTGGTGGTATTTATGCTGGGATGGTTGGTGTTTGCCATGACGGATATGGCAGGCAGCGTTGGTTTTGGTAATGTCGCCAATGAGGCGCATTTGGGAGGGCTGCTCGTGGGGCTAGTCACGGGCTGGTATTATTCATCACGCCGTTTGAAAAACCGTTAAGAGGCCTGCAATGAGTGAAATGACATTCGAAAAAATGATCAATCAAATGACGCCAGCGATTTATGAGAGCCTCAAGCAGGCTGTATCGCTGCGCAAATGGCCTGACGGGCGTCGCTTAACGCCAGAGCAAACCGAACTCTGCTTGGAAGCGGTGATGCGCTATGAAGCGGAGAATAATGTGCCAGAGGAAACCCGTGTGGGTTACCTAGAGCAGCGTACTTGCGGTGCTAACGCGAGCGGGGCCAATGTGTCACCAGAAATGGCCGGGTTAGCACGGGATGCCTCGAGTGACTGAAACCTTAGCACAAGGTTGTTTAAGCAAAATGGCGGCGACGCTACCTAGCCGCCAAGATGGGCAGGTGGTTTACCATTTACGCGCTGGGGAGCAACAGATTGCGCTTAATGAGCGTATTGGTGAGCCCCTTAGTCTGCGCTGGACGGGCGCTATTGCATGTACACACTGCGGGCGGGCAACCAAAAAGAGCTTTGCCCAAGGTCATTGTTACCCGTGTTTCAAACGGCTAGCCCAGTGTGACACCTGCATCATGAAGCCGGAAACCTGTCATTTTTTTCAAGGCACCTGTCGCGAGCCAGAGTGGGGGGAGCGGCACTGCTTTCAACCGCATGTGGTGTATCTGGCAAACTCTTCGGGGCTGAAAGTCGGCATTACGCGCAAAACCCAAATGCCGACCCGCTGGTTGGATCAAGGTGCGATCCAAGCACTACCGATTCTGGAAGTGAATACGCGTCAACAGTCTGGTTTCGTTGAAATGCTGTTTAAAGAGCAGGTGGCAGACCGAACTAACTGGCGAACGATGCTGAAGGGCAGTGTTGAAAAGATAGATTTAATCGCTGAGCGCGATCGTTTACTGAGCGTATTGGCCGATGGTTTAAACCAGTTACGGGATACCCACGGCAGTGATGCTATTCGTACCCTAGAGGAGCCTGCGCAACATTTTCACTACCCTGTCAGCGTCTTTCCAAATAAAGTGGTATCGCACAATTTTGATAAGCAGGCGCTGGTTGAGGGCGTACTGCTGGGCATTAAGGGGCAGTATTTAATGTTTGATAACGGAGTAATTAATCTTCGTAAATTCACAGGTTACGAAATCCAACTGAGCTAACGGCTAGTCATCGGGCGGCTATTTGGCTAAGGTTATGGAGTAGATAGTTCTCGCTCTAAGCAACGCAAGGAAGCCCCGATGCCCTGGCTTAAACTGCTTCACATTGCCGCGCTAGTGATTTGGTGTGGTTCGCTGCTTTATCTTCCCGCTTTGCTCAGTCAGGCGCTCCAGCTGCGCAAAGACTCGGGTTTTGCCCAGGGCTCACCGCCCATGCCGCGTTTTTTTTATAACTCTATTGCCACCCCCGCCGCGTTAACAGCGATTGCATCGGGAACATTACTGTTCTTGCTTCACGGTTTATTGGGCGGATGGTTGATTTTTAAACTGGTGGCCGTCGTCGCCATGGTAGCTGCTCACGGAAGCTTTGGCTGGCTGATTTTGCGCTTGGAACTTGGCCATTACCGTTGGGTGAGGCCCGCCAACTGGCTAGCCCTATTCGTGGCGTTGGCGGGGATTATTGCTGTATTAGGATTCGTGCTGGCTAAGCCATTGGATTGGAGTTAGTGGTGAAGGACTCAATCGTCGATATCGACACCCACAGCGTGCTCGTACACCAGTTGACCACCCAGCCAGCCGGCCAGAGCAATCAAAGCGCCGGTGACCAGCGAGACGGTCAAGCCCCAAGGCATGATGGCCGTGGGATCATTCACTCGCAGCAGCCAGTTAAACGATGCCAACGAGAGCATCACTACGGCGACAATAGCATGGCTCCAGCCGGTAATAAGACGGCGAATACGTTTCACGGTTACCAAGTCAATAATGCCAGCAACGCTTGCGATCCAGCCACCAAAAGCACCGACACCTGCGAGCCACAGCCCAGTGCGAGACCAGAACGGGTCGCTGGTATACCAAAAAGCCAAGTCGCTCGCCACCAGCGCCATCAAGGCCGCAACCGGAAAGTGAATCATCACGGGATGCAGTGGATGGCCAGCGAGAGACGCGCGGCTTTTAATCGAGCGTTGGAGAGATTTTGCCATGGTCACTTCCTGTGGGCAGAAAAAGGGATTCAAGGAATGAGGGAACGATACAAACGACACGCTGCCCCGTTGAGTATTCAACGCTTAACCCGCCAGCGGGTCAACCAACTTGCCGCCCCATTAATGGTTATCGCGACGCTTTTTTTGACTGGATGCGCAGGCGATAAGTCCATTTTAGACCCTGCGGGCCAAGCTGCTCGTGACGTCGTATTAATTTGGTGGATTATGCTCGCTTTCGGCACGGTCGTGCTGGTGGTAGTGGTTGCGCTATGGCTATATGCATTCAAACGCAAACACGTTACGCGAACGGCGGTAGAGGAGCGGCGTATCGCGCGGCGCTGGATTGTGGGTGGCGGTATTATGCTGCCTGTATTAAGCATTACGGCGCTACTGGCGTTCGGCGTGCCTGCTGGGCAACGGATGTTGCCATTGCCGCTTAGTGAGCCGCCGGAAGTGATTGAAGTGATAGGCCACCAGTGGTGGTGGGAAGTGCGCTATCCAGGCGCTGAAGGCGGTGAAGTTGTCACCTCCAACCAATTGATTATGCCTGCTGGTGAACCGGTGGATTTTCATGTGACCGGTGCTGATGTTATTCACGCGTTCTGGGTGCCACGTTTGGGTGGCAAGATCGATATGATCCCTGGACGTGTGAACAGAATTCGCCTGGAAGCGGACGAACCTGGGGTGTTTGGCGCCCAATGCGCCGAGTTTTGCGGGGTGGGGCATGCCCATATGCATCTCTACGTAGAGGCCTTGGAGCGGGACGAATATGACGCTTGGCTGGCTGAGCGACAAACGGATCAGTTAGCGTCGTTAGCGGTTAATGACCAACAGCACGAACCTGCCAGGGAGGCATTTATGACCCATTGTGCAAGCTGCCACCGGGTAGCAGGGCTTTCTGCCGGTGAGGTGGGCCCGGATCTTTCCGATCTTGGCAGTCGCACCAGCTTAGGTGCTGGTGTCATGCCGATGGAAGAGGGAGCCATTAATGATTGGCTGCACAATCATCAAACGCTGAAACCCAGCAACCTGATGCCCGTTCACGACGATATTGATTCTGCCACCTTGGAGTCCCTGGGTGCTTGGCTGGAGACCTTGAGCCCATGACGACGATTAATCGCCAAGCCACTCCTCAGGAACCTCAGAACCCGAGAGACCCGCAGGGGTTGCACGAAGATCTCCATGAAATATGGGGCAATCCCCGGGGGCTGAAAGCCCTCACTATTGTTAACCACACCACCCTTGGCCTTCGCTTTATGGTGACCGGGATGGTGTTTTTCTTGATCGGTGGAATTCTCGCCATGCTGGTACGCACCCAGCTGGCATTCCCCGACCAAGACTTCATGTCGCCAGACATTTATAACCAAGTCACCACCATGCACGGCACGGTGATGATGTTCCTATTTGCTATCCCGATGCTCGAAGGGTTAGCCATTTATATGATTCCCAAGATGATCGGTGCCCGTGATCTGGTTTGCCCCCGGCTGACCTCGTTGGGGTACTGGTGCTACCTGTTTGGCGGGATTATTTTAATGTCGAGTTTGGTGCTGGAAATGGCACCTAACAGCGGCTGGTTTATGTACACGCCGCTAAGCAGTAGCGAGTATGCGCCTGGTCTTGGCTCTGATTTCTGGCTGTTAGGGATTACCTTCGTTGAAATATCGGCGCTCTCTGCCGGGGTAGAGCTGGTGGTGTCGATACTGCGCACCCGTACCCAGGGCATGGCGCTGCATAAAATGCCGCTGTTTGCCTGGTACATCCTGGCCATGGCGCTGATGATCGTGGTCGGTTTTCCACCGTTGATTCTGGGCAGTATCTTGCTTGAGCTTGAGCGTGCCGTGGGCATGCCATTTTTTGAAATTGCTGGCGGCGGCGATCCGATTCTTTGGCAACATCTATTCTGGTTGTTCGGTCACCCTGAGGTGTACATTATTTTTTTACCGGCAGCAGGCATTGTGTCAACGTTGATACCAGTATTCGCTGGCCGTCCGATTGTTGGCTATGGCTGGGTAGTGTTTGCCATTATCGTTACTGGCTTTATAAGTTTTGGCTTATGGGTTCACCACATGTTTACGGTGGGGATTCCGCAACTGGCCCAAGCGTTCTTTTCGGCGGCCAGCATGTTGGTCGCAGTGCCTACGGCCATTCAGGTGTTTGTTTGGCTGGCCACGCTATGGCTGGGTAAGCCCAAAATGAAGCTGCCGATGCTGTGGATCATGGGGTTCTTAATTATCTTTGTGTGTGGCGGTTTGACCGGCGTCATGCTGGCGCTGGTGCCGTTTAACTGGCAGGTGCACGACACCCACTTTGTCGTCGCACACATGCACTATGTATTGGTGGGGGGGATGTTCTTCCCACTGATCGCCGGGCTGTATTACTGGCTGCCGCTATTTTCAGGCCGCATGCCCTCTGAGACGATCGGCAAATGGGGCTTCTGGCTCACCTTTCTGGGTTTTAATGGCACCTTCTTAATCATGCACTGGACGGGGCTGCTGGGTATGCCACGGCGTATCTACACCTACGACACAGGCATGGGCTGGGATATTTTTAACCTGCTCTCTTCCGTGAGTGGTTTTATTATGTCGGCAGGTATTGCCATGGTGCTGCTGGATATTGCACTGCACTTCCGCTTTGGTAAGCCCGCCAAACAAAACCCGTGGAATGCTGACACCCTCGAATGGGCCAACTTCATGCCACCGAGTGCCTATAACTTTGTCAGTCTCCCAAAAATTGAGACTCGCCATCCGTTATGGGATGACCCGGATCTGCCGCGCACGATGGCCGAGGGCAAACATAGCCTGTCGGTAGCTAACCATGGACGACGGGAGATGTGGGGCACCGACCCCATAACGGGTAAAGTGCGCGAAATTATTCACCTGCCTGGCAACTCCTGGCTACCCCTATTTGCGGCTATGGCGCTGGCGGTGGTGTGTATTAGCCTGTTAGTACGTGTTTACCCTTTGGCGGGTGTTTTCGTGATCGTGGCAGCGGTATTGCTGTTGCGCTGGTCATGGGAAAACGGCGCGCATCCGAAAGCTGCGCCTGACGCTGAGGTGGCGCCTGGGGATCCTCCGCTACACTCACGCACCATGGATGGCCCTGGTCTATGGGCCATGGCGATAGCGCTGCTCGCTAACGGGTCGTTTTTCTTATGTTACCTCTTTGGCTGGTTTTATCTGTGGACGGTCTCGCCTGAGTGGCGGATGCCTGAGACCTCTCCGCTTTCACTGATCGGCCTTGTGTTGGCAGGGCTTTTAGTGACCTTTGGTGCGGGCGTGTTGGAAAAGTGTGTGCGCGGTTTGCGCCAAAAACGTGATGCTGGGCTAGCGATTAGCATGTACAGCATTAGTGCCCTGGGCTTTGTGCAGGTGGCCATAACACTGTGGGTACTGCTAAGCGCAAATCTTGAGGTAACCGAGACCGCCCACGATGCGATCATGATGGTTGGCTTGGTGTATGCTCTGATACACGGTGGGTTAGGCGCCATCCTTACGCTGTTACAGGGTCTGCGAGTGGGCTATGGCTATGTAGGTGCCCACGCGCCTTTCGAACCAGCGGTGGTTGCCCAGCTGTGGCGCTATAACGTGGTGACATTCTGGGTGCTGGTCGGTGCACTTGCCGTGCTGCCTCGCGTCATAGGGAGTTAAGCTCATGACTTCTAACATCGAACGCTTGCACTTAACCCATCCGTTGCACTTTGTGATTGGCTTAACGCTTTGGTGCATTTGGTTTGTGGCGGTTTATGGGGGGCATGCGGTGGCCTGCGCGGTAGCACCACCTGCTCCCGAACAGGGTGTGTTTACGCTGGTTAATGCGATGCTGCTGATGGTTAGTCTCGCGGCGACGGTGCTACTGGCTGTACTAACGCTAGGCTGTTGCCGAGAGGCCAAGCGACACGAAGGGCGTCTTCGCTTTAATGCTGCAGTGTCTGCAGGACTCTACCTGTTTTCAACCCTTGGCGTGGTCTTTACCGCGTTACCTATCTTGGGCATTCCGCCTTGTCTGTAAGCGATACGCTTAACGCTCAGGATGAACAGCTATATACCCTCCATGGCATGTGGTGCACCAGCTGCGCCCTCGCCGTGGAAGGGTCTCTCAAACGGCTGGAGGGGGTACGCGAGGTTAGCGTTCATTATCCAAGCGCTACCCTCTGTATCAGCGGCACTCCGTCCGCCACCCAACTGACAAACCTTGCCCAGAACATTAAGCGCCTGGGTTATCGCCTTACTGAACTGGAGCCGGTGGCGGACGCCCACGCGCGACTGGAAGAAGAGAGCCGTTATTTAACCCTGAGACTGATGGTTGGCTCGCTGTTCGGTATGTGGACAATGCTCGCTTCAATACTGATTTATGCAGGAGCGCTACCCAGTGAGCAGGTCGAGCTGGTAGTGGCCTGGGTATCGGGGGCGTTTTCCCTTCCCGTTGTACTCTTCGCAGGCGTGCCTTTTTATCGAGCCGGATGGCGCACACTGCTGGCCAAGCGGCCGGGGATGGATGTGCTGGTTAGTTTGGGTGTGTTGGGCGCAGTGTTCGTCTCGGTTGGGCTGTTATGGCGGGGCTCGGCTGAGGTGTATTTCGATACGGCGGTCATGCTTATCGTCCTGCTGCTAGTCGGCCGGCTGGTGGAAACCCTGTGTCGCCACCGTGGGCTAAAAGCATTGGATACGTTGTCACTGCCTGAGGTGAACATAACGGTTTGGCAAGATGACAACCGGGCAACAATTCCCGTGGGTGAGGTGGCCGTAGGCATGCGCATTGAGCTTACACCAGGTGAGATAGTGGCACTGGATGGCACTCTTGTAGCTCCCGCCTGGATAGATACCGCATCGCTGACCGGTGAAAGTCTGCCGCGCTACTTTAACGCAGGGCAGGCTGTATACGCCGGTTGCCGCTACCTTGGTGCAACGCCGCTGGTCATGCAGGTAAGTGCCGGAGTAGGTCAACGGCGGCTAGACCGACTGTGTGAGGAGATGCGTCGTTATCAGGCGAAAAAGGGCGAGCTGCAGAAACTCGCTGACCGCTTTGCCGCTTGGCTCAGCCCCGCCGCACTGGTACTGGCGCTGCTAACGCTACCGATGGCGCTATTGTTGGGGGTGGGCTGGGAAGATGCCTTTGTACGGGCACTTTCCGTATTAGTGGTGGCATGCCCCTGTGCAGTAGGGCTGGCGGTGCCACTGGCAAGCCTGGCGGGTAGCGGTCAGGCCATGCAGCAAGGAGTGGCGCTGCGCGATCCATCCGCCCTTGAAAGCTTGGCGAGGCTTCGCTCCGTCGCACTGGATAAAACAGGCACGCTTACCAACGGCCGCCATTCGGTGCTGCACTGGCAGGGGCGGGATGGCGTTGAACAAAGCGACTTACAGCGAAAGCTAAGCGCTGCGGTGGCGGGAAGCGAACATCCGTTGGCTCAAGCCTTGGTAGGCTGGTCGCGCAGTCAACGCAGTTCAGGCCATCATCCTAATGAGCATGTCCTCGAAGTCAACGAAGCGCCGGGTGAAGGGCGTCGCGTTCAATTAAGCGGCGGTGAGTGGCTGTCAGTGGGCAGCGAGGCTTGGCTTGCTCGTCAAGGGGTAGCGCTACCTGAGGCCATGGACGATGCTGTTTTCGCTTTTACTTCTCAGGTGATGCTAGCAGACGAAGCTGGCTGGCTAGCAACATTCTACTTGGCTGACCAACCGGTAAGTGATGCCGCGGTAAGCGTCAATAACTTGATAAATTCAGGCTATGTGGTGGCGATGGTCAGCGGTGATCGACAGGGCGCGGTAAGTTGGTTGGGCGAACAGGTAGGGCTCAGTCGTGAAGCTTGCTATGCCCAGCGATCCCCGGAAGCCAAAGCGCGACTACTGCAGGGGCTGCCATCGCCAACGCTCTATGTGGGCGATGGCTTAAACGATACCTTGAGCTTGGCTGCGGCAGATGTCGGTGTCGCGCCGTTAAGTGCCAGCGAAGCCGCTAGGCAAGGGGCTGCCGCGCAGCTCTTGACACCGGGAATTGGGGGAGTAGTGACACTGATCAGCGTTGCCAAACGCACCCGGCGCATTATGGTTCAAAACCTGTTTTTTTCAGCCCTCTACAACACCTTGGCGTTAGGGCTGGTGGTTATCATGGCAATACCACCGCTGATCGCCGTTCTCGCCATGGCGGCTAGTTCGTTGACGGTGACTCTTAACGCCGCAAGGCTGGCTTGGGCAGAACTGGATGACAATGGTTAAGAAAAATTAAACACTATAGCCGAGGGCCTGTTTAAGCCGCTCGGCATGGTGTGCCACCCAGCGTGGGTCAATCGCACCCCAGTCACGAATTTGATAGCGGCCAATGTTATGGCGCTCACCTTCATCTTTACTAAATACGCACTCGATATCCAACTCGGCAAGCGACGCAATTGTATCCTGGGCCGTGCGACGCGGCATACCGGTGGCTTCCATCAGCGCGGGCACACTGGCAACCCCTTGCTCAATCAAATGCGCCACATACAGGCGGCGATAAAAACTCGATTTGGTTTTGCTGAGTGTGACGGGCATGGATTGTCCTAGTATAAGGTGTAAAAGAAGATGTGATTATCAACGCAGCTTAGCGTAACGTTCGCTTCTATACGAAAGCCTCCAACGGTCCCATGATGTCGAACCAGCATAGCGCCTTAATCCCCGCCGGTGGGGTACAGCAAGCGCTCGCCAGCACTATTGATGCGTTGCATACCGCTCACTTTACCTCACACTTGACTCACTTGCTGCGCACACTGGTTGAGTTTGATTGCGCGGTGATAGTTGGTTACCGCTCAGGTAAACACCCAATTTATCTTTATGACTCCCTGCATCAACGGCGTGAGCTGCTTTTTCAGCGTTATTTGCTGCATGCCTATCAGTTTGACCCGTTTTTACAGCAACTAGAGCAGCGCAAGGAAGAGAATGTGTTCCATGCCGTCGGCGCTAATGTGCGCAGCAGGGACTGGCCTAGCCATTACCATCAGGATTTTTACCAACAAACAGGCTGGCAGGATGAGCTGTGTATGACACTGCGGCTAGTGGATGCTCGCTGGATAGTGGTGTATCTCGGTGTTACCGGTGAACAGAAGCAAACACACTTTACCGATACCGACTGCCATGTTCTCAAGGGTTACCTCTGTGTGCTTGCGGCGCTTTGCCGACAACACTGGGGACAGGCACCTTTCCATCTCTCCACGCTGCCCGTTAATAGTGGGATTGGCGAGCAATTGCAGCAGGCGGCCGCCAGCTTTGGAAAAACGCTCTTGACGAAGCGAGAACAACAAGTCGCTGCGTTGATGGTTCAAGGGCTGGACACTCAGGAGATCGCCGAGTACTTAGCGATTGGCCATGGCACGGTAAAAAATCATCGCAAGCGAGTCTACGCGCAGTTAAGTGTTTCCTCCCTTAGCGAGCTGTTTGGCGTGTTTCTTAACCATGCTGCTGCATCAGGAGCAGTTGCTGACAAATAATCGCGTACTTTATCCCTTTAGGGATATCGTTCTTAGTCTGGTCGGGCCTTAGCCTAGTGCCATTGTTAAATGGCTAAGGGGGCGACATGAGCGCTAAAGCACAATGCAACGATCTGCTCCAAGATCTTCACCGAAGGGGGCTGATTGCACAGTCCACCCATGCGCAGGAACTTAGCGAACTGCTCAGTACACCGCAAACGATTTACTGTGGTTTCGACCCTACGGCGGGTAGCCTGCATATCGGACATTTAGTCCCGCTTCTAATGCTTAAGCGCTTTCAGGATGCAGGCCATCAAGGCGTCGCTCTGGTGGGGGGAGCCACCGGTATGATTGGTGACCCCAGTTTTAAAGCGACAGAACGAACACTCAATTCGTCAGAAACGGTTAAGGCTTGGGTGAAAGACCTGAACGAACAGATTTACTGGCTGATGGCTCCGCATTTAGAGGCGCCAATTCGCGTCATAAACAATGCAGAGTGGATAGGCGAGATCAATGTGATTGATTTCTTCCGCGACGTTGGCAAGTACTTCTCCATAAATACCTTGATTAACCGAGAGTCGGTAAAGCAGCGATTAGAGCGTCCCGACCAGGGAATGTCGTTCACCGAATTTAGCTACGCGCTGCTGCAGTCCTATGATTTTGCCCACTTAAACCGTTCACTAGGGTGTCGTTTACAGATTGGTGGTAACGATCAGTGGGGCAATATTGTCAGCGGTATCGATCTTACCCGTCGCCTCAACGGTGAGCAGGTCATGGGCATGACACTGCCGCTGATTACCAAGTCAGATGGCACCAAGTTTGGTAAAACGGAAAGTGGTACCGTATGGCTCGATCCAGAGCAAACATCGCCCTATAACTTCTACCAGTTTTGGCTAAACACTGACGACAGCGATGTGTACCGTTTTTTGCGCTACTACACGTTTATTAGCTGTGACGACATTGATGCTATTGAATCAAGCGATGCAAGCTCAAGCGGTAAGCCTCAAGCCCAGCGTATCCTTGCTGATTCGGTGACTCGGTTTGTACATGGGGAGGAGGGACTGAACGCGGCGCAGCGTATTTCCCAGGCGCTATTTAGTGGAGATGTTGCTGCGCTAACACTTTGTGAACTCGAGCAACTTGCTTTAGATGGATTGCGCTGTGTTGAGATAGCGCCAGATGAAACGCTGGATAGCGCACTTGTATCAGGCGGTTTAGCCGGCTCTAAACGCCAAGCTCGCGAGTTGATAGTAAAGGGGGCCGTGCGATTGAATGGGGAGTGCGCCTCCTTCTTCAGCCAGCTAGGGGATAGTTTTGCGTTATTTGATACCTACTGGGTCGTACAAAAAGGCAAAAAGCACTTTTGTTTGTTTAAGCGTCCGTCTCAGTAATTTTCAAACAAGTGGCTCGAGAATTAAAATAGATCTCCCTGTGCCCGCGGTGGTCTAAAATCTCGCGTATTTAAGCCCTGCTCGGTGCGTTCCTGCATGTTCCATTGGCGGCTGGCGCGGGTAAAACGTTGAGCGATCAAATCTGCAAAGACGCCTTCACCGCGAAAGCGCTTACCAAATTTGGCGTCGTATGCCTTGCCGCCCCGGCACTGACGCATGAGACTCATCACTTTGGCAGCCCGCTCGGGGTAATGTGCTTCTAGCCACGCCTCAAATAGCGGTGCGACTTCATGGGGCAAGCGCAGCAACATCCAGGTCGCCGTGCGTGCCCCCGCGCGGCTAGCGGCTTCTAAAAGTTTTTCGATTTCATGATCCGTTAAACCAGGAATAACCGGCGAAATAAGCGTGCCCACGGGAATGCCTGCTGTATTAAGTTCGCGAATCGCCCTTAAGCGTGCTTGGGGTGATGCCGCCCGTGGTTCCAGGGAGCGTTTTAAATTGGCATCCAGGCTGGTCAGGCTGACGAATACCCGCACTAGGCGGTGCTCAGCCATTTCCGATAATAGCTCTAAATCCCGCAGCACTAGGGTGCTCTTAGTCACCAGCGTTACCGGGTGACGACATTCCAATAACAGTTCCAATAAGCGCCGGGTGGTTTTATAGGTTGCCTCGATAGGCTGGTAACAGTCGGTGTTGCCGGACAGGTTGATCGGTCTGCATACATAGTTAGGGTGACATAGCTCTTCAGTGAGGTGCTCCACCAAACCGCTACGAGCGATCAGCTTGGTTTCAAAATCCAGTCCCGGCGACATATCCCAATAGGCGTGAGAGGGGCGGGCATAACAGTAAACACAGCCGTGCTCACAACCGCGATATGGGTTCAGCGAGCGATCAAAAGGTAAATCCGGTGATTTGTTCCAAGAAAGCGCGCTTTTGCTTACCTCCTCACGCACTTGGGTGGCGATGGTTGAGGAGGTTTCTTCCTGCCACCAACCGTCACCTTCTACCACGCTGTGGGTAGGTGCAAAACGATTATGCGGGTCATAGGTCGCCCCCCGGCCTTTATGCACGGTGGAAACACTTGGTGCCTGGTCGGGAGTCAGCATTCGTCACCCCTGTAAGTTATCGATGCATGTTTATAAATACAGTATATTGGGTTTGGGCTAAGGCGCAAGGGAAGAAACAGCAGCTACAATGAATTTTTAATGAGCAAACGAGAGCCCTGTCTCATACTGTAAAAACGGAACCGGACACATAAATGGACGAGGTCATCTGACTCATGGGTTTGCAACCGCATTTTGCCTTAATGGCATCCTACAACCAGTGGATGAATGACACGCTTTACGATGCCGCCAGCAAGCTGAGTGCGGCTGAACTTGCTAAAGATCGCGGTGCTTTCTTTGGCTCTATTCTGGGCACACTGAACCATATTGTCGTCGGTGATACTCTGTGGCTTAAGCGATTTGCAACCCATCCAACGTCCACCGCAACGCTGGCAGTCATGGTGGCCCTGCCTACGCCTGGGCGGCTTGATCAAGTCATGTTCGATGACTTAGAGGGCCTCAAAGCGCATCGCCAATGGTTGGACAGCGTGATTATTCATTGGATTGCAGCGCTGACAGAGGATGATCTAGAGTCAGTGTTGAGTTACCACGATACGCAGGGGGTTGCGTCCATCCGGCGTTTCTCGAGTCTTATCTACCACTTATTCAATCATCAAACCCATCACCGGGGACAGGTAACTACCCTGCTCACGCAAGCCGGTGTAGACATCGGTGTCACCGACCTATTGGCGCTGATTCCGGATGAGGCTCAACCGTGATACTTCATCAAATGGCTTCGATGCCATTATCAACGCGTTAAGGACAGCTAATGAGACCCTTCTCAATTCTACTGATACGCGTATTAGCGATTTACCTTGTTCTCAATCCGTTGTTAGCCGTGCTGCCGATTATATTCACTCCTGGTTCGGCTGAGCTGATAGATGAATGGCTGCCTTTTATGATGGCAAGCGTACTAATCCCTTTGGGAGCAGGTCTTTTGCTTTGGTTGTTTGCTGGGGCATTGGCGAAAAAAATCCATGGCAATACTGACCCTGAGTCAGGTTTAACGCTAAGCGAGGCAGGCTTGGTGCGAGCGGGGAGCTTCCTAATCGGTATATATCTATTTATTCAGCACCTAGGCATTGTGATAAGCCAATATGCGTCAGTAGGGCTTATCGCCTACGGCTCGTTGATAGTCATTGCACTGAGTGTATGTTTGATAGCGGGAGCCAATATGATGGGTAAGCTCTACAAAAAAATTAAGTATGCTGGCGGCGGGTCATAACTGCTGCTGGGTAGCCACCTGAGGAGTGCTGTCTTATGTCGATAGAAGTTTGGCTTGCCTTTGCTGCAGCATCAACAGCCCTGCTTATTATTCCTGGCCCAACGATTTTAACGGTCATCAGCTACTCCATTGCACAAGGGCGGCGGGCGAACATACCGCTGGTCGCTGCAGTGACGTTGGGTGACTCAACGGCTCTGGCATTTTCGCTGCTTGGTCTGGGGGCTGTTTTAGCAACGTCGGCATTTTGGTTTACGGTTATTAAGTGGATAGGCGGGCTGTACTTGCTTTATATGGGCATCAAACTTCTGCGGGCGGGGTTTGCTTCCACTAAGGGTGTCGCTCCTGTTGTATCGGGCTCCCGGTGGAAACTGTTTGCCAATACGTATCTGGTCACGGCACTTAACCCAAAAGGGATGGTATTTTTCATTGCCTTCTTGCCTCAATTTATTAACCCAAATGCAGATGCAGGAACACAGCTGTGGATTCTGGCGGCCACCTTTGTAGGCTTGGCGACGCTAAATGCCACTCTGTACGCGGTATTTGCCTCATCTGCGCGTAAATTGCTTACCTCACCACGCGCTCAGCGCCGGTTTAATGTCGTAGGTGGGTCGCTACTTTCATCGGCAGGTGTGTGGGCACTATTGGCTAAGCGTCCCGTTTGAAAGCATAGGTATGGGCAGCAAGCTTATGCTTGAACTTATTTTAGCTACTAAATACCTTAATAGGCGCTGCTTAAGTCCGAGTATTATTAAACACGTTAAGCTTGATCTGTTTTTTGGCTAAGGCATATAAACAAACCCAAAGCGCCTTGGCCTGAAAAGCCAAGGCGCTTCTCTAGCTCTATCGGCTTACCACTCTCTCCATCAACGCTTCTTATTAGCAGGTTTTTTATCGGTACTCGTTGTTGAGGTGCTCTCTTTTTCACCATGAGCACCGCTGGTAAAGTGCCCTCGCACTAGCTCCAATAAGCCTTGGGTAGAAGCGTCGAAGTCAGCGGCGTGGGCGTCAATGCGTTCACTGATTTCACCGGCGATGCGTTTGCCTAGCTGCACGCCCCACTGATCAAACGAATTGATGTTCCAGATCACACCTTGCACAAACACCTTGTGCTCGTAGAGCGCAATTAGCGCGCCCAGGTTTTTCGGTGTTAACTCATCCAGCAGCAGCGTGCTGGAAGGACGGTTGCCGGGGCAGCTGTAAGGGTCGAGCTGGCTGTGTTCTTTGCTGTTGCCCTGGCTCCCCTCCATAAAGGCGTTGGCCTGAGCGAGCATATTAGTGAGCAGGGCAAAGTGGTGATCCTCCATGCCTGGCTCAGGCTTTAACGAGGCAATGAAATCAATCGGCACGTAGCGGGTGCCCTGGTGCAGCAGTTGAAAGAAAGCATGTTGACCGTTGGAGCCGGTTTGTCCCCACACAATCGGGCCGGTCTTGTAGTTCACCGGGTGGCCGAAAATATCCACCGATTTGCCGTTGGACTCCATGTCCAACTGTTGTAAAAACGAGGGCAGTTGGTTGAGGGCCTGGTCGTAGGGCACGATGGCCTGGGTTTCAGCACCAATAAAGTTGATGTACCAAATACCGATTAGCGCCATCAATACCGGCATGTTTTGTGAGAAGGGCGCATGGATGAAATGATTATCCATCTCGTGGGCGCCTTCCAGCAGCTCGATAAAACCCTCAAAACCGATGGAAAGTGCAATCGGCAGCCCAATAGATGACCACATAGAGTAGCGCCCACCAACCCAGGCCCAGAACTCGAAGACATTCTCTTCGCGGATGCCGAAATCCATGGCCGCCTTGCGGTTGGTGGAGGCAGCGATAAAGTGCGCACCCACATCGGCATCTTCCCCGGCGTTTTCAAGAAACCAGCGCCGTGCGGTTTTAGCGTTGAGTAACGTCTCCTGGGTAGAGAAGGTCTTAGTGGAGACAATAAACAGCGTGGTCGCAGGGTCGAGGCGCGAAAGCACTTTCTGAATATGAGTGCCATCCACATTGGAAACAAAATGGAAGTGCAGCTCCGGGTGGCGGTATTTGAGCAACGCACGCACCGCCATATTGGGACCAAGATCCGACCCGCCAATACCGATATTGACCACGTCTTTAATACGTTTACCGCTATAGCCTTGCCACTCGCCGCTGCGGACTGCCTCCGAGAATAGCTTGATTTGCTCACGGGTGCGGGTGATCTCGGGCATCACGTCTTCACCATCTACATACACGGGCTCGTCGCCCAAGTGGCGAAGCGCCGTGTGTAGTACCGGACGGTTTTCGGTGACGTTGATAATATCCCCGGAGAACATTTGGGCGCGCCGCTGCACCAGGGCAGAGTGGTCGGCCAGCTCAATCAGCTTGGCAAGCACCTCATCGGAGACCTGGTGCTTGGAGTAGTCGAGAAACAGGCCGCCTACGCGGAGGCTCATTTTTTCAAAACGCTGCGGGTCGCTGTTGAAATAGTCACCGATACGGTCGTTAGCGGTTTTGTCACGAAGGCGATCAAGCGCCTGCCAGGTAACACTTCGAGTGAGCTGAAACATAGGGCGATCCGTTTTGTTGTAAGAGATAACAGTAAAAGCGCGCTGGCTAACATTGGTTATATGTAAAAATACTACATATAAAGGGTCGAAAAGTAGAGTGGATACGCTTTTTAGAGGGAT
The DNA here is from genome assembly GCF_007692655.1 of Halomonas sp. Taxonomy (GTDB): domain Bacteria; phylum Pseudomonadota; class Gammaproteobacteria; order Pseudomonadales; family Halomonadaceae; genus Vreelandella. The sequence continues at coordinate 68,374 of NZ_REBQ01000240.1, forward strand.
AACTGCGTAAAGCAACGTGTTTTAGTTGGGCAGGTAGTGAAACCTGCCCAACTCCGCTGTTTAATTTACTCAGTTAGCTAGCCACGGCAACCTGAGCAGCGCCGCGCTTAATAAACGCATAGCCTAACCCTGTGACAAGTGAGCCCGCCACAATGGCGCCAAGGTAAAGCAGTACTGGCGTGATGGCGTTAGGAATGAGCAGTACAAAGATACCGCCATGGGGCGCCATTAGCTGCGCACCAACCAGCATAGAGAGGGCACCGGTTAGTGCACCGCCCGCGATACAGGCCGGAATTACCCGCAGCGGATCCTTTGCGGCAAAGGGAATCGCCCCCTCACTGATAAAGCATAGGCCCAACACAAATGAGGCTTTACCCGCTTCTCGCTCTGGTTGAGAGAATTTATGGCGCGCCACAAAGCTCGCAATACCCATGCCGATGGCGGGCACCATGCCAGCGGCCATAATAGCGGCCATGGGGGCGTAGGTTTGTGAGGCCAGTAAGCCAACGCCAAAGGTATAGGCGGCCTTATTGACCGGTCCACCCAGATCAAAGCACATCATCGCGCCAAGCAAGATGCCTAACAGCACGGCATTGGTGGAGTCCATGGCGGCCAGGAAGCTGGTGAGTCCTGCCATGATGGCGGCGACAGGTTCACCAATCACGTAGATCATGGTTAGGCCAGTGACCAAACTAGCGATAAACGGAATGATCAATATTGGCTTGAGCGACTCAACGCTTGAAGGCAGCTTAACGTAGCGAGTTACCGCCAGGGCTACATAGCCCGCTAAAAAGCCTGCCAGAATCCCGCCGATGAAGCCTGCTTCAATATTAGCCGCAAGCATACCGCCAATCATACCTGGAGCAATACCGGGGCGGTCGGCAATGGAGTAAGCGATATAGCCGGCGAGCACGGGAATCATCAGTGCAAAAGCGGTGCCTCCACCAATTTGCATCAACGCGGCAGCCAGGGTGCCTTCCTGTTCAAAGGCATCAATGCCAAACATAAACGACAGTGCAATCAGCAAGCCGCCTGCTACCACCATCGGTAGCATAAAGGAAACACCGGTGAGCAGATGCTTATACACCCCTTTCTCTTTAATGCTTTTATTGTCGCTTGAAGCGTTGGCTGAGCCGCTGTTTTCAAACGAGGCACTCTCAAGTGCGGCCTCAATCGTAGGCCGGGGCTTTTTCAGCGCGTTTCCGGTGGAGGTGCGGTAGATGCGTTTGCCAGCAAAGCGCGAAGGATCGACTTCGATATCACAGGCTAGTAACACAATATCGGCCTGACTAATTTCCTCTTCCGTTAGCCTGTTTTGTGCCCCCACAGAGCCTTGGGTCTCCACGCGAATGGCGTGTCCCATGGCTTTACCCGCCTCGGCCAGCGCTTCGGCGGCCATAAAGGTATGGGCAACGCCGGTGGGGCAGGCGGTGACCGCAACAATCTTCTTGCCACCCGCTATGCTGGGCGCTACGGGAGTTGTTGAGGCTGTTGGTGCGCTATAGAGAGGGGCTTCGCGTTTAGCCTGAGCAAGAAAGGTGCTTGGGTCTGGAAGAGCGCTGGCAATGGGGGCCTGGAACAATCGCTTGCCTTCGAAGCGCTCCGGAGCAGGCACGTGATCAGCGGCGACCACTATCAAATCGGCGTTAGCGATTTGCTCTGCGGTGGCTGCTTGCAGGGGGGCTACTTCGCTGTGCATTTCCACATGCACCGTCCAGCCTTGGCGCTGGGCTGCTTGCTCCAGCCGTTTGGCCGCCAGGAAGGTGGTCGCCATGCCGCTTGGGCAGGCGGTAACCAAAATAGTGTTCATAGCGTGGCTCCCTCGGTGATGGTGTCGTCAAGACGCCGTATCCGGGTGTGTTGTTGGAGTGAGTCGAAATCTACGGCATGGGGGTCACCCACGCCCACATGGCGTACCGCTTCGGCAGACAGTGCAGTAGCGAAGCGCAAGATTTGTTCAGCATTGTGCTGACCGCTGTGTTGGCCGTCCTGCTGGTTAAGCAGGCCGTGGAGCATGCCGGCGACGAAAGTATCCCCAGCGCAAACGGTATTGCTGGCAATCACCTTAGGAGGGGTCGCGTGCCAGATGCCTTCGGCGCTAACCCACAATACGCCGTCGGCCCCTGCTGAAATTAACGCGTGCTCGACACCACTATTGTGTAGCCGCTTTGCGGCATTCAAGCGCGCTTCAGCGGAGTTGAGCGCTTCGCCTGCCCATTCGGCAAGCTCGGTTTCATTGGGCTTGACCGCTGCAGGGCGAAGAGTAATCGCTGTTGCTAGCGCTGGTCCGCTGGTGTCTACCCAGAGTGGTACGCCGCTGGCGTTCAAATGGTTGAGAAGAGTGGCAAAGTCATCCAAAGTTAAGCCCGGAGGCAGGCTGCCTGCGACTAAGACCGCCTGGGGTGGGGTGGCACTTGTCAGCAGGTCATCAACCCTGGCGATTAAAGCGTGTAGATGAGCTTCTTCAATTGGAAGACCGGGGCCATTAATATCGGTAACGCGGCCACTCTGTTCGGCGAGCTTGGCGTTAATGCGGGTTTCTCCAGGCACGCGCACAAAGGCGTCGGTCAGCGAATACTTGGCAAATGCCAACTGATAAGGCGCATCGTTGTCTGCACCTAAAAACCCACTAACGATCACTTCATGACCCAGGCCCGCCAATACGCGGGCAACGTTAACGCCTTTACCCGCCGCTTCAAGCTGCGCACTGGTGGGGCGGTTAACGCTGCCTAACACTAATGACTCGAGGTTGAACGCCAAGTCCAGCGCTGGGTTGAGCGTAATACACAGCACGCGAGCCATTAACGAGCCTCCAGCGCATCGCGCACTTCGTCGCTGGTGGCTTTCGAAAGGGCAAGCTGTGCACTGGTTTGAGCCTCAGCAAGATCAAACTCGCGCAGGCGCGCTTTAACCAGAGGAACTTGCCGCGCGCTGACGGAGAGCTCATCCACCCCAAGCCCAACTAATACAGGAATGGCGGCGACATCTGAGGCCAGCTCGCCGCAGACACCTACCCATTTTCCTTGAGTGTGGGCTGCCGCTACGGTCATCTGAATCAAACGCAGTACCGCGGGGTGTAAACCATCGGCTTGGGCTGATAGCTCCGGGTGACCACGGTCGATGGCTAGGGTGTACTGGGTTAAATCGTTAGTCCCCACCGAGAAGAAGTCCACCTCGGCGGCAAGGCTTGGCGCCAGCAGGGCACTGGAGGGTATTTCTATCATGACGCCCAACTGCACATCGCTGGCGCGTTGGGAGGAGGGGATGTCACTTAACAGGCGATCATAAATCACTTTGACGGCGCGGAATTCGGCGATGTCTTTTACCATTGGCAGCATAATACGCAACGGTCGAGAGGTTTGAGCTGAGCCTTCTATCGGCGCGGCTGCCATCAACAGGGCGCGCAGTTGGGTTTCCAATACCTCAGGTTGTGTGAGCGCCAAACGAATACCGCGCAGCCCTAAGAAGGGGTTGTCTTCCTGGGGTACTGGCCAATAGGGCAGTGGTTTGTCACCGCCTACATCCAAGGTTCGCGCCACCAGCGGACGCCCATTAAGGGCATCAATTGCTTGGCGGTATTCACCAATTTGCGTCGCTAAGTCGGGAGCGCTGGCATGGGCCATAAATAGGAATTCAGTACGCAGCAGGCCAACGCCTTCGGCGCCGCGCTCTACCGCATCGGCAGCATGGGCAGTGTTGCCAAGGTTGGCGGCGACTTCGACACGATGCCCGTCGCGGGTTTGGGCGATTTCAAAACGGCTCTCCCAGGCAGCAGCTTCGCGCTGCTGCAGCTCATGAAGCTGTTTCTCCGCGCGCTGTAAACGCTCCTCAGAGGGGTGCGGTGTGACACGGCCGCGCTCACCATCCAAAATCATCATGCAGGCATTGGCGAGCGTCATCACCGCTTGGCCAGCGCCGACCACGGCTGGAATGCCCAGTGCACGGGCAAGAATAGCGCTGTGGGCGGTGGCTCCACCGCGCACGGTAAGCAGACCACGAACCCGAGAGGTATCCAGACGAGCAACGTCAGAAGGGCCTATGTCATCCATTACGAGAATATAAGGATGATCTGGCGGCTCGGGGAGGCTGACATCACACAGCACGCCAAGCACACGGCGGCCAACGTCGCGTAGATCGGCGGCGCGTTCGGCAAGTAGTCGGTCGGCAAGCATTTCCTGGGCGTGGGCTGCGGTTTCAATCGCTTCCCACCAGCCGGCCTCTGCCGAGCGTCCTTCGTGAATGGCATCGGTAGCGGCGTGATAGAGTTCAGGGTCGTCGAGCATTTCTTCATGCATCGAGAGAATATCGGCGACCTCGCCACCGGGAGCATTGCGAACAAGCGCTTGCAGCTGCGTACGGCCCTCTTCCAATGCTTCACACAGGCGACTGACTTCATGCGCCGGGTCACTAGCGTGATCGGCATAATCAAACTGCATTGGGCGAATGACAAACACTGGCGCAATGGCCAAGCCGGGAGAAGCGGCAACTCCAGCGTGGGGCGAATCAGCCATGAGCGGCTCGACAACCGGTTTGTTCGAGCTGCTCACCGGTGTGGCTTCAAAGCCACCGTCGAAGGGCGTGACTTTCTCACCTAGGCCTGCCTCAATCGCTTCAGCTACGCGATCAAGGGCTTGATCTGCCTGATCGCCTTCCGCTGAGAGCACCAGCCATTGGCCGCGCCGTGCACCTAAACCGATGACTTTGGTCAGGCTGGCTGCAGAAACCGGGGTGGCACTGCCTTCTTCTAAACGAACATTAATCGGCAGTGACTGGGCACGGGCCACCTGCACAAGCTGTTTAGCAGGCCGGGCATGAAGGCCGTGTGGGTTGAGCACGCGCACACGGCGGGTGTTTATGTTAGCGGTTTCACCAGCCAACAGTGCCAGGAGTTGAGCGCTGCTACGGGTGAGGAGGGTGTCGCTGGCGCCGCTCTCCAGTAGCGCTAAAAGCTGTTCTAACAGTGGCCGATGGGCATCGCCATGGGCCGCTAAGCAGAACAGCGCATGCACCGGGTGACCGTCGCTTTCCAGTGTTTGGTCAGCAGGCGTTGCAACACCCAGCGCTGGCTGGTTAACCCCTTGTGAACTGCTCGCCAGCCAAAGCCCTTTGCCTAGCCATGTGGGCTGTACGGTTGCCACGGCGGTAATAAAGGTATTATCCACGCAGCCGCTTTGGCGCAGGCGCGCGGCGGCGGCCAGGGTTAGCTCCTGAGGGTCGCGGGCAGGGAAGTTGACACATAGGGTGTCGGCATTTAAACGCGGCTCAAGGGCTGGCTTGGAAAGCAGACGTGCAACCTCGTCCGCAGAGGTGGCGTTGGCCAACTGTTCAGAAACGCCCTCGCGATCTAGTACGTGAGTGAGTTGGCGCAGAATATCCAGATGTTCGTCATTTTGTGCAGCAATAGTGACTAATACATGAACCCGTTGACCGTCGTGCCACTCAACCCCTTCAGGAAACTGCAATACCCGTACGCCGGTGTGCTTCACGTGTTGGCGGCTTTCTTGGGTACCGTGGGGTATGGCAATGGCGTTGCCTAGAAACGTTGACGATTGCGCTTCACGGGCATGTAGGCCGTTGCGGTACTCAGCCTCAACTAATCCGGCGTCTTCCAGCGCTGCTGCGGCGCTGTCTAACGCGGTCTGCCAGCTCTCTGCATGGCGACCTAACAAAATATCATCGGGGCCGAGTGTTAACATAGTGCTCTCCTGTAAAGGCGTTCAGGTAACGTTCATCATGGCGATCCAAAATGACTATCCAGACCACAATGGCGATCCAACCCATAATGGCGATCCAGCAGTGGCCTAAACTGATTGCCGAAAGGGCCTACATCTATAGTTGTAGATGCTTTGAGGCTGGCTGGATGAATCGTGTCACCTGTGTATAGTGGCTATGCTGAATCGATTCACTTTATGACACAAGTGCTGCGTGTTTAGACTTTGGTCTGATGAGCGCAAACTTGCTGCTAAACTGCTTGGCTAAACAGAGAGGAACCCGCATGACACTTGCTGATATTGCTAGACTAGCTGGCGTTTCGCGCACCACAGCGAGTTACGTCATTAATGGCCAGGCCGAGCAGCGGCGTATCAGCACCGCGACGATTGAAAAAGTGATGGCGGTAGTGCGCCAACACCGCTACCACATTGACCCACAGGCGGCAGCGCTTCGCCGGGGTGCCAGTCGGCTGCTGGGCTTAATCGTGCCGGACTTGGAAAACATCAGCTATGCTCGGCTTGCTAAACGCTTGGAGCGCGGCGCGCGTGAGCAAGGTTATCAGCTATTAATAGTTAGTTCTGATGACTGTGCAGAAAGCGAACGAACGCTCGCTTTAGCGCTACGCGCCCAACGCTGCGAGGTGTTAATCACGGCTAGCTGTTTGCCCACGGATGACCCCTTTTATGCTGATTTAGTCCAGGAGGGTTGGCATGTGGTCGGCATGGACAGAGGCTTAAATCCTGCTTTGTTTGCAAGCGTGGTGAGTAACGATCAGCAAGCGGCGCAAGCGTTAACTCATTCGGTGATTGGTAAGGCGACCAGGCGCATCGCCTGGTTAGAGGCCATGCCGGAGCTATCGATTAGCCGTGAGCGGCGGGCTGGTTTTCAGGCCGCGCTGAAAGGCACTGCAATTGAGCCCCTTTATCTGAGCGGCTCCCATTACGAGCGTAGCGAGGGTGCCCGCTTGGCCGCGCAACTGCTCGATCAGGAGGGCGGCGCTGATGCGTTAGTGACCGCTTCTTATACGCTAATGGAAGGCGTGTTTGATATGCTTCTAGAGCGGGGTGGCCTGCGGGAAAGTATGCGTTTGGCCACTTTTGGTGATCATCGACTGCTGGACTTTCTTCCCCAGCCGGTGAACTCAGCACTGCAGGATTACGATCGTATCGCCGAGCTCACGCTAAGCTGCGCGTTAGCTGCCATGAACGGTCATGATGAATGTGGCCAGCAGGTGGTGGCGCGTCACCTGCACACCCGTTAAGAATAAAGCTTAAACCGTCCTCGCCTGGGCCCAGGCGTTGGCATCCGGTATCAACATCTCGTAGCTTTCGCCTAAGTAAGGCGATGAAACCAGGAAGTCTGCGGTGGCCGCATTGCAGGCGACAGGCACATTCCAAAGTGCTGCTAAGCGCAGCAGGGCTTTTACGTCAGGGTCATGAGGCTGAGGCGAGAACGGATCCCAAAAGAAAATTAGCACGTCAAGACGCTGCTCAGCAATGCGTGCGCCAATTTGTTGATCACCACCTAGTGGCCCGCTCATCATTCCTTCTACACTAAGTCCAAGGGCTATTTTTAGCCGCCCTGCGGTGGTGCCGGTGCCAATGAGTTCGTGCTGACTGAGCACGTTTTTCCAACGGGTTGCCCACTCCAGCATTTCGCTTTTCTTTCCATCGTGGGCGATCAATGCAATGCGTTTGCGCGCTTGCAGAGTGCGGATGGTTTGGCGCGGCGGTTGTGCATCACTCATGGCGGGACCCTCATTCAGGTATTGGTTTTTGTATTGGACGTCAGATGTATTTATATAGTAATTTTACTACATAATGAATATTTGATAGCCTTTTGAGGCTTTTTAAGCGCCAATCACCAGCCTCATGACGCTAAAATACGTATTTTTAGTAATTTTTTTACTAAAAGTGCCACTTGATACCACCTGTTGATTGAGGAGCCATCATGCCAATAAAAGTTGCGATTAACGGATTTGGTCGTATCGGCCGCAACGTACTGCGCGCCCTTTACGAAAACAGTTACCGAGACCGCATCCAGGTCGTCGCTATTAATGACCTGGGCGACCCTTCGCTAAATTCTCACCTACTGCGTCACGACACCGTACATGGCCACTTTCCTTTCAAGGTAGAACACGATGCCGAGAGCATCACGGTGGATGGCGACCGCATTGCGATTTCATCGGAGCGCGATCCTGCTCAGTTGCCTTGGGCTTCCATGAACATCGATTTGGTGATGGAGTGCACGGGGCTATTCACTAAGCGCGAGGCGGCGGCTAAACACATTGCCGCGGGCGCTAAGCGCGTGTTGATTTCTGCCCCCAGCCCCGATGCCGATGCCACCATTGTGTATGGCGTCAACGACGATGTACTGACCGCTGAGCATACGGTCGTGTCTAACGCTTCATGCACCACCAACTGTTTAGCGCCGGTAGCGAAAGCACTTAATGATGTGGTCGGCATAGAAAACGGTTTGATGACCACGGTGCACGCCTATACCAACGACCAGAATCTTTCCGATGTTTACCACTCTGACCCCTACCGGGCGCGTAGTGCTACGCATTCGATGATTCCAACTAAAACCGGCGCGGCAGCAGCGGTAGGCTTGGTGTTGCCCGAGCTGGCTGGAAAATTTGATGGCCTGGCGGTGCGCGTGCCGGTGATCAATGTCTCGCTGGTGGATCTAACCTTTACCGCCAGCCGTGATACCACTAAAGAAGAAATTAACGACATCGTAGAGAAGGCAGCGGCTAACTCACCGGTATTGGCTGTCAACGCCGAGCCATTGGTGTCTATCGACTTTAACCATGATGCTAACTCATCGACCTTTGACGCCAATCACACCCGTGTGAATGGACGCCTAGTAAAAATCATGGCGTGGTACGACAACGAGTGGGGCTTCTCCAACCGTATGCTGGATACCGCGTTAGCCATGCAGG
>NZ_REBQ01000114.1 GCF_007692655.1 Halomonas sp.
TTTCAATATCATCGAAGCTCGCCATTAACACTTTGGCGGTTTCCGGCTTGGGTAGCAGCTTAACGGTAATCTCCGTCACCACCCCAAGCATGCCTTCTGAGCCGTTCATAAGAGCCAGCAGGTCAAACCCTGGCGCGTCGAGAGACTCGGCGCCCAGGGTCATGTGCTCGCCCTCAATGGTAAGCACGTCAACGCGCATTACGTTGTGGACGGTGAGTCCGTATTTTAAGCAGTGTACGCCACCGGCGTTTTCGGCCACGTTGCCGCCGATGGAGCAGGCAATCTGAGAAGAGGGGTCGGGGGCGTAGTAAAGCCCGTAGGGCACGGCGGCTTCAGAAATCGCCAGGTTGCGAACGCCTGGCTGCACACGTGCCATGCGGGCGTCCGGGTCAACGTTCAAAATCTTGTTGAAGCGTGACATTACCAATAGCACGCCTTGTTCCAATGGCAGAGCGCCGCCGGAAAGCCCCGTGCCAGCGCCTCGGGTGACTACCGGGACACTTAATGCGTGGCAGCGCTTAAGCAGCTCTTTCACCTGATCCAAGGTTTCCGGCAGTGCCACTAACATCGGCAATACACGATAGGCCGCCAGCCCATCGCACTCGAAAGGACGCAAGTCTTCTTCACGATGCAGCAGCGTCATATCGGGGACAGCTTGCTGCAGGTCGTTTAAGACCTCGGTTTTATCACGCCGGACGAGTTTGCCATCCAGTCGCTCATCAAAGAGGATATTCATAGGGACATCCCATGCTTACTATCATTAAAGGTAAATGCTGAAATCATTCATACGCATGTCGTTCATGCACATACCATTCGCATAACGAAGGCCTCAATTTGGGCTTTTTTTGTCCGTCTGTCTAGGTCGTGGTGCATTGGTCAGACCAGTAATTAGTCGACATAGACGCCTTCTTCGCTTATTACTGACAGGTTGGTCACATCGTCCATTGGGAGAGTCAGCATGTCACCAGCGAACCAGGCGCTGTCACCCAGGCCGCGAATGCCGGAAAACGTGGCCTCGCAGCTTGAGCGGCTAGTACTTGATGGTGTTTTTCGTCCAGGGCAGTTGCTGCCTTCGGAGAGGCAGTTGTGCAGCCGCTTAGGGGTATCGCGGGCCTCCCTGCGCGAAGGGCTAAGAATTTTACGCAGCAAAGGCATTATTGATACCCGCCAAGGGCATGGGTCGACGGTGGCCAAACTATTGCCAGTCAGCGAGCAGAGTCCGTTGATGCATCTCTTTAAGGATCATCCACGCACGCTGTTTGACCTGCTTGAAGTGCGCGCTTTGCTGGAAGGCGAGTCTGCTCGGCTTGCCGCTAGCCGAGGCACCTCTGCTGACCGTGTACTGATTACCCGCCGCTACCAGGAAATGGCCGATTACGCGGAGAAAGAGCACAGCATTGACGTTGAGCGCTTCGCGAGATTGGATCATGCCTTCCATTTGGCGATCTCACAGGCATCGCATAATCCTGTTTTGGTTCATACGCTACAAAGCCTCACCGATTTGCTGCTGAGCTCGGTGTTTGCCTCAGTCAAACACCTTTACCATTTGCCTGGCCCCCGCGAGATGATTAATCGTCAGCACGCCCGCCTGTATAGCGCTGTAATAGAGGGCCAGCCAGAGCAGGCCCAGTGCGTAGCGTTAGAGCATTTATCCAGCATCAGCCAGCTGTTACGGGATCTAGAAGAAGAGCACGAGCGACTGGAGCGCTCTTCTATGCGGCTTGAAGAGTGGCAGTGAGCGATTGATTTATGCACCATTCGCTATTAACCGTTAACCGCGTGCTTGTCATCTTCCGTCTCGATCACACCGGCCAGCGTCGCTACCTCAATTTTATTACATAAGTGATCGCGTAGAATTTGCCCTAGCAACTTGCCATCGCGCTTTTCAAGCGCCGCCATCATGTTCTCATGATCTTTTACGGCCTGACTCCAATACCTTTCAGTCATCTTTTTTGAGTAGCGAACGCGTTTAATGCGCTGATTTAAGTTGCTATACGTCTCTTGTAAAACATCATTATTGGAGGCGGCCAAAAGAGCCTCGTGAATCTGTCGATTGACCTGGAAATAGGGCATTAAATCGCGGTTTTTATAGTGCTCTAGCATTGTATTGTGAAGTTGACGAATGGCCGTAATTTCAGCGTCGCTGATGTGCTGGCATGCAAGCTCCCCTGATAACCCTTCTAGTGCCGCCATCAAGTCATAGGTGTCTTTGACATTTTTCATGGTGAGCCTCACCACCCGTGCCCCGCGATTAGGCAGCAGCTCAATAAGACCTTCCGTGGCGAGCACTTTCAGCGCTTCTCTAAGCGGCGTGCGCGACACTCCAAAACGCTCGCATAGCTGTTTTTCCGATATCCGTTCGCCTGGAGAGAGTTCACCTTGCTCAATGAGTTCGCCAATCCGATCGGCGACTTCACGATATAAATTGCGCTGTAGAATTTTTGTCATTAGTCAGTTCCTTATTAATGGCTCCCTTGGCTTGTCGCCGTGTTACCCAGCCCTTTTTGTTTCGATTCGAGCACGCTATCTCCACACTACTATTTTTGCATAGTGGCATCTCTGCATAGTGGCTATTGTTTGTATGATCTGCAAAAGTAATTATGAATTCAATATTCAAATGATCCGTACTTTGCTGATCGCAATGCCATATTAACAATCACAAAGGTAATACCTAATGGCTGGAAATGTATTTCACTGCAGCGTACAGCTCACAAGAGAGCAGGGCAGACGTATTATCGACGGCGCCATTGAGCTGGCACGAAAAGAAAATTTAGCTCCGCTCACCGTTGTGGTACTCGATGGCGGAGGCAATTTGGTGGCGGCAGAACGAGAGAATGGCTGTGCACCTCTGCGTTTTCCAGTTGCCAATGGCAAGGCGTATGCCGCGTTAGGTGTTGGGGTAGCCAGCGGGGTGATTGGTGAACGTAATGCCGAGAGGACAGCGTTTGTTGCCAGCGTTTCGGCGGCTTCCCAAGGCCATTTTGTGGCGGTGGCAGGGGGAGTGCCGATTCTAAATGATCAACATTGCGTGATTGGCGCTGTGGGCGTCAGCGGCGCTTCGTCAGAGGAGGACCAGCAAGCGGCCATTGCGGGGATTGAACAGGCCGCTTTGCGCTGGGGATTGGCGCCTGAGTGAGATTATTGAAACAAGTATTCTCAATGGCGCCTTGACACCCAGGATAGGCGCCGACTAGCTTAAGAATTAAGCTTTGAATAAAGAATTCATTTTTCATCGCTTAGCTACACCCACTAGAAATAGGCTAGTAAGCAACGCCCGTATAACTATAAAAACGGCTAAACGCATTCATCCAGGCATCGTGCCAACACAATAATAAAGAGGTAACAAGCCATGCTATTTCCACGTGTCGCTGTCGCCACGCTCGCCATCGCAGTGGCGTCAGTATCGCTGCAGGCCCAAGCTCGTGAAATCACATTGGGTCATGTTGGTGGCCCAGACTCGCTATTCACCGATTCCGCCAACTATTTCGCTGACCTCGTCAACGAACGCCTTCCAGAGCCTTTTGAAGTAGTGACTTTTGGGTCAAGTCAGCTGGGTACCGACTCTGAGCTACTGCAACGGATGCGTCTGGGCACCGTCGACTTGGCTCTACCGTCCACCATCATGTCATCGGTGGCCGATGAGTTTGGCCTGTTTGAACTTCCCTATCTGATCCAAGACCGAGAGCACATGAAGCGGGTAGAGGAGGAAGTCTTCTGGCCTCATCTGGCGCCGCTCGCTGAACAGAACGGCTATCGCGTTTTGGCCGTTTGGGAAAATGGCTTTCGCCACATCACTAACAGTCGGCGCGCGATTAATACCCCTGAAGATCTACGCGGCGTAAAACTGCGTGTCCCTCAAGGGGTTTGGCGCGTACGCATGTTTGAAGAGTATGGTGCCGAGCCCTCGCCAATGTCGCTCTCTGAAGTGTTCATGGCCCTCCAGACTGGGGTGATGGACGGTCAGGAGAACCCGCTGGCCCAGATTGCCGGACAACGTTTCCAAGAAGTTCAGGATTACCTCTCGCTGACAGGGCACGTCTACACGCCGGCGTACCTGACCGCGGGGCGTCGCTTCAACAATCTGCCTGAGGAGATTCAGGAGATCATCATTGAGGCCGCCCGGGAAACTCAAACCTATGTCTACGAGCATGCAGCACAACTCGACCAAGATCTGATCGCTGTCATTGAGGCAGCAGGCACGGAGGTGAATGAGGTTGATACCTCCATCTTCATTGAGGCCTCGGCACCGATCTATGAGGCATTTGCCAATGAGGTGCCGGGGTCGCAGGAGTTAATCGATCAAGTGTTAGCCCTTGGCGAAGGCTCCTAGCCCCAGGCGTTCCACTGTAAAAGACCTCTACCCCCACGCCAGATAGCCGGCGTGGGGCTCCTGCCACTTACCTCAATGAGTCGAGACCCATGGGTAATATTAACCAAATCTCCCGCATCATGGAGCGTTTGCTTGAGATCATCACCGTGGTGCTGATGGTGTCGCTGACGCTAGTGGTGCTATACGCAGTGGTGACTCGCTACGCTTGGCGTACCCCCTCCTGGTATGACGAAGTGGCCGCCATCATGCTCGTGTGGTTGACCTACTACGCCGGGGCCCTAGCGGCACTCAAGCGTGGTCATATCGGTGTTGACGGCGTACTGGCCGCTATGCCGGTCAATATCCGTATGCCGATTGCCTATCTCTCTGAGGCGCTGTTTATTGGCTTCTTCCTCGTGCTGGGCTGGGCCGGCTTGGTGGTCCTTGATGTTATGCAAGGCATGGCGTTGATCACCTTGCGTTGGGTGCCGCTCACCTTTACTCAGTCAGTAATCCCTATCGGTGCGGGCCTCTTTATTATTGCGCAACTGCTGAGCATGCCTGACTACCTGGCCAAGGTGCGCTCGGGTATTACTCAGGAGGAAGAAGAGATACGACATGCTATTGCCGAAGCTGAGCGTGACAATGCCAAGGCAGGGCTAACGGCAGAAGAACTGACGAAGAGGAAGCAGTCATGACACTTTTGTTCATGTTACTTGGTCTGCTGTTGCTGATCCTCATGAGTGTACCCATTGCGATTGCTCTGGCCATTGTGGCCACCGTCGCTATTGTTGCCTCCCAAGGGTTAGAGATGCTGCCCAATATCGGCCTAACCATGTACGAGGGGGCGAGCAGTTTTCCTCTATTGGCCATTCCGATGTTCGTACTGGCCGGTGCCGTTATGAATACTGGCGGTATTTCCAAACGCCTGATTGCTTTTGCTTCAGCCTTATTTGGATTTATCCGTGGCGGCCTGGCAATGATCAATATTGGCGTTTCACTGTTCTTTGCCGAAATATCCGGCTCCGCGGTGGCGGATGTCGCTGCGACGGGCTCGGTGCTGATCCCTGCCATGAAGAAGCGTGGCTATCCTAGCTCGTTTGCGGCGGCAGTGACGTCGTCGTCGGCGTCACTGGCGATCATTATTCCGCCTTCAATTCCGATGATTCTTTACGGGGTGATGTCCGGGGCGTCCATCGTTCAACTGTTCGTAGCCGGTATCGTGCCGGGCTTGCTCGGGGCCGCTGGTTTGATGGGGCTGAGCTACTATTACGCCCGTAAGTACAACTGGCCGGTGGAGGAGGTATTCCAGCTTAAGCAGGTTAAGAAGACCGCCAAAGAGGCTGGCTGGGCGCTTACCTTGCCGATCATTATTCTGGGCTCGATCTTTGGTGGCTTCGTAACCGCAACTGAGGGCGCAGGCCTTGCGGTATTGGCCGCTATTTTGATTAGCACCGTGATCTACCGCGAACTCGACCTCAAAACGCTCTATAAGGCGATCATTGATGGTGGCCAGCAGACCGCCGTGGTGATGCTACTGGTAGCGGCATCAGCGCTGGTCGGGGTGTTTTTGACCGAAATGCGTATGCCCCAGCAATTAGCCCAGGCGGTTCTAAGCTTGACCGACAACAAGTACGCGATCCTGATGATCCTTAACGTGTTCTTCTTGCTGATTGGTCTGTTCCTGCACTCGGCGGCGGCGATTATTTTAGTGGTTCCCATTGTAATGCCGCTGATCGGCGCGGCGGGTATCGATCCCGTGCACTTTGGCTTAATCGTCTGCCTTAACCTGGCGATTGGTCAGCAGACCCCACCCGTGGCAAGCGTGCTGATCACCGCCTGCTCGATTGCCAAGTCGGATGTCTGGTCGGTAACGCGTTCCAACTTAGGCTTCATCGGCGTCTTGATGGTTGTGCTGCTGCTGGTCACTTACATCCCAGCGATTCCAATGGCCCTGGTCGAGCTCTTCTATCGCTAAGCCATCTATCGCAAAGCCACACTTCTCTTCCCGAATACGTTGAGTCGGGAGGAGTAGGGAGAGGGATATGAATGACGACAGTCTGCAGTTCAAAGTACAAAACGGCGTAGCCTGGATTGGCTTTAACCGACCCCAGAGCCGTAATGCGATGACCTGGGCGATGTACGACGGCTTGGAAAAGTATTGCGATCAGTTGACCGAGGACGACACAGTGCATGCCGTGGTGCTGCACGGCGTCGGTGGTGAAGCCTTTGTGGCCGGTACCGACATCAGTCAATTTTCGGGCTTTAGTAAGCCTGAAGATGCGACTGGCTACGAGCGACGCATTGACCGTGTGGTGGGCAAGCTCGAAACGCTGCCTAAACCGACGCTGGCACTTATTGAAGGTGCCTGCGTGGGTGGCGGCGCCGCATTGGCGTTGGTGTGCGACTTCCGCTATGCCACCCCGACGATGAAGTTTGGCGTGCCGATTGCTAAAACGTTGGGCAACACGCTTTCGATTAACAATGTCTCGCGGATGATCGACATGCTCGGCGTAGCACGTACCAAAGAAGCGCTGATGATGGCGCGTTTGTTCGGTGCTGAAGAAGCACACGGCGCAGGCTTGGTTAATCAACTCTTTGACGCCGAGTCAATTTACGCTGAAGTGGCCACATTGGCGGAGGCCTTTGCCAAGCGTGCGCCATTGACCGTAAAGGCCAGCAAGGCATTGGTTGGCCGAGCGCTAGAGCAGCGACGCCTCTCGGCAGATGCCAGCGACGACTGGGTGACGACGTGCTATATGAGCCAGGATTTTGCGGCGGCGGTGGATAAGTTCGTTAATAAAACGCCCTTTGAGTGGTCTGGCCGTTAGCGGCCGGACAACGGGCAAAACTACTCATTAGGAGGAGAGCGCATGCTTCCCCTACAAGATATCAAAGTACTGGATGTATCACAGATTATGGCAGGCCCTTACTGCACCATGGTACTGGCGGATATGGGGGCAGAGGTGATCAAGGTCGAGAAACTTAATGGCGGAGACGACAGCCGCCAAATGGGACCTTACGTGAATGGCGAGTCGACCTGCTTTTCGCAGATTAACCGCAACAAAAAAAGTATTTCGCTCAATCTTAAAGACGAACGGGCGCGGCAAATTTTCTACCGCTTAGCCGCTGATGCCGATGTCATTGTGGAGAACTACCGCCCAGGGGTGACCAAATCGCTGGCCATCGACTATGACACTATCAAAGCGATCAACCCTGGCATCGTCTACTGCTCCATTTCAGGCTATGGCCAAACCGGGCCCTATAGCCACAAAGGGGGCTTTGATTTAGTCGCGCAGGGCATGACAGGTTTGATGTCGATGACCGGAGAGGAGGGAAAGCGTCCGCTGAAAACCGGCATTGCGGTTTACGATATTGGCGGTGGCTTAACCGCGGTGTATTCGATTCTTGCCGCCTGCATTCACAAGATGAAGACCGGTGAGGGGCAGCATATCGATATCGCCATCACCGAGTGTGGTTTGCCCTGGTTTACCTGGGAAGCCGCGGCCTATTTCTCTGAAGGCACCGTGCCGGGGCCAACGGGCTGGCGCCACCGTGTCTCAGCACCTTATCAGGCAGTCAAAGCAAGCGATGGCTTTTTGATGCTTGGCTGCGCCAATCAGCGCACCTGGGAGCGCTTCTGTCAGGATGTCTTAAAGCGTGAAGAACTCATGCAAGACCCTCGCTTTATTACCAACCAGAACCGTGGTCAGCATGTAGAAGAGCTGGAAGCGCTGTTGGAAGAGCTAATGGCGGATAAAAGCGTCAATGAGTGGCTGGCGCTCTGTGACAGTGCGGGTGTACCTGCTGGGCCAATTAACGACTTCGCCCAGGCGATGCAGGATGAGCACTATTTAGCGCGGGGTATGGTGCAGGAGATGGAGCATCCGGTGATGGGGAAAATGAAAACCATCGGTTTTCCCAGTAAGTTCTCTGAGACACCCTCGCAAATCCGCAGTCCAGCGCCGCTATTTGCCCAGCACACCGACGAAGTGCTCGATAGTTTGGGTATTTCTGGCGCAGAGCTGGACAGCTTGCGCGCGGACGGATGCATTAAGTAGCGCTTTTTTTATTGCTGTTTATTGCATTCATTATCCATTTCAAATAACGCCAATCGGCACAGCCAATAATCAGCCCGACAACAACAAATAGGAACGTCATCATGTTAAAGCTTAATTTCCACCCATCCGGCCGTCACTTCTTACAGATTCCTGGTCCCTCGCCAGTGCCCGACCGTATCTTACGGGCGATGAGCCTGCCCACTATTGACCACCGCGGGCCTGAGTTTGGTGCGTTAGGGCTTGAGCTGCTGAGTAAGATTCAAAAAATCTTCAAAACCGAGAACCCGGTGATTATCTACCCGGCGTCCGGTACCGGTGCCTGGGAAGCCGCGCTGGCCAATACCATGTCACCGGGCGACCGCGTGCTGATGTTTGAAACCGGCCACTTCGCTACGCTATGGCACAAAATGGCCCTGCGTTTGGACATCCAGCCCGAGTTTCTGGGGTTGCCGGGCTACGAAGGCTGGCGCCACGGTGTTCAGGCCGACATGATCGAAGCGCGCCTTAAAGAGGATACCAACCACGAGCTTAAGGCTGTCTGTGTGGTACATAACGAGACCTCAACCGGCGTGACCAGCGACATCGCCGCCGTGCGTAAAGCCATCGATGCGGCGGGCCACCCCGCACTGCTGATTGTGGATACTATCTCCGGGTTGGCCAGCGCCGACTACCGCCATGATGAGTGGGGCGTTGATGTTACCGTCTCCGGCTCACAAAAAGGTTTGATGCTGCCACCGGGCATTAGCTTTAACGCGCTTTCGCCAAAAGCAATTGAAGCCAGCAAGCAGGCCAAACTGCCTAAAAGCTTCTGGGCCTGGGATGAAATTCTTGAAGCCAACAAGAATGGCTACTGGCCCTACACACCCAGCACTAACTTGCTATACGGCCTAAATGAAGCGCTGGATATGCTGCTGGATGAAGGGTTGGAGCAGGTATTGGCCCGCCATCAGCGCTGGGCCGCTGGCGTACGTGCGGCGGTAGAGGCCTGGGGTCTTGAGATCCAGTGCCTCGACCCATCAGTCTACTCGCCGGTACTCACCGGGGTGGTGATGCCGGAGGGGGTTGATGCAGATGACGTGCGCAAGATTATCTACGAGCGTTTTGACCTTTCACTGGGCATGGGGCTGGGTAAGGCCAAGGGCAAGATGTTCCGTATTGGCCACTTGGGCGATTGCAACGACCTTACCTTGATTGCCACCTTGGGCGGCTGTGAGGCGGGTATGAAGCTGTCCGGCGTTAATCTCAAAGGCAGCGGCGTGACGGCCGCGCTGGACTACTTTGCGGCTAACCCGCTTAACCCAAGCAAGCGCTAAAAGACGGGGAGAGCCACATGACGTCTCTGACGAATCAATACCCGTCCCGTGATGCCAAGATTAAACCGCTCGGTGAACTCGCCGAGCGTTTATCCCGAGAAATGGCGGGAGAGGTGCTGTTTGATCGGGCAACCCGTGGGCGCTACTCAACCGACGCCTCGATTTATCAGGTGACCCCGGTGGGCGTGGTAATTCCACGCCATCAGCAAGATCTGAAAATAGCGTTGGATATTGCCCGCGATGCCAAGGTGCCGATTTTGGCCCGGGGCGCGGGTACCAGCCAGTGTGGCCAAACCGTTGGTGAAGCGTTAGTGATCGACACCACCCGCTGGCTCGACCAGATCAGTGAGTTCGACGCCGATGCACGCACTGTGGTGGTCGAGCCGGGGGTCGTGCTTGACCATCTCAACGCTTGGCTTAAACCCCATGGGCTCTGGTACCCGGTGGATGTCTCCACCAGCGCCCAGTGCACCATCGGTGGTATGGCGGGCAATAACTCCTGCGGGTCGCGTTCGATCTACTACGGCAACATGGTGCACAACGTGCTGGGCGTGGAGGCGCTATTGGCGGATGGCAGCGCGGCGAGTTTTGGTTTCGTTGACACCTTCGCACAGGGCTCTCGTGAACAGCACCTTGCCCAACAGGTAAGGACGATTGCCGAGCGCGTAGGCCCGGAAATTCGCGATCACTTCCCCAAAGTGTTGCGTCGGGTCGGTGGCTACAACCTGGATCTGTTCGATTGCCAGAACCCGATGCCCTATGACCCAGGTAATCGTGCCAACCTGGCCCACTTGCTGGTGGGCTCGGAAGGGACGCTGGGGGTGAGTCAGCGCATCAAGCTCAGGCTTTCACCGCTGCCCGAGCAGAAGGTGTTGGGGGTGGTGAACTTCCCGACCTTTTATCAGGCGATGGATTTTACCCAGCATATCGTCAAACTTGGCCCCACGGCGGTAGAGCTGGTCGACCGCACGATGATTGAACTGTCGCTGGAGAACCCCGCGTTCCGCCCGGTGATTGAGAAGGCGCTGATTGGCAAGCCGGAAGCGATTTTGCTGGTAGAGTTTGCCGGTCACGACCACGCAGCGCAGTTGGAAGCGCTGCGGGGACTGAATGAACTGATGGGCGACCTAGGCCTGCCAGGCAGCGTGGTGGATATGCCCGAAGCGGCCGAACAGAAAGCGCTGTGGAACGTGCGCAAGGCCGGGCTCAATATCATGATGAGTATGAAGGGTGACGGTAAGCCGGTCTCCTTTATCGAAGACTGCGCGGTGCCGCTTGAGCACCTGGCCGAGTATACCGACAAGCTCACCGAAGTGTTCAACCGCTACGGCACCGAGGGCACCTGGTACGCCCATGCGGGTGTCGGTACGCTGCACGTGCGGCCGATTCTCGATATGCGCCGGGACGGCGCAGAGAAAATGCGCGAAATCGCCGAGCTAGCCTCCTCGTTAGTGCGTGAATATAAAGGTGCCTACTCTGGTGAGCATGGCGATGGTATCTGCCGTGGCGAGTGGGTGGCGTGGCAGTTTGGCGAAACGGTCAACAATGCCTTCCGTGAAATAAAGCAGCTGTTTGACCCTGATAACCTGTTTAATCCGGGCAAAATCGTCGACACCCCCAAAATGGATGACCAACGCTATTTTCGTTTTCCCAAGAGTTACACCACCATCCCGCTTACCCCGGTGTTTGATTGGTCCGCCTGGAATGTGAAACGCGACCCGCTGACGGGTGAGCAAACGGCGCCAGGCTCCGGCGGCGATGCCACCCATGGCTTGGCCATGGCGGTAGAGATGTGCAACAACAACGGCCACTGCCGTAAGTTTGATGCGGGCACCATGTGCCCAAGTTTTCGCGTCACGAAAGATGAGCAGCACCTTACCCGCGGTCGCGCTAACACCTTGCGCTTGGTGCTTTCGGGGCAGTTGGGGGATGAAGGGCTGGCCAGCGACGATGTCAAAGAAGCGCTGGATCTCTGCGTATCCTGCAAGGGCTGCAAGCGTGACTGCCCCACGGGTGTGGATATGGCCAAGTTCAAGATAGAGGCGCGTACCGCCCGAGCCCGAGTGAAAGGCTTATCGCTGCGTGATCGTATGGTCGGCGAAATGCCGCGCTACGCACCCTGGGCTAGCAAGTTTTCAGCGCTGGTCAACGGCGTTGAGCGCCTGCCGTTTTTGGCTAAGCAGATCAAACAGGTGTTAAATCTGGCACCCCAGCGCTCACTGCCAATGTTTAACGGTAATTTCCTCGCTAGTGCCGAGGCGTCTCGGCAGCCAGTCACCTCTGAGCGGGAAGTGCTGCTGTTTGTGGATACCTTCAATAACTACATGGAAGGTGATAACGCCCAAGCGGCCAAGCGGGTGCTGGAAGCAGCAGGCTACCGTGTGCATCTCAACGTGACCAAGGGGCAGAAGCCGCTCTGTTGTGGACGTACTTACTTATCGTCCGGGCAGTTTGATAAGGCTAAGGCTGAAGCCAAGCGTACCCTTGAGCACCTGTTGCCGTTTGTAGAGCGAGGCGTGGCGATAGTTGGCCTGGAACCCTCCTGTTTGCTCACTATGCGCGATGAGTTTCTGCAGTACGGCTTTGGTGAAGAGGCGAAGGCGCTATCGGCCTCCGCCTACCTGTTTGAAGAGTTTCTGGTTAAAGCGCGTGCCGAGGATCAGCTCCCCCTCAAACTGAAGCCGTTGAGCTGCGGGCGAGCGATGCTGCACGGCCACTGCCACCAAAAAGCCTTTGATGCGTTGCGTCCTGTTGAGCAGGTGCTGGGTTGGATTCCGGGGCTTGAGGTCGAGACCATTGAGTCATCCTGCTGTGGAATGGCGGGCAGTTTTGGCTATGAAGCGGAGCACTACGACGCTTCGTTGAAAATGGCGGAGCTATCGCTATTGCCTGCGATCCGTAAGGCGGATGCCAATGCGGTGGTGGTTGCCGATGGCACCAGCTGTCGCCATCAGATTCATGATGGCAGTGGTCGGGAAGCGATTCACGTTGCTCGATTGCTGGAACAAGCGCTAGCCTGAACGCTGGACACCAACAATAACCCAGGAGATCAATGTGGCCATTTATCAATACGGCGAGCACCGCCCGGATATTCAGGATGACGTTTACATTGCCGAAACGGCCGATGTTATTGGTCAAGTAACCCTAAAGGCACACTCTAGCGTGTGGTATCAGGCGGTGTTACGGGGTGACTCAGATCACCTTGAGGTGGGCGAGGAGAGCAATATCCAGGATGGCGCCGTGCTGCATGCCGACCCAGGTTTTCCGCTTAAGGTGGGCAAAGGCGTCACGGTAGGACACCAGGCCATGCTGCATGGCTGCACCGTTGGCGATGGCTGCTTAATTGGCATTCAAGCGGTGGTGCTGAACGGGGCGGTCATTGGTGAAAACAGCTTGGTAGGCGCCGGTGCCTTTATCAAGGAAGGTGCGGTGTTTCCGCCCAACTCGTTGATTGTGGGTTCGCCTGCCCGTGTCGTGCGGGAGCTTTCTGATGAGGTTGTGGAGGGCATGCAGAAAAACGCTCAGGGCTATGTCGAACGCGGTAAGCGCCACGGGCTGGAGATTAAGCGAATAGGTTGACTTGAATCTAATCGGTAGAGAGGGTTACCCCCTCAACAGCAAAACCCCAGGCCAAGGCCTGGGGTTTGCGTTTCTAGCACCGCTATTTTCTACAACGATTGCTATGGCCTTATGGTCACATCAAGGCATCGGTGACGCCGATAACGTAGAACGCCACCATGGCGATAATGCCGGTGAAGACCAGGTAGTAGATGGTTGGCAGAATCGTTTTACGAATCGTAGCACCTTCCCGGCCTAACAAACCGACCGTGGCAGAAGCCGCAACAACGTTATGGATAGCGATCATATTACCCGCCGCTGCCCCGACTGCCTGAAGTGCAATCATCATGGCGGTAGAGAGCCCTAGTGTCTGAGCGACGTTGAACTGGAATTCCGCCAACATCAGGTTAGACACTGTATTGGAGCCTGCAATAAAGGCGCCCATTGCACCCACGGCTGGTGCGAACAGTGGGTAGATGCCACCAACGCTGTCGGCCACGGCCTGAGCCATCATGACGGGCATAGAGACTAGGTCCGCACCGTTCACGCCGGAGTTGATCAATATGCGCACCATCGGCACGGTAAAGATCAACACAAAGCCAGCCCCGAAAATCGTTTTGGTTGATTCGGAAAGGGCTGCACCCATCTTTTGCGGATTCATACGATGGATAAAGTAAGTCACGATAACAACGGCGAGAATGATACCGCCCGGCAGATAAAACGGTTCAACACTGCCACTAACACCCGTTTCGCCGAGAATATTGCTCCAACCTAAGCTGAACGAAGTCAGCGCAGCACGCAGGGGCTCAATCGTACGTGAAGCCACCAGGAATATCGCCAACAGAACGTAGGGTACCCAGCCTTTGAAGGTAGACATTGGTGCTTTGCCTACGACGTCATCAAGCTTGATCTGCAGGTTGCCGATCCACTCATCCGGCCATGAAGATGACTCTGGGAAATCCCAGGTGTCTTTAGGTAGTAGGAAGCCACGTTTGGCCGCCGGTACAACAATGGCCAAGCCCACCATGGCGCCAATCATTGATGGGAACTCAGGTCCTAGCAACACACCTACCAGCATGTAAGGCACTGAGAATGCGATACCGGTAAAGATAGCGAAAGGCGTGATCGACAGGCCCTCTTTCCAGGAGCGGTTGGCACCAAAGAAACGTACCATCACGGTGACCAGAATCAGCGGCATTAAAATACCTACGATACCGTGGGTAATCGCCACTTCGCTGGTAACTAACTGAAAGTAGACATCCCAGCTTGAGCCCGCTGATTCAAGTTCAGCGCTAATGCCAGCACGATCAACACCGCTTCCAACACCCACTACAATGGGCGTACCCACTGCACCGAAAGAAACCGGCGTGGATTGGATCATCATACCAACGACAACAGCAGCAAGTGCTGGGAAGCCTAACGCAACCATCAGCGGGGCCGCCACGGCAGCAGGGGTGCCGAAGCCAGAAGCGCCTTCGATAAAGCAGCCGAACAACCAGGCAACAATCAGTGCCTGCACGCGACGGTCAGGACTGATGTCTGAAAAGCCATTACGAATAGCGGTAATGCCACCGGAATGCTTAAGCGTATTCAGCAGCAGAATAGCGCCAAATATGATCCATAAAAGTCCAGCGGTTTGAATCAAACCTTGAACGGTTGAAGCCGCTACTCGGCTAAAGGACATATCCCAAACGGTTAAACCAATAATGGCCGCCGTCAGGAAAACGATAGGCATCGCTATTCTGGCAGGTATTTTAAAACCGATGAGCAAAATACCTGCTAGCAACAGCGGCAGAAATGCCAGAAGTGCAAGTGTGGTTTCATTCATGGAAGGAACTGCCCCTTGTTATTGGTTTGGTATGCTCCGAGATAATCGACTAACTGTTGTGCAGCCAGCCGGGTCTGTGTGAAAGATACGTTCAGGTTTTTAAGATGACCATACTGGAGAATTGGTCTTACCAGTTGGGTGCCTGTTTGAAATACGCTTTTGAGGTGTTTATTCGACTTTAACGCTATGTTTTAAATAATTTATTTTTATTTTTCCGATCATAGCCGGCCTGGGGATTTATTAGACTAATAGACAGTCCCAACCAGTGCCCCTTGCACGGTTAGTTGCTTAGGCCCATTGTTTAATGATGCAAAACGCAGAAGCAATCTTTATCAGTAGCTTCTTTAGCATTTAAAGCCCAAGGGTGAGGCGGTAATTGATGGCTATAAAACTCTATGATTTGTGCGGTCGAGACGAACGGCTACGTTTCTCTCCTTATTGTTGGCGCGTAAGCATGGCGCTGGCTCATAAAGGTCTGGAATTCACCACCGTTGCGTGGCAATTCAAAGACAAGCAGGCACTTGAATTTGCCGACTACGATAAAGTGCCCGTGCTTTGCGATGGCGATCAAGTCGTGACCGATAGTTTTGAGATTATGCGCTATTTGGATAAGGCGTACCCGGAGGCTCCAGTGCTGGGTGAAGGTGTCAGCTACCAGCGAGTGCGACTGTTCAAATACATCGTGGAACGCAGCGTGAATCCAGCGCTATTTCGTATTATTGCCATGGATTTGTTCGCGGCAGTTCATCCTGACGATCAAGACTATTTCCGGAAAACCCGTGAGGCTCGGTTCGGCTGTACGCTAGAAGAGTTTCACCAGCCAGAGCAGGGTAAACAGCAGCTCAAGCAAGCGCTGGCACCGTTTAGCGATCTGCTGAGTGACAGCGCATTTTTAGATGGCAACGCGCCAGGCGGCGCTGATTACCTGCTGTTTGGTAGTTTGATGTGGGCATACGTGGTGTCGACTCAGGAAATTGTCGAGCCGGGTAAGCCGGTAGATGAGTGGTTTAAGCGTATGTTGAACGTACACGACGGCCTTGCAAGCCGGGCTGTCACCGTTCGCGATATATGACGCACAGCGGCGGCACCGGTGTCATCAACGATGATGTCACCAGCGAAACGGTGTCGCCTGATGCAACAAGGAGATGGCAATGATTGATCTGTACTACTGGACAACCCCCAACGGCCACAAAATCTCCATCATGCTCGAAGAAGCCAAACTGGCGTACCGAGTGAAGCCGATTAACATTGGCAGAGGTGAGCAATTCGATCCTGAATTTCTCACCATCGCGCCCAATAATCGTATCCCCGCGATTGTGGATCATGCCCCGCATGACGGCGGTCAGCCCCTGTCGATGTTTGAATCCGGTGCGATCTTAGAGTATCTCGCCGAAAAGAGCGGTCTCTTTTTGCCCTCTTCAGGCCGTGAGCGCTATATCGTATTGCAGTGGCTCCATTGGCAAATGGGCGGTTTAGGGCCGATGGCGGGCCAAAACCATCACTTCTGCCACTATGCTCCGCACAAAATCGACTACGCCATTGAGCGTTACGTGCGAGAAACCAACCGGCTTTATAGCGTGTTAGACCACCGCTTGGCTCACCACACCTACGTGGGCGGCGATGACTACTCCATTGCTGATATGGCGATTTACCCTTGGATTGTTCCTTGGGAGAAACAGCGCCAGACGTTGGAAGAGTTTCCTGACTTGGAACGCTGGTTTGAGTCGATTAAAGCGCGTCCAGCCGTACGCCGTGCTTACTCCTTAGTCGAAGAAGTAAACCCGCAAGCAGGCGAAGAAATCGATGAGCAAGCCCGTAAGCATCTGTTCGGTAACCGTTAATAGCGACCTACATGGGATTGCTTTAACTCTCTGAAAGTGAGCAGGCGCAGCATGAGGCAAAATCATGTTGCGCTGCACAAAAAGCACTGCTAGCTTTAAGGACAGCAGAGGCAAAAGCCTGTCTAAGGACCGCCTACCAAGGCGTGTTTATGTGCTAGCTCACATCTGGAGAATAAGTTATGAATAAGAGTACTGAGAAAACCAAGCAGCAGTTCGAATCCGTTTTTGTATCACCGATGCGTTCATACACGCTGACCGCGCTTGACTACTATGATCAGCTGATCAGCGCCCAAATGGATGCCGCCCGCGCATATTCAGATATGGCGCTTTCACAAGCACGCACTTGGCTTGATGTGAAAGACGCTGACAGCTTAAAGAAAGCTATGGAAAGTCAGCAAAAAACCGCCAGTGACTTTATGGAGCGCGTAAAAGGGGACACGGAAAAAGTCACCTCTATTAGCCAGAGCTTTGCTCAAGAAAGTCAGAAGCAGGCTGAAGAGACTACCAAGAAAGCGGTAGAGACAGCCAAGCAGTAACCGCTAAGCAATAATCGCACTAGTATTGCATTAGCAGGGCCATATGAAATCGCCGTACCCAGAAGGGTGCGGCGATTTTGTTTGTGAGCAGCTTTTTACATCAGCGTGGTGGCACGGTCTATTAAGCGAAAGCGTGCAATGCGAATGATTTGCTCAATAGCGGTTTGCCGCTCGGTTACTGCGTCATTGCCCAAGCGCTCCTCAAAGGCGGCTAAAATGGCGTGGCGGTCGAGTCCTTTAACGGCAATGACAAAGGGAAAACCAAACTGCTGCTTATAGGTTTCGTTAAGGTATTCAAAGCGTGCAAGCTCCTCGGGGCTGCACTGGTCAAGTCCTGCGCCTGCTTGCTCACTGGTTGAGTCTTGGGTGAGTTCTCCTGCCAAAGCGGCTTTGCCAGCCAGATCAGGGTGGGCTTGAATCACCTGGATTTGCTGTTCGCTGCTCGCTTGCTGCAGCATAAGCCCCATCAGTTCAGCGAGTGCGTTGGGCGCATCATGGGCTTCAGTAAGCCCCTTTCGCCAAGCGGCTTCGGCTACCCAGGGTGAGTGCTCATAAACATCGCCATAGTGGTGGGTAAACATTTCAAGGCTGCACCGACTGGGTGCTGGTGACAGCTGTAGCGTGGTGTTTTCAGGCACTTAAAGATTCTCCAACGCATGCGGTATTTAAAGAGTAGATAGGATGACTGTATACAATAAATAGCAGTAACGGTACTCTTTGACCAATAGGTCAAGTTGCACAAGCGAAACAGACAAAGCCAACAATGCTATCAATGAGGAGTGGCTATGGGACGTTTAACCACCCACGTACTGGATACGGCAAAAGGACAGCCTGGTCAGGGCATCACCATTGAGGTGTTTCGTCTTACAGGAAGTGAACGTCAGCATTTGAGCACCGTAGTCACCAACCGTGACGGGCGTTGCGATGCGCCTATTTTAGACGGCGATGAGTTTGAGGCGGGGGAGTACGAGCTACTCTTTCATGCCGGAGACTATCTGCGCTCCCAGGGCGTTGAGGCTGCAGAACCGCGCTTTTTAAACGTTATTCCGCTGCGCTTTGGCGTTGCGGATGCCAGCCAGCATTATCATGTACCGCTGCTGCTTTCGCCTTATGGGTACTCCACCTACCGCGGTAGCTGATTTGCCTGAAAGCTGGCTGCCCTGGCTGAGTTTTCAGGTAAACCTAACGGGACTTATTTTATGCAAGCGTACCTACTTGATTTTGCTAATTTGCTGCTGCGCTGGCTGCATGTGATTGCGGCTATCGCATGGATCGGTGAGTCGATCTATTTTGTTATGCTGGATAATAGCTTACGCGCACCGAAAGCCGCAGAAGATCGCGAGAAGGGTGTGTTTGGAGAGATGTGGTCGGTTCACGGTGGCGGCTTCTATCACAATCAAAAGTACGCCACAGCACCCGCCAAGTTACCGACTGATCTGCACTGGTCGTTTTGGAAAGCCTACACCACGTGGCTTTCTGGCTTTGCGCTGTTTGTTATTTTGTACATGGTTAACCCTAGCTTTTACTTGGTAAACCCCAATAGCTCCTGGCAGTGGGCCGCTACCATGACCGGCTGGCAGGCGAACTTGCTGGCGCTGGCATTCCTGCTGGGTGGCTGGGTGGTTTACAACGAGCTGTGTAAGCGCATTAGCCCCAATATGAATCGCGACGGGCTGCTCAGCGTGGCGGTTGCCGTCATGATGGTGGTGGTTGCCTATCTCAGCACGCAGATGTTTACCGGGCGTGCTGCGTTCTTGCTCACCGGCGCAGTCATGGCGACGGCGATGTCGGCGAACGTCTTCTTCTGGATTATCCCTGGCCAGCGTCGCATGGTGAAGGCCATGAAGGCGGGTGATGCGCCAAATCCATTGGATGGCAAGCGCGGTAAACAGCGTTCGGTGCATAACACCTATTTCACCTTGCCGGTCGTATTACTGATGGTGAGCAATCACTACTCATTTATTTACTCCCATGAGCTTGCCTGGGTGGTAATGGTACTGTTTATCTTTGCAGGGGCTTTGATACGGCAGTTCTTTGTACTGATGCATGCAGGCAAAAGCCAGCCAGCGTACCCTGCTTTTGGGGTGGGGCTGATTCTAATTGCATTTTGGCTGGCGGCGCCCACCGCTTCCGTGCCTGATGGTGAGACAACGGCGGAGCGGCCAGACCAAGCGCAAATCACTCAATTGATGGAGCAGCACTGTGTGCAGTGCCATGCCCGTAATCCTGAACATGCCGGTTTTTCAGCGCCCCCAGCGGGGTTTGCATTGAATAACTGGGATGAAATTCTTGGTCAAAAAGCGCAGATCCAACGGGTAGTGGCTAGCCGCTACATGCCGTTAGGCAATATGACCAACATGAGCGACGAAGAGCGCGATATCATTGCCGCTTGGGAGGAATGATCAAAGAGGCCAGCTATGAGTGATGCCCAGGCGCCGATAAAACGGCGCACTGCTGTTAAAGAGGGCGATGAGCGCCACGATGCTATCTATCGTGCGGTGAGCGATGCAATCGTCGAGCAGCGCTTAAAGCCGGGCGCGCGACTGCGCGAAGATGCGCTATCCGAGGTATTTGGTATCAGTCGTACCGGTATCCGTAAAATCCTCCAGCGTCTGGCGTTGGAGCAGTTGGTCACCCTGACGCCTCGTCGCGGCGCCAGCGTCACACGGCCCACGGCTGATGAAGCCAAAGACGTTTTCGATGCCCGTCAATTAATCGAGTGTGGATTGATGCCTGATGTGGCAAGACGCATGGGCGAAAAGGAAGCAGCGGAGCTGCGTGAACTGGCTCGTCAGGAGCGCGAGGCATTGCGCAGTGGCAAGCAGAGCGTTGCCATTCGGCTATCCGCGGATTTTCATGTGCGGCTAGCCCAGCTATCCGGTAACGCAACGCTGGCAGAGTTTGTCGAACGCCTCTGCTCGCGCTCATCGCTGATACTTGCAGTCTACGGTCATCGTGGCCATTTGGGCTGCGAATCACACGACCATGATGATCTTATCGGCTACTTGGAGGCCGGCAACGGCGAACGGGCCAAAGCATTTATGAGCCGCCACTTGAAAGCGATCGAAGCGTCGCTTTCGATCGTCGATGAAAAAGATGAAGCCCCCGACCTGCGTGAAGTGTTTGGCCTGTGAAGTTGTTCACTCAGGGGGTGACTAGCAGGTTTTAAAGTGCTCCTTAAAGCCTGCTAGCCCTCTCTATCGTTCACTCCATCACTCCATCATTTCCCTTTCCTACTCTTCTCAGATACCGCCTCGCGCACCGTTTTGGGCCGTGATGCTGCCTGGGTGCACCTTTATAACGCTCTAGCGACGTATCATTTTTCATGGCAGGTATAAGAAAAAGCAGCCTGCTTGCGTCATGAGATTAAATTTATCGATAGGCAATTCAAGCGTTAAGACCATTATGTATACAAAAAATTATATTTTTGTATATTAAAAATTTTTACAGCTAGCTGCTTTTTTTGTTACCAGTCTCTTTTTTGGCACTGCCCTTGCATTGTTTATAAGCAGCTAAGGCGTTTCAGGCTTTGCATTCTTGCTAAGTAAACAGTAAGGGGACTGAAAAAATGGTATACAAAAAAATGGTGGCGGCCCTACGTCATTTGCGTCAATCCCAGCGTGTCGCGCTGGTATCGGTAGGCGTTGCGTTATTCGCGACGCCAGCCCTGTCAGAAGATCAGGTGCTGCGTATAGCGATGACAGCATCGGATATTCCGCTTACGACTGGCCAGCCTGATAGCGGTTTTGAAGGCTATCGTTTTCTCGGTTACACCATCTACGATGCATTGATCAACTGGGATATGTCCTCTGCTGATGAAGTGAGTGGGCTAACGCCCGGTCTAGCTGACTCCTGGGAGGTTGATACTGAGGATAGCCGAGTCTGGACCTTTAATTTGCGAGAAGGCGTGGTTTTCCATGATGGCAGCGAGTGGAATGCCGATGCCGCCATTTGGAACCTGGATAAGATTTACGATGAAGACGCAGAGCAGTTTGATGCCCGTCAAGCAGGCAACGTACGCGGCCGAATTCCTTCCATGGATGGCTACGAGAAGATAGACGACTACACCATCCAGTTCACCACCAGTGAACCTGATGCCTGGTTTCCCTATCAGCTCTCTTTTCTACTCTTTTCAAGCCCCGCGCACTGGGAAGCGTTGGGCGGCGATTGGGATGCTTTCGCCAGTAACCCTTCTGGAACGGGCCCCTTCAAGTTAACGCGCTTGGTACCACGTGAGCGCGCAGTGCTTGAGCCTAACCTAGAGTACTGGGATGAAGAACGAGTACCACGTTTGACGCGCCTTGAGCTGATTCCTATGCCTGAATCCAGCTCGCGTACTTCTGCGCTGCTTTCAGATCAGGTCGATTGGATCGAGTCTCCCGCCCCTGATGCTATTGCGCGCATGGAGTCCCAGGGGATGGCGATTACCAGCAACCCCTATCCTCACACCTGGCCTTATCAGTTCTCTATGCAGGAAGGCAGCCCGTGGCTTGATATCAATGTACGCAAAGCGGCCAACCTGGCAGTCGACCGTGAAGGCCTGCAGGCAATGCTAGGCGGCTTGATGGTGCCTGCGGTAGGCATTGTGACGCCTGATCACCCCTGGTATGGCGAGCCAACCTTTGAAACCCGCTACGACCCAGAAGAAGCGATTCGACTACTGGAGGAGAGTGGCTTCAGTCCTGAAAACCCGGTAGAGGTGAAGGTGCTAATTTCCACTTCGGGCTCAGGCCAAATGCAACCTCTGGCAATGAACGAGTATATCCAGCAGAACCTTGCGGAAGTTGGCATTGCACTGGACTTTGAAGTGCTTGACTGGGAATCGCTGTTTCCAAACTGGCGGCGCGGGGCAGGTGATGCCAGCAGCCGTGGCGCCCACGCCACCAACATTACCTTCGCTTGGCTAGATCCTTTCTCTGCCTTCTACCGCTTTATGCACTCCAGTATGGCGCCGCCTAACGGCTTTAACTGGGGCTATATGAACGACCCAGAGTATGACCGCCTGCTGGACGAGGCAAGGGTGACATTTGATCAAGATGAGCAAGATGCCATTCTCGCCGAGTTCCATGCACGCATGGTGGACGACGCCGCGTGGCTTTGGGTCGCCCATGACGTTGGTCCGCGCGCCATGCAGTCGCGTGTTAAAGGCTTCGTCCAGGCTAAAAACTGGTTCCAGGATCTGACCCCAGTCTATATCGAGGAGTAAGTCATGTCAGCGGAGTGGCTATTAATGCCGCTCCGCCCATGACCAGGAGGCAAGATGAATACGTACTTCCTCAAGCGAATTCTGTATGTCATTCCTATCACCTTGGCGGTGAGCTTTTTCTGCTTCTCGTTAGTCCATTTATCGCCGGGCGACCCCATGGATGCCGTTGTCTCACCCGATGCGCCCAGTGAAGTCGTGGCGATGGTGCAGCGTGCCTACGGTTTTGACCGCCCGCTGCCAGAGCAGTTTGGGCTGTGGGTAAGTCGTGCTGTCCAGGGGGATTTAGGCATGTCCGCAGCGAATGGCAGGGCGGTGACAACCGAAGTGTTCGGTGCGCTAAAGAATACGCTGCTACTCGCCATCGCTGCCTCCATGATTGGGTTTTCACTGGGCTGTACGTTTGGCGTATTGGCGGGCTATTACCAGGGTTCGCTGCTTGATCGTTTAGTCACTGGTTTCGCAGTGGGTGGCGTCAGTGTGCCGCACTACTGGTTGGGCATGCTGTTGGTAATCATCTTTTCTGTCGAGCTGAACTGGTTGCCCTCATCCGGCGCAGGGCCTGGCAGCTCAAGCGACTGGAATTTTGAGTGGTCATACTTGCGCCACTTAATCCTGCCTGCCGTCACGCTGTCGGTAATTCCCATGGGTGTGGTGACGCGCACGGTGCGTGCCATGGTGGCAGATGTGTTAGCTCATGAGTTTGTGGAAGCGCTGCGAGCTAAAGGCTTGGCTGAACGGCGTATCTTCTTGCATGTGATTAAGAATGTCGCGCCCACCGCGTTAGCCGTGATGGGGCTGCAGTTAGGTTATCTATTAGGCGGCTCTATTCTGGTTGAGACGGTGTTCTCTTGGCCGGGTACGGGGTTATTGCTTAATAACGCTATTTTCCAGCGTGATTTGCCAATTCTACAAGGCACTATCTTGATACTGGCGCTGTTCTTCGTGGCGCTTAATTTAATGGTCGACCTCATTCAGGCTCGCCTTGACCCACGCATCCAGCGCGGCTGAATTGGCAAGGAGAATCCTATGACATCTACTTCTATTGATGTTGCCTCAAAAGTTGAGGCGCCTTCTATAGCGCCTAGTCGTGGTTATTGGGGTCCTGTATTTCGACGCTTGAGTCGGGACCCAGTGGCCCTGATTGCGGGCATCATTCTGCTTTGCATACTTGCCATGGCGTTATTTTCACCCTGGCTGGCGCCCATGGACCCCTACAAAACCAGCATGATCAATCGCTTGCAGCCAATTGGCACGCCGGGCCACTGGTTGGGCACCGATGAGCTTGGGCGCGACATGCTTTCCCGGCTGATTTATGGAGCTCGCTTATCCCTATTGATTGGCGTTATGCCTATTGTTAATGCGTTTGTGATTGGCAGTGCGATTGGCATCGTGGCGGGGTTTGTGGGGGGCAAAACCAACACTGTATGCATGCGTATTATTGATGTTTTTTACGCTTTCCCTGCGGTGCTGCTGGCGATTGCTCTAGCGGGCGCGTTAGGTGCTGGCATTGTCAATTCACTGTTCTCTCTCACGGTGGTGTTTATACCGCCCATTGCACGGGTGGCGGAGAGTGTCACGACTCAAGTGCGTAGCGTTGATTACATTGAAGCGGCGCGGGCCAGTGGGGCGGGCAGTTTAAAAATCATTCGTTGCCATGTACTAGGTAACGTTTTAAGTCCTATTTTCGTTTACGCCACTTCTCTTGTCAGTGTCAGCATGATTTTGGCGTCCGGGCTATCTTTTCTGGGGTTAGGTGCCAGGCCGCCGATGCCCGAGTGGGGCTTAATGCTGAATACCTTACGTGATGCCATCTACGTAAATCCCTGGATTACGATTCTGCCAGGGGTGATGATTTTTACGGTGTCGATTTGCTTCAACACGCTCAGCGATGGTCTGCGCTCTGCTATGGATGTCAAATTATGAACGCTGAACGTATTTCTGCTCACGCCTCTATGCCCTCAAAACAACCATTAGATCGCCGAGATCGTGGCGGGCAAGCACAGCCACTGCTTAGTGTGAGATCACTGCGTAAGCACTTTGTGATTAAGAAAGACTTCTTTGGACGCCCTGTAAGCCAAGTCCATGCCGTCGATGGGGTAGATTTCGATGTGCTAAAGGGCGAAACCCTGGGCATTGTGGGGGAATCTGGGTGTGGGAAATCAACCACTGCTCGTTTGTTGATGCAGTTGCTGAAACCCGATGCGGGTGAAGTGATTTTCGATGGTGACCCGGTAGGCAAGCCTGGTGGCTTGTCACTGCGTGAGATGCGTCGGCAAGTGCAGATGGTGTTTCAGAACTCCTATGCCTCGCTCAATCCGCGGATGAGCGTTGAGGAGTCCATTGCATTTGGACCACAGGTGCATGGCCTTGGTAAGAAAGAAGCCAACGCAAGAGCGCGCAAGCTACTTGATCAAGTGGGCCTGCTACCCAATCAATTCGCTAGCCGTTACCCCCATGAACTCTCCGGTGGGCAGCGTCAGCGCATTAACATTGCCCGGGCCTTGGCGCTTGAACCCCGTTTGCTTATCCTTGATGAGGCAGTATCCGCTCTCGATAAATCCGTAGAGGCGCAAGTTTTAAACCTGTTGGTCGACCTTAAGCAAGAGTACGGCCTGACCTACCTGTTTATTTCCCACGATCTCAATGTGGTGCGCTACATCAGTGACCGTGTCATGGTGATGTACCTGGGGCGGGTAGCAGAAATGGGCGAAAGCGAGTCGCTTTATAATGCCCCTGCTCACCCCTATACGCGGGCATTGATGTCGGCCATGCCGTCTATGGACCCCGATAACCGCACCCAAACAGCACCACTTGTGGGTGACCCACCTAATCCCATTGACTTACCCCCAGGCTGCCGTTTTTGCCCGCGCTGCAGTATGGCTGTGGATAAATGCAGCGTTCAGGAACCAGAGCTCGCGTCATTAAATGACCAACAGGTTGGGAGCCGCCAGCATCAATCAGCATGCTGGCGGGCAGCCGACGTACAGGCGTTAGCCGCGACGCCCATTTCTGAGGAGGTTTTGTCATGACCGCTCCCTGCGTAACGGCGCACCAGTCCAGCCCAGAGCAAGTCCCGCTCGACGCTTCATCAACGGCTGAGCAAATGGTTGATGTGCAAAATTTAAAGGTTCACTTTCGTTCCCCTGGGCGCTTTGTGCAGGCTGTGAACGGTGTCGACCTCACCCTTGCCAAAGGGGAAGTGTTGACGATCCTTGGAGAAAGCGGGTCAGGAAAGAGTGTCACACTGCGCGCCCTTATGCGGCTACTTCCAGAACGTAGAACGCAAATACATGGGCATATAAAGGTCGCCGGACAAGATGTGCTAGCGATGTCGCGGCGTGAACTCTCACGGTACCGCGGGTTTACCACCTCAATGATTTTTCAAGAGCCGATGCTGGCGTTTGATCCTGTCTTTCGCATTGGTGATCAAATCGCAGAAACGGTATGCCGCCATGAAGGCGTCAGCCACAGGGAAGGGTTAGCCCGTGCATTAGAGCTATTTGAGCTGGTGCGTATCCCGTCAGCGAAACGGCGTTTATCTAACTACCCCCACGAGCTTTCGGGCGGCATGAGCCAGCGGGCAATGATCGCCCTGGCATTGTCATGTCGGCCCCGGCTGTTGCTGGCCGATGAACCGACTACAGCGCTAGATGCCACCGTTCAAATTCAGATTTTACTCTTGTTACGTGAGCTGCAGCGCGAGTTAGGGATGTCGGTTATTTTTGTTACCCACGATATGGGGGTCGCCAACGAGATATCCGACCGCATCGCGGTGATGTACGCAGGCCGGGTAGTGGAGACCGGCAGTGTCGATGAGATTATTCGCGCACCGCGCCACCCCTACACGGTAGGGCTGATGCAGTCCCGCGCTTCTGGCGAGTTAAAGGGCGAGCGACTCAGTGCTATTCCCGGCTCACCGCCGGATATGGCCTTTCCACCCCAAGGCTGCGCTTTCGCGCCACGCTGCTCGCTGGCAACCGACGAGTGCCAGCAAGAAGTGCCGCCCGCCAAAGTGCTTGGTCAACAGCACTGGGCAGCGTGCTGGAAGTTGTAAGGCTTGTTGGAAGTCATAAAGGTATGCCAAGCCCGCCACGTACGTCAGACCTTGCGTAGTGGGTTGCAAAGTCTCGCTATTCGGCTGTTAGCAGATAGGTGGGGGTGGTTGGAAAGTTGCTAAACAACAGTGCCCAGGGCTTATATTGAGTAGCGCTTACATTAAACTCCAAAACGCATCGACCAGTGGATTTTTTAGGTTTTTCTTTAGGGTAAACAAACCAATATCGTAGGGTTCCAGTTCCGGTGTCACATCGAGTACACGAATGCGATCCACCAAGGGGCTGTTGTCGAGGACAATTTTGGGCACCACGCCAATCCCAAAACCCAAGCTCACCATACTCACAATGGCTTCATTACCTGTCACCTGAGCATAAATACGCGGGGAGATGTCTTGCTGGCGAAACCACTCGTCCACCCGCGCTCTGGAGACACCACTCTCCGAGAGAATCATAGGAATGCTCGACCACTTGATGGGTGTGTTGGGCGTGTGGGTGGGCACATTCGGCACTTGCTGCTCAAGGGGCGCAATAAACAGCAAAGGCGAGGTAGCAATGGATTTAAATGCCAGACCCCGCGGCAGGTTGGCAGGCTGAGCGGCAATGCTTAGGTCTTCTTTACCATCCAGAACGCGGGCAATCGCATGTTCTGGGTCACCCGTACGCAGCTTGATTTCAATCACCGGGTAGGCAATACGAAAGCGGCGCAGTAGCTCGTATAAAAAACTGTAGCTGGCGGTGACGGAGCCATACAGGCTGATTTCACCGCGTAATTGATCAGAATGGTCGGTTAATTCATGACGAATC
Source organism: Halomonas sp. (assembly GCF_007692655.1). GTDB lineage: Bacteria > Pseudomonadota > Gammaproteobacteria > Pseudomonadales > Halomonadaceae > Vreelandella. Next base: position 27,512 of record NZ_REBQ01000114.1, read on the forward strand.
AAATTCCATTGGCTACTGGCATCGCGGGCGTACTTGCGAAATTTTTGCCCCTCCTGGGTCAACACCACGGTGCGGTTGTCGCGATTAAACAGCGATACGCCCAGTTCCTCTTCTAAATGGCGAATGTTGCGCGACAAGGCAGAAATGCTGATATAGCACTCATCGCTGGCGCGGCCGAAATGCAGGGTTTCTGCCAAGGCGAGGAACTGTTTTAAAATTTTATAATTCATAAACGCCATCATAATTGAGCTTTGCATAAAATGGGATACGCTGTTGCAAATATATCAATTTAAGAAATGCTCACTCTTGTATAGATTATCCCTACTCACATGGCGCTGGATCTTGCATTGAGCGGCTATGACTCTCATTTTCGTGTCGGTGTGTCTTACATCGATATTGTGATCATAAATATTTAGGATGTTAACAATGGCTAACTATTTCAATACGCTGCCGCTCCGCGAGCAACTGGCTGAACTCGCCAAATGCCGTTTTATGTACAGCTCTGAATTTGCTGATGGCGTAGACGCACTTAAAGGCAAAAAAATGGTCGTTATCGGCTGTGGCGCCCAAGGCCTGAATCAGGGCTTGAACCTACGCGACAGCGGCTTAGACGTCTCTTACGCGCTGCGCCCTGAAGCCATTGAACAAAAGCGTCAGTCCTGGAAGAACGCCACTGAAAACGGCTTCGTGGTAGGCACTTACGAAGAGTTGATCCCCACGGCAGACGTTGTATTGAACCTGACGCCCGATAAGCAGCACACCTCTGTTGTAACGGCAGTAATGCCGCTGATGAAGCAGGGCGCTTGTTTGTCTTACTCTCACGGTTTCAACATCGTGGAAGAGGGCATGAAAGTCCGTGAAGACATAACCGTCATCATGGTGGCGCCTAAGTGCCCAGGGTCAGAAGTTCGCGCTGAATACGTGCGTGGTTTCGGTGTTCCCACCTTGATCGCTGTTCACGAAGACAATGATCCTAAAGGCGAAGGCCTTGCCCTGGCAAAAGCCTACGCAGTGGGTACTGGCGGCCACAAAGCTGGCGTATTGATGTCCTCTTTCATCGCCGAAGTTAAGTCCGACCTGATGGGTGAGCAAACGATCCTTTGCGGCATGCTGCAAACCGGTTCGATCCTCTGCTTCGACAAAATGATCGAAGAGGGTATCGATCCTGGCTACGCCTCTAAGCTGATTCAGTACGGCTGGGAAAACATCACGGAAGCACTGAAATACGGCGGCGTGACCAACATGCTGGATCGTCTCTCTAACCCAGCCAAGATCAAAGCCTTTGATCTTGCTGAAGAGCTGAAAGAGATCATGCGTCCGCTGTACAACAAGCACCAGGACGACATCATCAGTGGCCACTTCTCTAAAACGATGATGGAAGATTGGGCCAACGATGACGCTAACCTGCTCAAATGGCGCGCCGAAACCGCAGAAACCAACTTCGAAAAAACCCCTGCTGGTAACGTAGAAATTACTGAACAGGAGTACTTCGACAACGGCATCTTGATGGTGGCAATGGTTAAAGCGGGCGTCGAGCTTGCTTTCGAAACCATGACGGCGGCGGGCATCATCGCCGAGTCTGCTTACTACGAGTCGCTCCACGAAACGCCGCTGATCGCCAACACCATCGCGCGTAAGAAACTGTACGAAATGAACGCGACTATCTCTGACACCGCGGAATACGGTTGCTACCTCTACAACCACGCTTGTGTGCCGCTACTGGCTGACTTTATGAAAGGCATCAAATCCGATGTTATCGGTAAAGGCCTGGCTGTAGACGACAACGGTGTTGATAACGCGCGTTTAATCGAAGTTAACGATGCGCTCCGCGCCCACCCAGTTGAAGCCGTTGGCGCAGTGTTGCGTGGCCACATGGCAGATATGAAGAAGATCATTTAATCGGCTGATTAAATGATGGCTCGTCAAAAACTAGACCGCTAAGTCATCTAAAAGCCGAGATATCGTCACGATATTCTCGGCTTTTTTGTCTCATAAACAATAAGGAATACATTGATGGAGCCTTCAAGCCGCTTAGAGCGTATTCAGCTAAACAAAGCGACGATCAGTTTTGATGATCGCTTCACCCTAAGCGAGATTGATTGGATCATCGAACCCCACCAGCATTGGGTCATCACTGGCACCAATGGCTCAGGCAAATCGGCCCTGGCGGCAGCGTTGGCTGGCGTTGGCAAAATTGAAGCGGGCACGGTTCAAGGGCTTCCCCAAAACGTCGGGCTGGTCTCTTTCGAAGCGCAGGCCGAACTCATCGCCAAAGAGCTGAAAAAAGACGATGCCGATATCATGGATGTCATTTCACTCGGCACCCCCGTCAGTGAAATGATTTTCGAGCAGTGCCAAGACCCTGAACTCGCAAGCGAGCTGGTCGAAAAGTTCGGGCTGAGCAAACTACTTGACCGCGCCTTTCGCAAGCTCTCCACCGGCGAAACCCGCAAAGTCATGCTGATTCGCGCGCTGGCGAGCAAGCCGGATTTGCTGATTTTAGACGAGCCGTTTGATGGTTTGGATGTCGACACCCTCGCCATGCTGCAAGCCCATCTCGCCTCCATCATCGACACCGTGCCCATGGTGCTGGTGCTGAACCGCTTTGATGAGATGCCGGACTTCATCACGCACGTTGCCTATCTGGATAAAGATCGTTCGGATAAAGAGCGATTGGAGAAAAAGAGAGGGGATAAAAAGCGGGGAGATAGTGGGCGATTAGCGTTTACCGTAGAGCGTCAGGACGAAGCCGCCTTCAATGAGTTGTACCAACTGCTGCATCTGAAAACCACCGACCTAAGCCTGCCTGAAGCTGACCCAGCCAATAAACTACCCGCTCTCGACCCCAGCCAGCCGTTAGTAAAACTAACGCAAGCGACTATCCAATACGGCGATACCGTGATTGTCGATAAGCTCGACTGGACCATAGAGCAGGGCCAGCACTGGCAACTGAGCGGCCCTAACGGTAGCGGCAAAACCTGCGTCTTATCCCTGATCACGGGGGATCATCCCCAGTGCTATACCAACGATATTTTTGTGTTTGGCTTCCAGCGCGGTAACGGCGAAAGCATCTGGCAGATCAAGCAGTTTATCGGCTATGTCTCCACCGCCCTGCAGTGGGAGTATCGCGTCAGCACCAGCTGCAAAAACGTGATTATTTCCGGCTTCTACGACAGCATCGGCATGTATTCAAAATCTACCGATCACCAGAAAAAAATTGCCGACCAGTGGTTAGAACTACTAGGCATGCAAGAGCGCGCCGATCAGCCCTTTAACAAACTCTCCTACGGCGACCAGCGTCTGCTACTTATCGCCCGTGCCATGGTCAAGCACCCGCCGCTGTTGATTCTAGACGAGCCTTGCCTCGGGCTAGATGATATGAATCGCCAGCTGGTGCTAGCCCTTATCGAGAAAATTTGTGCAGGTAAAGAAACCACGGTGCTCTACGTTAATCACCATACGGAAGACAAGATAAAGGAAATCGACAATCATTTGGCGCTGGAGAAGAATCACTAGTTGGCGGGGCAGGCTGTTTAGGCGCTAGGGTGAACATTTCATTCAGCCAAGGAGGTATTCATCCCCTCACGAATAGATTCCCGCATACCGGGTACGGAGAGCAGGTAAAGCATTTCCTGAATGGCCGACCAACCTTCTTCAGATACCAAGACGGCGCTGTTCCGCTTCCCCGTGATGATGATGGGCTGATGGGACTCGGCAGTTTCATCGATCAAGCGCTGAACATACATTGGAAAGTTAGATTTACCTTGATCATAATATTCTGCATTTTCGACATCATTTCGAGCAAAATCATCATAAAATTTCGCAAATGCTGCTTCAAACTCTAGTGATGGCACCGCTAATTCCATGCCAGTTTCTCCAGTAAGGTATCGCAAAACTTTGCGGCAGTTTTGGAGCCGCGTAGCGGTGGAAAACTATCCGACAACAGCGGCTGGTTAAATTGTTATCGCTCACCTTCCAACTCGTGCCATACCCTTAGAATGATGATGGCGCTCGCGTGTACTGAATAGCGAATAACGTATTTTCCAAATACCATGTCGCGGATGGAGTCAGGTTCCGGCGCCATTTCAACCGGCGCACCCATTTTGGGAACGTCTGTGAGCAATTCGATCTTGCCAACCAACTCTGCGGCTATTCTGGCTGCCGCAGAGGGACTATGGACCGAGATGAACTCCCTGAGGCGTTTCAGATCTTCAATGGCTTCGTCCGTGTAAACCAGTTTCACTTACCTGACCTCGGCGCATCCTGCTCGTTTTCGGTTCCCCAGCTATTGAGCCAGCCATGGACCGCGTTAGCATCGACTACCTTTCCTTGTGCAGCGGACTCCATCGCCTCCAGCGTTTGCTGCCAACGCTCTTGCTCACGCTGCTGCTTTTGAATGTATTCTGATAATGCCTGATTGATCACCCAACTTTTACTCCGATGGAGTCTGTCGGCGATTGCCTCCAGGTGTTGTTCAACGTCTGCCTGAAGACGAACGGTAGTGACGCTCATGACTGCACCTCCAATGTAAGTGAATACATTGTATTACAGCATAGTCGGCGAGGGTCAGCAAAAGAGTTTGATGCCTCAAATAACAGGCGCTGATGAAGCGCTAGCGGTCGTTGAGTTGATTGAGTACACCCAACATGGGCATGAACTAATGGGATGAAAGTCCCCCCGTGGGAAGATCACCGTTCATTGGATTTTAACCAATTGAACGCCAACCAATAGTGAATGGCAGGGGCCGCTCCGCGAGGATAGGGATGGAGAAAGTCGGGCATGTTTGCGTACTAGCGCTTAATCAGAAGGGTGGCAAAAACCGCAGGTGTGGGACGCCTCTGATTTGGCGTCCCTTGCTGCATAGGTGTCTGTTTTAAAATGAGTTAATGAAGTGGTTCCGAGTCGTTGCTGGCTTATAAGGGGGTTATGGCTTAAGTGCTAGATTAAGATCCGAAAGCCCAGCAAACTTGCCGGTAAAGGTTTTGGGTCGGGGGTAGGCGAGGTCGCCGTGTTTGCTGGTGTGCAGCCCCAGGCTTACCAGAGATTCTGCTAGCTTCAGCGCGGCGGTGACGCCTTCCACGACCGGTAAGCCGACTTCGCGGCTAATCTGTTGGGTTAAGTTAGCCATGCCTCCGCAGCCTAGAACGATGGCGCCAATGCCATCTTCATCCCGAGCGCGGCAGCACTCTTCTACAATGCGGGTAAACGCCGCCTCGGGGTGATGTTCAAGATCCAAAACGGGGATTTCAGCGGCGCGTATACGTCGGCAGTGGTGGCTAAAGCCGTACTGGTGAAGTAAATGCTCGGCGATGATGCCGGTGCGGCCTAGAGACGTAACGATGGAGAAGCGGGTGCTAATTAAGGTAGCGAGGTGAAATGCCGCTTCAGCGATGCCGATGACCGGCGCACGGGTGAGTTCACGGGCAGCCAGTAAACCGGGGTCACCAAAGCAGGCCACTATATACGCATCGATATTGCCTTCGCGCTCGCCTTTTAACACCTCTTCGGCAACCCCCACCGCGCTAATCGCCTCATCAAAATGGCTTTCAATAGATACTGGCCCTGCCTCAGGCTGCGACGCGCTAACCGTAGTGCCCGCCGCTACCTGCTGCTGGGCTGCCTGATGAATAGCGGCTGTCATGGAGGCGGTAGTATTGGGGTTAATGATATGTATCTGCACGATAGCTATTCCGCGTGTAAATCAGCATGTAAACAATATTTTGTTTCTTGTATACAAAAGTAGTGTTATTTCAAGTGTGATGCAAGCTCCAAAGCGCGCCGCATAACAAAATCGACAGCTAAAAAGTCTGCTTTAACAGCCAAGGTTGGCGCTTTTGAGTCAGTTTAATTCTGTAAATTGTTAAAGCTTCAGGGTTTATTCATGGCAGCGTTGCGGTTCGTTATTAATCTGGCTATTTTGTATACAAATAATTGGCAAATTGGCTGGGTACGCGCGTGAGGCGATTTTTTTGCATAAGCTAGGGCTTATGCGGACTGGCGTTGATACGGCCAGCGATTATAAGGGCCAGGGTCTATTCAGTCAGGAATATGAATAAAGGAGTTAACGATGATGTCATCCGCTACGGGTCACTACCCCCGCGACTTAATCGGCTATGGGCGTAATCCACCCCATGCCAACTGGCCCGGCAACGCTAAAATAGCTGTTCAGTTCGTGCTGAACTATGAGGAGGGCGGCGAGAACTGCGTGCTCCATGGCGATTCAGGCTCAGAGCAGTTCTTATCGGAAATCATCGGCGCTCCCGCTTACCCTGATCGCCACTTGAGCATGGAGTCGATTTATGAGTACGGCTCCCGGGCTGGGGTATGGCGCATTCTGCGTGAGTTTGAAAAGCGCGACCTGCCGCTCACTGTGTTTGGCGTGGCCATGGCGCTGGAGCGCAACCCTGATGTGGCCCAGGCGTTTAAAGAGCTAGGCCACGAGATCGCCTGCCACGGCTACCGCTGGATTCACTATCAAGAAGTCTCCGAGCACGTTGAGCGGCAGCACCTTCAGCAGGCCATGGAGATTTTTCAGCGCCTGTTTGGCGAAAAGCCCCAAGGCTGGTACACCGGGCGCGACAGTCCCAATACCCGGCGCTTAGTGTTGGATGAGGGCGGTTTCCTTTACGATAGCGACTACTACGGCGATGACTTGCCTTTCTGGACCCAAGTCACCGATAGCCAGGGCAGTGAGCATAACCATTTGATCGTGCCCTATACTTTAGACAGCAACGATATGCGCTTCGCCGCCCCCCAGGGGTTTAACACGGCGGATCACTTCTTTAGCTACCTGCGCGATGCCTTTGATGTGCTCTATGCGGAAGGGGAGGAGGCGCCTAAGATGCTCTCTATCGGTATGCATTGCCGCTTATTGGGTCGCCCTGGGCGTTTCCGAGCGCTGCAGCGCTTTTTGGATTACATCGAAACCCATGACCGCGTTTGGGTTGCCCGGCGTGTTGATATTGCTCGCCACTGGGCCGAGCATCACCCAGCCCCAAAGCGATAATTAAATTATGAAAAATAGGATGTTATGACGCCGCATATAGGCCAGAGAATTACTGCTCAGTTTGATGAGTTAAGTGCCCAGGAGCAGCGCGTAGCGAGCTTTATCCTCGATCACTTTGACGATTTGGCGGTGTATAGCGCCGCCGACCTGGCGCGCTTAACCGGCGTTTCCAAGTCGACTGTCAGCCGCTTGTTCAAGCGGCTGGGGTTCGAGAGCTACCGCACCGTTAAGGATCATGCCCGCCAACTGCGCAATATGGGTGTGCCGTTGGTAATCGACGCCAACGCCATGCAGGAAGAGGCCGGAGCGCCGTTTCAGCGCCATCTTCAGCGGGAGCAGGATAATCTGCAGCGCTGCTTGAACGGCATTGCCACGGATCAGTTTGCCGCCTTGGTGGAACGTCTAAATGGGGCGCGCCATGTAGTGGTGATTGGCTTTCGTAACAGCTACCCCTTAGCGCTGCACTTTCGACAGCAGCTAATTCAGGCACGTACTCAGGTGCGGGTGGTTCCTCATCCAAACCAGTCGTTAGCGGAAGAGATTGTCGATCTCACCGAGCAGGATGTGGTGGTGTTGTTTGGTTTTCGCCGCCGCCCAGCAGCATTTGCTTCGCTCATTGATTCACTTGAGCGCTCACCTGCCAAGGTAGCCTTGCTGGCTGACCCCACTGCGGTCAATTTCGCTTCACAAGTAACGTGGTTTTTTGAAACGCCGCTGGAAAGCCTCTCCGCGTTCGATAGCTATGCCACGGCCAACAGCCTGATCTGCCTGATCGCCAATGGTGTACTGCACCGTCGCCTTGCAGAGGGTCGAGAGCGAATTAGCGCCATCAGCGATATTTATTCAGATCTCAGTGAGCTGGAAGCGCCGACCATGAGCGTTGATTGGAGTGCCCAGTAGGTTCTTTACCCTGGCATGGTGCATCGCGTCCCTTTGATGGATGAAAACTGCACCAAGACGTTGCGCTTATTTTTATTCAAACTCTCCTGCCGACGCGGCTTCAATGGCGTTGCGGCTACGCATGCCCTCTAAGCTGCTGTTATAAAATATCTTAGTGACTTCTGGTATCGCGATTGCTTTTAGGTAATCAGGTGAAACGAAAGTTTCTTTGTTGGGTTTTATGCAACAAAGCTTTCATTCGCTTTGCTTTCATTGCCAAGACCACTACTCATTTCCAAAACCACCACTGCTAATTATTCAGCGAATTGTCTCTAGCAAAACCAAGATTTTGCAGAACATGCGCCTGCCAGGAGAGCTTTATGAAATCGTTATCCCACCGCTTCAACAACTCCTTTTCCCGCCGCTTCAAACGTCTACAGTCCGGCGTGTTAGCCACTGGCCTGAGTGCTGCTGTTGCCCTTGGTGCTTTAACCACCAGCCCAAGCGTTCAGGCGGATGCGTTAGAGGGGATTGAGTCTCGTGGCACTATTCGGATAGCCGTGCCCCAGGACTTTCCTCCCTTTGGCTCGGTAGGTACTGATCTGCAGCCGCGTGGCTACGATATCGATATGGCGCAATACCTTGCCGACGAGATGGGTGTTGAGCTTGAACTGATCCCTGTTACCAGTGCTAACCGCATCCCTTATTTGCAGACCGGTCAGGCGGATTTGGTGATCTCTAGCCTGGGTAAAAACCCCGAGCGCGAAGCGGCGATTGATTTTTCAGATGCCTACGCACCGTTCTTCCTGGGCGTGTTCAGCGCCGATGCGGATGAGAGCGTGGATGACCCTGAAGGATTGGCGGATAAAACGATTGGGGTAACGCGTGGTGCTGTAGAAGACATGGAGCTTTCAGAGATCGCCCCGGATTCAACCAGAGTTCAGCGCTTTGAAGATAACGCTACGACCATCTCTGCGTTTCTTTCCGGCCAGGTCGATTACGTCGCCACCGGTAACGTGGTCGCCGCCGAGATTGCCGAGCGCAATAGCAGTCGTGCTCCCTCGTTGGTGTATCAGTTAAGAGACTCTCCTTGCTACGTGGGTATGAACAAAAATGAGCCAGCGCTGATGGAAGAGGTGAATCGACTGATTGCCCAGGCATTAGAAGATGGCACCTTAAATGAGCTATCACAGCGCTGGTTTAATGCGGACCTGCCTGAAAACTTCGGCAGCTGAGGTTCACGATGGGTCCAACGCTCGATTTCCTGACTCTGCTGCCCTATCTCAGTGAGCTGCTGCAAGGTCTTACCACCACGGTCATATTGACCGTGGTGACTACCTTGACAGGCCTGACACTGGCGGTAGCGGTAGCGTATTTACGCGTTAATGGGCAGCTATGGGTGCGCTGGGGGCTGGGCGGCTACGTTGAAGTGACCCGCAACACTCCCTTTATCGTACAGCTGTTCTTTATCTTCTTTGGGCTACCGGGGCTCGGTATCAAAATTGATGCCATCACCGCAGCGTTTATTGCCATGACCCTTAACCTGGCCGCATACAGCGCCGAGATCCTTCGCGCCGGGATCAGCGCCACGGCGAAAGGGCAGTTAGAAGCGGGGCGCGCGCTGGGTATGACTACCTTGCAAAGCTATCGCCACGTAGTGCTGGTCCCGGCTTTTGCGCGGGTCTATCCAGCGCTGATCAGCCAGTCGATTATCGTGATGCTGGGCTCGGCGGTGGTGTCGCAGATCTCGGTATTTGATCTGACCTACGCCGCCAACTTTATTCAGTCGCGTAATTTCCGCAGTTTTGAAGTTTACCTGCTGATCACGCTGGTTTATTTGCTCCTCGCCTTTGGCATGCGCCGCAGCTTCATGCTGGTGGGTAAGCGGCTATTCGCCTATCAGCAAGGAGAGCAACGATGATTGAGTTCACCTTCTGGGACATTTTGCGCAACCTGCTGCTGGCAACCCGCTGGACGATTGTGCTGTCGCTGATCGCCTTTGTGGGCGGCGCCACGGTGGGGCTGGTGTTGACCTTTATGCGCCTCTCCAGCAACCGCTGGCTGCAGCGTTTAACGGCACTCTATGTGGATCTTTTCCAAGGCACGCCGCTGCTGATGCAGTTGTTTTTGATCTTCTTCGGCGCTGCCGCCATGGGGCATCCGATCTCTGCCTGGTGGGCGGCCTCCATTGCGCTGACGCTGTTTACCAGTGCGTTTCTATGCGATATCTGGCGCGGCTGCTTGGAAGCGGTGGCCAAAGGCCAGTGGCATGCGGCGCGAGTGCTGGGCATGAACTACTTCCAATCCATGCGCCATGTGATTCTGCCCCAGGCGCTGCGGCTCTCGATTCCGCCTACGGTGGGTTTCTCGGTACAGGTGATTAAAGGGACGGCGCTGGCCTCCATCATTGGCTTTGTAGAGCTGACCAAAGCCGGCACTATGCTCAATAACGCCACCTTTGAACCCTTCACTATCTTTGCCCTTGTGGCACTTCTTTACTTTGCGCTGTGCTACCCACTTTCATGCTACGCGCGCTATCTGGAGAAAAAGCTCTATGACGCTGGTTTACGTTGATAACGTTCATAAAGCCTTTGGCGATCTGGAAGTGCTTAAAGGTATTAACCTTTCGGTCGCGCAAGGCGAGGTGGTGGCAATCATTGGCCGCAGCGGATCGGGTAAAAGCACCCTGCTGCGCTGTCTGAATCAGCTTGAAAAGCATGACAGCGGGGAGATCACTATCGCCGGTAAACAGCTGGATGCGGCGTCAATGTCGCCCAAAGAGCTAAGCGAAAACGTGGGCATGGTGTTTCAAAGCTTCAACCTGTTTCCCCATAAAACCGTGGGTGACAATGTTTGCCTGGCACCAATAGTGGTGCGCGGCGAAGGGAAAGCTGAGGTTGAGAAAATCGCCCGTGAAGTGCTTGAGAAGGTGGGCCTATCGGATAAATACGATGCCTACCCAGCTCAGCTCTCCGGCGGTCAACAGCAGCGGGTGGCGATTGCCAGGGCGCTAGCCATGCGTCCCAAAGTGATGCTTTGCGACGAGGTGACTTCGGCGCTAGACCCTGAACTGGTGGGGGAAGTGCTGCGCGTGCTGGAAGCGCTGGCAAAAGAGGGTATGACACTTATCTTGGTCACCCACGAGATGAGCTTTGCCCGTGATGTGGCCGACCGAGTAGTGTTTATGCACCAGGGGCGCATCCATGAAGAGGGCGCCCCCAGCGAACTGTTTACCAACCCGCAAACGGCCGAACTGAAGCAGTTTATTTCCGCCGTGCTCTAGCCGGTCCACTGGATTGCCTGGGCAAAAATTAGAAAGCCCAGTGCAATCGCGACCCATACGCAAAAAAGTGGGAAGAAGAATTTGACCCACTTTTGCCATGGTACACCCGCCAGTGCCAGGGTCGCCATAAAGTAACCCGAGGTTGGGTAGAGGATATTGCCAATGCCGTCACCGAGCTGGAAAGCTAATACCGCTGTTTGGCGGGTAACGCCAATAATGTCGGAGAGTGGTGCCATCAGCGGCATAGTGACTAGGGCCTGGCCACTGCCGGAAGGGACGATGAAGTTGAAGCCTAGTTGAGCGAAGAACATGCCAATAGCAGAAAGCAGGGTGGGCAGGCCACCGACAAGATTGCCAAGCCCAAACACCAGGGTGTCCATTATTTGGCCATCCTCCAGCATGACGGCCACACCCCGTGCGACGCCCGCAATCATGGCCCCGACCAATACATCGCGGAAGCCCTGGTTGAAGCCTGAGCATATCTCGTCCGTGTCGAGCCCTGCGATAAGGCCAACGACAATGCCCATGATGATAAACAGCCCCGCCATCTCCATCATGAACCAGCCTTGCTGCAGTACGCCATAAACAAGCACGGCGAAGAAAGCGAAGGTGGCGATGGCTGCCAGCTTCTGGCGAGCGGTAGCAATTAATGCGGGGCTATCATCAGCGTGTTGGTAGAGCGTGCGTTTTTCAGATTCGCTAGCGTCACTGCTCAGTAAGCTGAGGGACGGCGTGTGACGTACCCTACGAGCGTAGCGCATGACGAAGAAAATGGCTGCCGCCAGCATGGCAACAAACGCCATGATGCGCAGGCCATAACCAGAGTAAAGGGGAAGATCTGAGAGCTGCTGGCCAAGCCCGGTATTGATGGGATTGAGCACCCCCGTCGTGAACCCAACGGTGGTGGCGCAAAGCGCCACTGCCGCTGCGGTGACTGAATCGAAGCGTAAGGCAATCATTAACGGCAGGATGACCGGTACATAAACCAGTGCCAGCTCTTGCGTACCGATAACCGTTGCAATCAGGGCAAATACCGTCATCAGCACGGGGATAGTGAGCAGGCTCTGCCGTGCAAAGCGTCGCGTTAGCTTATCAACGCCTATTTCAATAATGCCGGTGCGCCTTAGCACCATGAACATCCCGCCAATCATAAAGGTAAAAAAGACCACTTCACCGGCGCTCATCAAGCCATTGGGAATCGCCAGCATAAAGTCGACGATACCAATGGGCGACGAGGCGATCTGTTCATAAGACGTAGGGTCAATAGTGACACGGCCGTCTGGACCTGGAACGCGTTCAAATTGTCCTGCGGGTACAAAGTGAGTCGCTAGCGCGGCCAAACCGATAAAGATGAACAGCACTACGTAGATGTCAGGGATTCTGCACCAACTTTTTTTAGGCGTTGGGCTATCGGGAGTGGGAGTTGGTTGGGACATGCTATGCCTCGCGTTATAGAGCTGCCACCCAGGATGGCGATTATTATTAATGTTTAACCTTAGCAACGATCGTGTCAGATAGAACGTGAGGTTGCTGTTTCTGGTCGCGGACCGTATCGTTTTAAAATTGTGAAACGAAAGTTTCTAAAGACGTTACTATTGGGAGGATTGTTTCACAAGGGTTCAGCTAAAGAATCCGGTTAAAGATCGCTTTAATGTAGTCAACTAATCTTGTATACAAGATGGATGTCTTGTTTTTATTAAGCCTCATAGGTTCACAAATGCCAGCTACCTACTATGCCCCTACCGGCGGGCACCCGCCGCAAACGCAAATTACCGCTGATCGCGCCGTGTTCACGGAAGCATACGCGCTGATCCCGAAAGGCGTGATGCGCGATATCGTCACCAGCAATCTGCCGTTTTGGGAAGGTACTCGGCTATGGATGCTGGCGCGGCCATTGTCGGGATTTGCCGAGACGTTCTCTCAGTACATTATGGAAGTGCAGCCGGAGGGCGGCAGCGATAAGCCCGAACCTGATCCCCAGGCGGAAGGCGTGCTGTTTATTGTTGAAGGTGAGTTAACGCTTACTTTGGCGGGCGAGCAGCACACCATGCAGCCCGGCGGCTATGCGTTTATCCCCCCGGGAACTCCATGGCAGGTGCGCAACGAGTCTAACGCACCGGTGCGGTTCCACTGGGTGCGTAAGGCTTATGAGTTTGTGGAAGGGCTTGAGGTGCCGCAGGCGTTCATTACCAATGAACAGGACGTTGCGCCTATCGAAATGCCGGACACCGAAGGCCGTTGGGCCACCACACGGTTTGTTGACCCTGCTGACGTTCGCCACGATATGCATGTCAATATCGTGACTTTTCAGCCGGGCGGCGTGATTCCCTTTGATGAAACTCATGTGATGGAGCACGGCCTTTACGTGCTTGAGGGCAAAGCCGTTTACCATTTAAATCAAAACTGGGTAGAAGTCGAAGCAGGGGATTTTATGTGGCTACGGGCCTTCTGCCCCCAGGCTTGCTACGCCGCTGGCCCAGGGCCGTTCCGGTATTTATTGTATAAAGATGTTAATCGTCACCCATCCCTTAAACTGTCATCTCGCTAAGGAGCTGCAATGCTAAAACTAAAAGCCGAGCCGCTGACGGCAGAGGCCTTTGCCCCCTTTGGCGATGTAATCGATGCGCGAACATCAGCGTCGTTTCCCATCAACGCTGGACGCACACAGCGCCACCACGACTTGGCGAAAGTGGAAACCTTGGGCGAAAATGCCCACACACTGATCAATATTTTTATCAGCCAGCCGGTCACGCTGCCGCTAGAGCTTACTTTTTTAGAGCGCCACCCCCAGGGCAGCCAGGCGTTTATGCCACTGCACCAAGAGCGTTTTATTGTGGTGGTTGCGCCGCCAGGTGAACATATTAACCCTGATGATGTGCGCGCCTTTGTGACCGACGGCCGCCAGGGCGTGAATTACCGCGCGGGTACCTGGCACGCGATTCAGTCGGTATTGGAGCGTGAAGGGGAGTTTTTAGTCGTGGATCGGGGCGGGGAGGGCAACAACTGCGATGAGTTTCCTCTGGCAATGACCATTACGTTGTAATATTACGCACATTTCCTGTTGCAGGGCTGTCATATAGAAGGCGTTAAACTGATAAGCTAGTGTTATTAGAGCCACTACCCGTTAAATTGCAAGGTTGGAATCATATGAACGCACTGCACTTCTCTTCGATTCGTCGTACCAAAATTGTCGCCACCCTTGGCCCTGCCAGTGACCGCGAAGGCGTATTGGAAGCCATGCTTGCGGCGGGTGTGGATGTGGTGCGTTTAAATTTCTCTCACGGCACTGCCGATGATCATCGCCGTCGATTGACCGAAGTGCGTGAAATTGCCGCCAAGTTAGGCCGCAGCGTAGCGGCCCTGGGTGATCTTCAAGGCCCCAAAATTCGCATCGCGCGGTTTAAAAATGGCGCGGTGGTACTCAAAGAAGGCCAGCCGTTTATTCTCGATATGGAGCTTGATGGCGACGCAGGCGATGAACAGCAGGTGGGCTGTGATTACAAAACCCTCTCCCAGGATGTCACCGCCGGTGACCGCCTACTGTTAGACGATGGACGCGTAGTGCTCGACGTCACTCGCGTAGACGGCCAACAGGTGCATACCAGCGTGGTCGTGGGCGGTAAGCTCTCTAACCACAAAGGCATTAACAAGCAGGGCGGCGGGCTTTCTGCTCCCGCGTTAACCGAAAAAGATAAGATCGATCTCAAAACTGCGGTTGAGATTGGCGTTGACTACTTGGCCATCTCGTTCCCCCGTCATGCAGAAGATATGCTGGAAGCGCGTCGCTTGTTAGGCGAAGAGGGTAAAGAGATTGGTTTGGTTGCCAAGGTTGAACGCGCCGAGGCGGTAGCGGATGACGCGACACTGGACGGCATTATCGAAGCCTCCGAGGCAGTGATGGTGGCGCGGGGCGATCTAGGCGTAGAGATTGGCGATGCCAAATTAGTTGGCGTTCAAAAACGCATGATCAAGCGCGCGCGCTCGCTTAACCGCGCCGTGATTACCGCCACGCAGATGATGGAAAGCATGATTTCCGCGCCGCTACCCACCCGTGCGGAGGTGTTTGACGTGGCCAACGCGGTACTGGATGGTAGCGATGCGGTCATGCTTTCGGCGGAAACCGCGGCAGGTGACTATCCGCTGGAAACCGTGGAAGCGATGTCGCGGGTTTGCTTGGGGGCAGAGCGTGAAAAATCAGCCCAGGAATCTGGCCACCGTATTCATGAAGGCTTTACCCGCCCGGACGAAACCATCGCGCTGTCAGCCATGTACGCCGCCAACCACATGACTGGTATTACCGCGATTGCCTGCATGACCTCGTCTGGCTACACGCCACTGATTGCTTCGCGGATTCGCTCTGGACTGCCGATTGTCGGCTTGGCGCACAACCCCATCGCCCAGCGCCGTATGGCGCTCTATCGTGGCGTTGTATCGCTGCCGTTCGATACCACGGATATGACACCTACCGAGCTGAATGATCGGGCGCTTGAACTGCTGGTGAGCACCGGTATCTCCAAACCAGGTGACCACGTCATTCTTACCCGTGGCGACCATATGAACGCTCACGGCGGCACCAATACCATGAAGGTGATGGAGATTACCGACGAGCATGCTAAAAGCTAAGTTAGCGCATGGGCTACTGCTAGCCTGCTTGTTACTCACAAGCGCCCCCGCAATTGCGGGGGCGCCTCCTGTTGTGGCGGCTGCCTCAGATCTACAGTTTGCGCTTTCTGAGGCGGCCGAGCAGTTTCAGCAGGAAACTGGCCATGCGCTGCGCCTCAACTTTGGCTCCTCGGGCAATTTTCGCCGGCAAATTGCCCAGGGAGCACCCTTTGAACTCTACCTCTCTGCTGATGAGCAGTATGTCCATGCGCTTTATCGAGAAGGGCACACTATTGATGAGGGCGTGATTTATGCCATTGGCCGCTTGGTATGGTTGCAGCGTGCAGGGCGCGGTGATTTGCCCAGTGACGATGCGCCGCTTGCGGCAGTAAAGGCGGCGTTAGAAGCCCACGCAAACGGTGTTACAGAGCGCGTCTCACTGGCGAATCCCGAGCATGCGCCTTACGGCGTTGCGGCGAAACAGGTGCTTGAGCAGGCTGGGCTTTGGGAGCAATCTGAGCCGCTGCAAGTGCTTGGCGAAAACGTCTCTCAGGCAGCGCAGTTTGCGCTTACTAACGATGCCCGTGGCGGATTGGTAGCTTACTCTTTAGCCTTAGCGCCCGCACTTAGTGAGCGAAGTGAGTACGTACTTATCCCTGAGGCTTGGCATCGCCCGTTACATCAACGCATGGTATTAACGAACCAGGCGGGAGAGGTTGCCAGCGATTTTTATCACTGGTTACAGCAAGATGAAGGGCAGGCCATTTTGCGCCGCTATGGCTTTAGCGTCGAATAATGGCTGAGTCATAATGGATGAACCATAATGGATTGGTCGGCGCTTTCGGTGTCACTCCGCCTTGCGGGGTTTACCTGTTTAATTCTTATTCCCTTCGCTATATGGCTAGGCCGGGCACTGGCCTACGCGCGTTTTCGCGGCAAAGGTTTATGCGAGGCGCTCGTTGCGCTGCCGCTGGTGCTGCCACCCACCGTGCTGGGTTTCTATCTGCTATTGAGCTTTAGCCGCGACGCGCCGCTGGGCGCTTTGTGGGCTGATATGACCGGCAGCGGGCTGAATTTTACCTTCAGCGGCATCTTGCTCGCTTCACTGATCGCTAATCTGCCGTTTGCCATACAGCCGATCCAGCGCGCCTTTGAGAACGTACCCCACAACCTGCGCGAGGCGGCGTGGTGCAGTGGGTTGAGCCCTTGGCAAACGCTGCTGCGTATTGAGCTGCCGCTGGTATGGCCAGGCATTATGTCAGCAACAGCGTTGACCTTTGCCCATACGCTGGGTGAGTTTGGCGTCATTTTGATGGTTGGTGGTGCGATTGACGGCGAAACCCGCACCCTCGCCATTGCTATTTATGATCGTGTACAGGCGTTTGATGAACAGGGCGCCGCGCAGATGTCGGCGCTGCTGCTGTTCGTATCATTTGTCACTTTAGGTCTCGTGTATGGGCTGGCCGGGCGCAGGCGGTGGGTACGTGGCTGAGTCGACGTCAGGGCTAGCCGCAGGCCTGCATGTGGCGGTCAATCAAACGGGGCCTATTCCCTTGGCCGCGGAGTTTGTCTGTCAGCCCGGTGAATTGCTGGCGCTGGTGGGGCCTTCCGGCAGTGGTAAAACGACGCTGCTACGCACCATTGCTGGGCTTTACCGTCCTCAATACGGCCAGATAGCGTGTGCTGGCAACGTGTGGTTTGACTCAGATCGTAAGCATTCACTCTCGCCACAGCACCGCCGGGTGGGGATAGTGTTTCAGGATTATGCGCTGTTCCCTCATCTGACTGCGCTGGAAAATATTCAAGTGCCGCTTCGCCACCTGCCTCCATCGCAGCGCCTTGACCAGGCCGAACAGTGGCTTGCTAAGGTGCGCCTGGAAGGGCTTGGTGAGCGCTATCCCTATGCGCTTTCCGGTGGCCAGCGCCAGCGAGTGGCGCTGGCGCGTGCATTGGCGCGTGATCCCCACGTGCTGTTGCTCGATGAGCCGTTTTCGGCGGTGGACCAAGTCACCCGGCGGCGATTACAGCGCGAGCTGGCGCTGCTACGCCAGCAGATCGAGATTCCGATTGTGCTAGTGACCCATGACCTGGAAGAAGCCACCGCGCTGGCTGATCAAATCTGTGTGCTGCATAACGGCGTAAGCCTTCAACAGGGCGAGCCTGAGGCGCTGTTTAGTCGGCCCTCTTCGCCGCTGGTGGCGCGCTTGTTAGACCGGCATAACCTGTTTGAAGGAGTGGTGGTAGAGGTGGAAGGGCAGCGACGGCTGCAGTGGGGGGAGCGTTATCTGGAAGTGACTAATGGGCTTGCTGAGCTTCCGCTGGGGGAGACAGTCACCTGGTACCTTCCACCATCAGATATTGTGCTGCACCGTCGTGATCGGCCCTCACTGGGCGAGCGTGAAAATCCGGTCGCTGCCACCGTTAGTGAGCTGGTCGTATTGGGGGGCATCACATCAGTTTCGCTGCGCGTAAACCATGGTGCTATATTACGCTTCGATATCGCCACCCATGCCGCGCGGCGTAACCAGTTAACCAGCGGAGCTGTGGTGAACGTTTCTCTACTGGCGGAGGGGATTCACCTGATCCCAGGCCACCGGGTTCGCGCAGATGCGCATGACAAAAGGAAGTAAGCATGGATCACTCTCGTCGCACGCTGCTTAAATCGTCGTTACTGTTACCGCTAGCGGCCTTAATGCCGATGTCGCTACTCAGCTCTGTGGCCTGGGGAGAGGCGGCGCAGGCCAACGTGCAGACGTTGGAGTTGGCCATTCACAGCGATAACGGCCCTCATCGCTTAGAGGTCGAAGTGGCGGAAACCGCTGCTCAGCGCCAGCGTGGTTTGATGGGGCGTGAACACTTGCCGGAAGAGAGCGGCATGCTGTTTCGGTTTGAAAGCGAGCAGCCCGCTGAAAATGCTTTTTGGATGTATCGCACGCTGATCCCCCTCGATATTGCCTTTATCGATGACGAAGGGCGGATCGTGGCCATTAATACCATGCAGCCCTGCGAGTCCAGCTCGCCGCGAAGCTGCCCTAGCTATCCCGCCGGTGTCGCTTATTACTCAGCGTTAGAGGTTAATGCAGGTTACTTCGCTGAGCGGGGCATCAGCGTGGGTGACTGTGTATCAATCCCCGACATCGCTGGTTTCTGCCAGCCACCGGCTTAAGCTGGGCGGGCTTTGCCGCTGAAATTAATCACGATCAGGGCGATACCCGCGACCACTAAACCGCCGCCCGTGAGTTTATGAAAGCCTAGGCTGTCGCCCATTAATAGCGCGCCTAGGCCCACGGCAAACACCGGGGTGAGTAGGGTCATTGGCACCACGCGGTTCACCGGGTGGCGGCGCAACAGCGCGTACCAAATCCCGTAGGCCACAATCGACGACATCACGGCGGTGTAAATCATCGCCCCCCAGCCTAGCCAACTTGCCTGCTGCATCGCCTGCCACTGTCCGTTTTCAAATAGCCATGACCCCAGCGCTACCTGCGGCACCGCGAACAGTGCCACCCAGCCTGCCAATGCCAAGGGGGCAATGGGCGGGCCGCGCTTAATCAACAGCTGCGAGACCGCCCAGCCAAAGGCACTCAGTAAAAGAATGGCCAGGGGGAGAGGCGTCGGTAAGGTGGGCCCGCCCGCCAATACAATGATACCCGCAAACGATAGCAGCAGCCCTGCGATACGTTTTGGACCCAACTTCTCTTTAAGAAAAATCACGGCCAGCAGGGTGGCAAAGGGCGTTCCCATCTGCACCAACAGCGCCCCGGTGCCAGCCTCTGCCTGACCTAAACCAATAAACAACAGCGCGAAATGAAGGCTGCCGAAGGTCACTGATAACAGCAGCAAAAACGGCAGTTGCACCCGCGCCACCGGGTAAAAAGGCACCAGCAGCGCCGCCACCAGCATAAAGCGCAGCGTGGTCATCAACAGCGGCGGCAGCTCTGCCACGCCCACCTTAATCACAATAATATTCAACGCCCAAATGGCGATCACAAACAGGCCAAGCAGCAGGTCGCGTAGGGGCACGTTGAGGTCCATGGTTAGAGAAAAAAGAAAGCCATTGTATCAGCTTGGATGCATGCAAAAATAAAAGCGCTCTGAGTCGCCGCAGGAGGGGTTGCTCGATGATGGGCCGCCTTCAGAGGTGGGCAGCTACCCGAACCAACGGCTTTTTATCACTGGGGAGCGGTGATTATTTCAGTCTGGTGCCTTATGTTGAGAGGGGTATGGTCGTAATCCAACAGGATTGGGATGAGAATTAGCCATGCCGACCATAGGCGTGTTTCTTTCAAGCGCCAAGTGCATACAATAAGTGTGGCGGTTGGGAAACCCTAGCAACTGCTATCTGCACACCTAATAAAACGCTCACCATAAAAATAGCTAAAAAAGGATCTACCATGACGCTGACACGCTCAATGGCTCGTTTCACTGCCGGTTTGGCTGGCGCTGCACTGCTTTCCGCTTCACTCTCTGCACAGGCTCGTGAACTCTCGGTTTCTACGGTTTTATCTGATGCTTTTCCCTGGGGGCAGGCGGCAGAAAAGTGGGCCGAGCTGGTGGAGGAGCGCAGCGGCGGTGAGTTAACGCTGCGGGTGTATCCTAACTCGCAACTGGTTTCTGGTGATCAAACCCGAGAATTTTCCGCTATGCGATCGGGTTTAATCGATGCGGCAGTGGGCTCGACCATTAACTGGTCGCCTCAGGTGCCGGAGCTTAATCTGTTCTCTTTGCCATTTTTCATTCCCGATGAAGCTGCCGTTGATGCGGTGACCGGCGGTGAGGCAGGGGAAATGGTGTTTGAAGCGATTGAATCTCGTGGCGTGATTCCGCTGGCCTGGGGCGAAAATGGCTTCCGCCAAGTCTCAAATTCCCGTGGGCCAATTAGTGAGCCAGACGATTTGGACGGCCTGAAAATTCGTGTGGTAGGTTCCCCGCTGTTTCAGGATACCTTCTCTGCCCTCGGCGCTGATCCTACCCAAATGAGTTGGACCGACGCCCAACCGGCGCTGACCACGGGTGCTGTGGATGGTCAGGAAAACCCGCTATCGGTGTTTGATGTGGCGCGTATTGATCAAGTAGGCCAGGAGTATTTAACGCTCTGGAACTATATGAATGACCCGCTGATTTTTGCGGTCAATCAGACCGTGTGGCAGTCGTTGAGTGAAGAGCAGCAAGATATGCTGCGTGAAACCGCACAGGAAGCGGGTGAGTGGGAAATCGCCATGACCCGTGAAGAGGAGAGCGAACGCTTAGCCGCTATTCAAGAGCGCGGCGTGACTGTCACTGAATTGACTGACGAGCAGTACCAAGCCTTTGTCGACGCTACCCAGACCGTTTATGAAAAATGGGCGCCGCGAATCGGTGATGAACTGGTAGAAGCGGCTCAAGCAGCGATTGATGCGCGTTAATCACTTTCTATGATGTATTACGCTACCGGCGCTTTTGGGGCCGGTAGCTTTTTGCTGTGAGGCTGCCATGAAAGGCTTTCCTGATGCGCGCCCTGAACGCTGGCTGGGCGCGCTGGCATTAATCATTATCTCGTTGATCAGCCTGGGAAATGTTATCACTCGCTACATCACGGGGGGCTCATTCTCCTTTACCGAAGAGTTCTCCGTTTTTCTGTTAGTGGTGCTGACCTTCGCGGGTGCCTCTGTGGCGCTGCGTCGCAACCGGCATATTCGCATTGGTTTCCTGGAGCGTGCCTTGCCGCCAACGCTGCGCCGGGTATTAATCCTGTTTCAGGCGCTGTGCGGGGTCATCGTGCTGGGTCTTATTACCTGGTACGGGGGCAAGCTGGCTTGGCAGGAGCAGCAGTGGCAGTCGCTGTCGCCGGGACTTGGCTTGCCCCAGTGGTGGTACTTGGTATGGCTGCCCGTGCTGACCCTCGCCATGCTGTGGCGACTAATCCAGCAAACCCGTGACCGACTGTCGGGGAGACTCGCTGATGAGCCCTGATGTGTGGATGATTCTGGCGTTTGCCGGGCTGCTGATTGCGGGCGTACCGGTGGCGTTTTCGCTGGCGCTCTCTGGGGCGGTGGGGATTGTGATTGGGTTATCGCCGGATATGCTCGCAACCTTGGGCACTAATACCTATAACAGCGTTGCCAAATACCCGCTGATTGCGATTCCGCTGTTTATATTAACCGGGCTGATTTTCGAACGTTCAGGCGTCGCGCTGCGTTTGGTACGTTTTGCGCAGGCATTGATTGGGCCTCGCCATGGCGGCTTGGCGCTGGTGGCGGTGCTGGTGTGTATGATTATGGGCGGTATGAGTGGCTCGGGCCCTGCGGATGCGGCGGCCGTCGCCATGGTGATGCTGCCTAGCATGACCAAAGCGGGCTATCCCAAGCCATTTTCAGCCACGCTGATTGCCGCTTCTGCGTCTACCGCTATTCTTATTCCCCCTTCGGTGGCGCTGATTCTTTATTCCATCGTGGTGCCGGGTGTTGATTTGCGGGCGCTGTTCGCCGCAGGCCTATTCCCCGGTATTTTAGCGGGCCTGGCGCTGCTGGTGCCGGCGATGATCGTTTCCAAACGTTACGGCTGGGAGGGCGGCACGCCGGTTGAGGGAGCCGAGTTGCTCAGTGTTCGTAGTACGTTTAAACAAGCGATACCTGCGCTGTTTGCACCCGTGTTGATTCTAGGTGGGCTACGCTCAGGGCTATTTACCCCCACTGAAGCGGCAGTGGTGGCGGTGGCCTATGGCGCCTTTGTGGGGCTGTTTCTGACCCGCGAGCTTTCGCTCAGGGATTTATGGGAACTGCTTGGCGAGGCGGCGATTATTTCCGGGGTGGTGATGCTGATTATCGCTCTGGCGGGTATTTTTGCCTGGGCGGGTACCATGCTGGGCACCTTCCGCCATTTGGCCGAGTGGATTATTAGTTTGACCGATAACGGTGTGCTGCTGCTTATTTTGGTGATGTTAGCGGTGCTGGTGGCTGGCATGCTGCTAGATGCCATCTCGATCTATCTGATCATGATGCCGATTCTGATCCCCGTGATGCAGCACTTTGAATGGAATCCGGTGTGGTTTGGGATTCTACTGGCAATGAATATCGCCATTGGGCAATTCACTCCTCCCGTGGCGGTAAACTTGATGGTGACCACAGACGTCGCGAAGATCCGTTTGGAGCAAACCATTGGCTGGGCGCTGTTATTTGTCGTGGCGATGGGCTGTGCCCTGGCGCTAGTCGCCATTTTTCCTGCTATTGCGCTGTGGCTGCCAACAGTGCTGGGGTACAACGTTTAGCGCTTATAACGTTTTGAGTGTTGAGGGGGGACATGACATGCGCAAAACAGGGCGTGATATGGCTGATTAAATAAGCGATGGGATTTCGTTAATTAGCATATTCTTTTAAGTTGTATGCTGGTGGTGCCCGAGCAATCGCGCCTTTACCTTGGAGTTACTATGCTGTTCCCCCCACGCTTCGCCCGAATAGTGTTTGCGGCTTTAATGTCGATCTACATGGTCACTCTAATGACCTTTGTGATTACCTGGGCAAATACGGGGTTGATCGACGGCTTTGTTGGCCGCTGGTGGCGAGCATTCTATATTGCTTGGCCAATTGCGTTCTGCCTGATTTTAGTGGGTGCCCCTCGGCTTCAGCGGCTGACGTCGTTGTTAATAAAACCTCCCCATCAGTCATGAATGGTTCATTTAGCGGCTCTTTGGGCTGGGTGTAAGTAAATACGTGAGGCATATATTCTCGCTGTTAACACAATTAACGCCTACTAAACGGTGAAGGCGACTAGACTCAAATTATAAAGTGTTAAACTGTGTAGCCGCCGCAAGCGCTCGTGCAGCAATCAAGTGCTTGAGAGACAATGGTATTTCGCCAAATGCACCTTTTTTCGCTAAAGTAGTAACTGTCGGCACTTGCACGTGGTGTCTGCACAAGATTGTCTTGAAAACGTTTTGAAGTAGGTGCACCTGAGGGGAACCGTTCTGCAGGTGGTTTCAAAGCGCATAACGCTCACAACATCAAGATAAAGAGGTATTTCCATGAAACGCCATGTATTTTCTACCGCTGCCTTTTCAGGCGCGCTGCTAGCAGCTGCCAGCTTTGCTTCTCCGGCAGTGGCCCAGGATCGCTACATTACCATCGGTACGGGCGGCCAAACCGGTGTTTATTACGTCGTTGGTCAGTCGGTTTGCCGTATGGTTAACCGTGGCAGTGATGACCACAACATTCGCTGTAACGCACCTTCTACCGGTGGTTCGGTAGCTAACGTTAACGGCATGAAAAGCGGCGAGCTGGACATGGGTGTTGTTCAGTCCGATGTCCAATACCGTGCCTATCATGGCGAAGCGAACTTTGAAGAGGACGGTGCCTGGGAAGAAATGCGTTCTGTCTTCACCATGCACGGTGAGCCTTTAACGGTTGTTGCTCGCGCCAACTCTGGCATCGAGAATATCAGTGATTTCCCTGGCAAGCGTGTCAATATCGGTAACCCTGGCTCTGGGCAGCGTAACACCATGGATGTCGTCATGGACGCGTTTGGTTGGGACGAAGACACCTTTGCCTTAGCTTCTCAGCTAGACGCTGCTGAACAGGCCGCTGCGCTATCTGATAACAACATTGATGCCATGGTCTACGTTGTTGGTCACCCGAACGGCTCTATCCAAGAAGCGACGACCACTGTCGATGCACGTCTCGTGCCGGTAACGGGCGAAGAGATTGACGCGCTGATTGAAGAGTACCCGTACTACACGCGCTCGGTAATTCCGGGTGGCTTGTACCGCGGTAATGACGAGGACGTTGAGACTTTCGGTGTGGCTGCCACCTTTGTTTCGTCTACCGACGTAGATGAAGACGTTATCTACGAAACGGTAAAAGCCGTGTTTGAAAACTTCGACCGTTTCAAGCGTCTGCACCCAGCGTTTGAGAACCTTAACGAAGAAGATATGATTTCCGACGGTTTAACTGCTCCGCTTCACGACGGTGCCGAGCGTTACTACCGTGAGCGTGGCTGGATTGAGTAAGGTTCGATTGAAGAAGGTCGGACCGAGTAGGTTTGAAGCGACGTAAAGATCAGCAGGTGAACAGCGTTCACCGCCAGTAATAAAGCGCGGGCGCCTGGTAATTGTTAACCCAGGTGTCCGCGTTTCTTGTTGAAAGCGCTGATTGTCAGCGCTGACCATTAGGCAGGGCAAGCGTATGCGTGATGACAAACAACCTTCGGCGGCCGCTGAGCAAGACCTCGAGGATATGGTCGCTGCCAGCGACTCAGGAGCACGAAAACCGGTAGGGGTGCCGGGTAAAATGCTGGTCAGCATTGCAGCGATTTGGTCGCTGTTTCAGCTATGGATTGCTTCTCCACTTCCGTATGTATTTCGCGTTGGTGTGTTTAGTGCGACGGAAGCACGTTCGATACATTTGGCGTTTGCGCTGTTTCTGGCCTTTATGGCCTATCCTGCTTTTAAACGATCACCCAGGGATCGCATTCCAGCACAGGACTGGCTGTTCGCCGCGGTGGCCGCGTTTTGTGGTGCCTATCTATTTCTGTTTTATGCAGACCTTTCCCAGCGCCCAGGGCGCCCTATTACGCAAGATGTTGTGGTAGGGGTTGTTGGTATCGTTTTGCTGCTAGAAGCTGCCCGTCGAGCACTGGGGCCACCGTTGATGATAGTGGCAGGTATTTTTATTATTTACTCGCTATTCGGCCCACACATGCCGGGCATACTAGCCCACCGTGGTGTTAGCCTTAATGGCTTAATTAACCATCAGTGGTTAGGTACCCAGGGTGTTTTTGGTATCGCTGTTGGTGTTTCAACCAGCTTTGTCTTTCTTTTTGTACTGTTCGGCGCGTTATTGGATAAGGCGGGGGCGGGTAATTATTTTATTAAAGTGGCTTTCTCCATGCTGGGGCACTTTAAAGGCGGCCCAGCTAAAGCAGCCGTCGTTGCATCTGGCATGACCGGTTTGATCTCGGGGTCGTCGATTGCCAATACGGTAACCACTGGTACCTTTACGATTCCGATGATGAAGCGCGTCGGGTTTAGTTCTGAAAAGGCCGGTGCCGTTGAGGTGTCTTCGTCTGTTAACGGCCAGATTATGCCTCCCGTGATGGGCGCTGCGGCATTCCTGATGGTGGAATACGTTGGCATCCCCTATGTAGAGGTGATTAAGCATGCCTTTCTGCCGGCCATTATTTCCTATATCGCGTTGATCTATATTGTTCACCTTGAAGCGCTAAAAGCGAACATGAAGGGTCTGCCTTCCAGCAACCCGGTTCGCCCGTTGTTGAATAAAGTTCTTGGCTTTATGACGGGGCTTATTTTGCTAATGGCGCTATCATTTGCCGTCTATTACGGCCTCGGGTGGCTAAAGCCAGTGCTGGGTGATGCTACCCCTTGGGTGATCGCCGTGCTGCTTACAGTGGTCTATATCGGCTTGCTCAAAGTCGGGTCGGCTTATCCAGAGCTGGAGTTGGATGACCCTAACTCTAAAGTGTTGATTCTGCCCCAAACGCGGCCAACAGTGATGGTCGGCTTGCACTACATTCTGCCGGTGATTGTACTGGTATGGTGCTTGATGGTTGAGCGACTTTCGCCAGGTCTGTCAGCATTTTGGGCAACCATGTTTATGATCTTTATCATGGTGACTCAGCGTCCAGTAATCGCCTTCTTCCGTGGTCATAGCAAGTTTGCCGGTGACGTAAAAGAGGGCTTTAAAGATCTGTGGGATGGTCTAGTGGCCGGCGCACGCAATATGATCGGTATCGGTATCGCGACAGCCGCCGCTGGCATCATTGTGGGGGCCGTATCGCAAACAGGCGTTGGCCTAGTGCTGGCAGACGTGGTGGAGATCCTTTCAGGTGGCAACCTGATGATGATTCTACTGCTCACTGCCTTGCTTAGTCTGATTTTGGGTATGGGCTTGCCGACCACGGCCAACTACATTGTGGTTTCGGCGTTGATGGCGCCGGTGATTGTCATGCTGGGGCAGCAAAACGGATTAATAGTGCCGCTGATCGCGGTTCACCTGTTCGTTTTCTATTTTGGCATTATGGCGGATGTAACGCCGCCGGTGGGGCTGGCATCATTTGCAGCCGCAGCGGTATCTGGGGGTGACCCGTTGCGCACTGGCTTCCAGGCGTTTTATTACAGTTTGCGCACAGCCGCGCTACCCTTCCTATTTATCTTTAATACTGACCTGCTGCTCATTAATGTGTCGTTTGTGCAGGGCATTGTCGTGTTTATTATTGCGACCATTGCCATGCTGATCTTTGCCGCAGGAACCCAGGGCTATATGGTGGTTCGCAACCGCTGGTACGAATCACTGCTACTGCTGCTGGTGGCTTTCACCCTGTTCCGCCCTGGGTTTTGGATGGACAAAATCCATGACCCCTATGAGTCAGTCCCCCCGGCCGAGTTCGTTCAAGCACTTGGTCAAGTGGAAGACGGCAGTAATCTTCGTGTACGCATTGCCGGTGAAGATGACTTTGGCGACCCAATGACCACCTATATTCTTGTGCCTGTGCCACGCGGCGATAGTGGCGAAGCGCGTATGGAAGGCCTAGGTATGGAACTCTGGATAGATGGCGAACAGGCCACCGTCGACTTTGTGGAGTTCGGAGGTTTGGCGCAGGACTTGGGCTTTGACTTTGACCAGGAGATCATAGAGGTATTGGCACCTGTGGATCGCTGGGCGAAGGAGTGGATGTGGATACCAGGCTTTATGCTGTTTGCTTTGATTGTAATGCTGCAGCGCCGTCGCCGTGTACCAGAGCCGTCTGACAAGACTGCTACCGTCGTCTAATGGAGGTCACCCATCATGTACCAAAAGATTTTACTGCCGGTTGATCTTAACGAGGCGGCGTCATGGCAAAAGGCTCTGCCTACCGCTATTACACTCTGCCAAACCTTCGGCGCCTCACTGCATGTGGTGACCGTACTGCCGGAATTTAAGATGCCCATGGTAGGCGCTTATTTTCCCAAGGATTTTTCCCAAAAGGCCCATGCAGCCATTAAGGAGGCGCAGCGTGAGTTCATTGCAACCCATGTGCCTGAAAGCATTCAAACCCAGAGCGTCATCGTGGATGGCTCCCCGTGGGAGGCGATTATCAAGGCCGGCAAAAAGCTCGATGTCGATCTTATCGTCATGGCATCTCACACCAAGCGTAAATTCGTCGACTACGTACTGGGTCCCAATGCTGAACATGTGGTTCATCATTCCAAAGTATCGGTAATGATTGTGCGATAAACACTCCACCTACATGGGTATAAGGTGCAGTAAATGGAGAAAACCCTGGGCTTTTTTAGCTCGGGGTTTTTTATGCCTAAGTATATCGAGAGTCGCTAAAGCAACAATTTAATTGGTTCTTTCACCCCCTTTGGAGGAATTTTTGTACGCATAACCCAACAGTGAACGCCTTGCGACATCAGGTCAGCTACATTGAGAGTATTAGGTCATTAAGCTGACTTTAGTGCTTTTAATCTGAGACAGCTTTCAGTTCATGAAATAGGTTCGCGATAGGAGGGCGCGGTTTTAAGTCCGCGATATGGATGAAAGGAAAGACGTAAATTTAATAATAATTGTAAAACGTAAGATGATTGGTAAGACGTAAGCTGATACTTTGAGTGAATCCTGAATTTGGGATCTATATCAGGATCTATATCAGGAACTACAGGAGTAATGCCATGAACGAGGCCACTACAAAAACAAATAACTCATCCAGCATGCCTAGCATTAAAATCACCATTAACAAGGTTGGCATGGATCGTCCACGGGCATGGTTAACGTCAGGCGTTGAAGATTTTCGACGTGCCACAGCCGTCAGTCTTTCCTATGGCATGTTTTGGGTAGGCCTTAGCGTTGCAATTACGCTAGGGGCATTTACGCTCGGTTACTGGTACTGGCTGTTGCCAATGATCGCAGGGTTTATGTTTATCGGGCCGCTAGTCGCCGTTGGTTCCTATGGTATCAGTCGCGCCCTTGAACGTGGACGCGTGCCCAATTTGGGAGATGCGTTCGGAAGCTGGAAACCCCATGCCGGCCAATTGGCGATGATGGGCGTGATGATGATGATTTTCTTCCTTGCCTGGATTCGCTTGGCAACCCTTCTGTTTGCACTGTTTTTTGGCTTTGAAGTTCCTAGCCCCGCTACGCTTTATACCTCACTGCTTACCACCCCTGAAGGTTTAGGAATGTTAGCAGTCGGCACTGTGGCTGGCGGTATCCTCGCGTTTGGAGCCTTTGCGATTAGTGTTGTCGCCATTCCAACGCTAATGGACCAAGACCTCACCTTTATGGAAGGCATTGAGGCGAGTGTCCGCTGTGTTGCACGTAATTTCCGCGTGATGCTGCTATGGGCAGCCATTCTTACCGTGTGTGTGTTGGTGGGCGTCATGACCTTTTATATCGGTCTAGCGCTTATCCTGCCGGTGCTGGGGCACGCCAGTTGGCACGCTTATGAGGATCTAGTGCGCTGCGAGCCAATCGAAAAGAGTGAAACGCCCACTTGAGTGTGAATAGCCAATAACCTTTCGGTTACGAAAAAAACAGTATTTGGCCTGACCTCTTGAAAAAGATGGCGTAATCTTTGCGCTGTCTTCTTCTGTTGCTTGTATTGTGGCGTATTGCCCATCGAGTAATTCTTGTGTGAGGTGTTTAAAGTGAAAGCGTTGTTTATGGGGTGCGCCATGCTGATGTTCAGCATTCCCCAAGCGGGGCTGGCGAACATGGCCGCAGACCTGGATCTGCCTAACGGTCCTGTCATTCTTACGGTAAAAGGTAATATTGCCAACACGAATGTGGCCGATGAAGCGCAGTTTGATCGCGCTATGTTGGAAGCGTTGCCACAGCATGAATTTGAGACAGGAACGCCTTGGACTGAGGGGGTTAGTCGCTACCAAGGGCCTTTAATGCGTGATCTGTTGGCTCATTTAGGCATAGACAGTGAGGCGGTCCATGTGAATGCGCTCAACGGTTATGAAGCTGAAATACCCGTCAGTGATTTTGATGACTACGATGTCATTTTAGCCCTGCAGAAAGATGACCAAGCGATACCTGTTCGTGAATACGGCCCCTTATGGGTACTCTATCCTTTTGATCAAGATGAAGCGTTGTTAAGCGAGAAAATACGCTTTAGGGCAGTATGGCAAGTTATGAATATTAATGTCCGTTAGCATCTCAGCGCCTAAAGCTTCTAGCCTGCTGCGTTATCCTCGACGCTTCAAGCTCGTTGCTATCATCGCCGTAGCACTGTTTGCGGCAGCGTTGGTGGTGGCAACACTAGCGGCATGGCGGCAAGAAAACCTTACTCAAAGCCTGCGAGAAGATACTGCCTGGGTAGTTTATAAGCTGGACCGCGATGCGGTGCAGCTTATGAACCATTTGCTGGCGGCGACCCGAGAAACACTAGACCCTGCAAGACACGATGAACTTCACCTTCGCTTTGAGTTGCTTTACAGCCGCATCACGCTGCTCAACGAAGGAGAGGTCAGCAATTTGCTCCATGAGATTAATGCAGCGAGTGGGTTGCTGCAGCAAATCCATCAGCAGCTCGATGTGCTCGATCCTATGTTCGAGCCTTATGGGGTGCTTGAGCAAATGCCGGTGGCGGAGATTGAAGCTGAATTGCAGGTGTTAACGCGGTTTACCGAACGCCTGGTCATTGCCATCAATGGCTACCTGGCAGAGTCCGCTACCGAAGAGCGTGCCCAGCTTAGCCAACTGTATAAATTGCTGATGACGCTGATTATTGGCATGAGCTTGGCAGCCTTGCTGGTGATTGTGTTTTTGGTGCGTGAGATGCGTGAGAGCGCCGCCATAAGACGCCAACAAGAGCAGTTGGGACTGAAGTTGGAAGTAGCCGCCGAGCAGGCGCAGGCGGCCAACCAGGCCAAGTCTGACTTCTTAGCCATGGTCAGCCATGAAATTCGCACGCCGCTCAATGGCGTCATTGGCATGAGTGAGCTGCTGCGCGAATCAGTGAGCCCTACTCAGGTGGAAGATTATGCGCGTACGATTCACGAAAGCGCGAACCAGCTGCTGGCCATGATCAATGAAATTCTAGATTTTTCAAAAATTGAAGCAGGGCATTTAACCCTTGAAACGTCGCCCACGGCCATAAGGTCACTGCTGGATAGCGTCGTGGTGTTATTTGTCCCCCGCGCCAAGATAAAAGGCTTATCGCTCACCGTTAATGTGGATACGTTAGTGCCGGAGTGGGTGCTGGTAGATGAGGGGCGTCTTAGGCAGATCTTACTTAACTTGATTGCCAATGCGATCAAGTTCACCGACCAGGGTGGGGTTACCGTGAGGGTATCGTCCACGGTGGAGCAGCTTTTATTTGAAGTTAGTGATACGGGCTGCGGGCTCAGTGAGAAGCAGCAGGCGCGGCTATTTGAACCTTTTCAGCAGGCGGATGAATCGGTGGCAAGACGCTTTGGCGGCACCGGTCTTGGGCTGGCAATTTGCAAACGGCTAAGCGATGCGATGCAGGGCGAATTAGGTGTGGAGAGCCAGCTGGGCCAAGGAAGCACCTTCTGGTGCACATTGCCACTGGTGGAAGCGGATCCTCTGCCAGCCTCGCTCTCGTCACCCCCTCAGCGCGATTTTACGGGATCAACGTTGATGTTGGTGGAGGATAACGCGGTCAATCGTAAAGTCGCTATCGGGTTATTGTCGCGTTTGGGTTGTTATGTCGTGTGCGCTGAAAATGGCCATGACGCTCTTTTATTGGCTCAGGCGCAGCAAGTGCACCTTATCTTTATGGACATCCAGCTGCCAGATATGGACGGTTTAGAGGTCACCCGGGAATTGCGCGCACAGGGCGGATGGTTAGCCGATGTGCCCATTGTCGCGATGACAGCAGGCGGCGCTGAAGATGACCGTCAGCGTTGCCTCTCGGCGGGGATGAACGATTACATTACCAAGCCCTTATCACTCTCCTCGTTAAGCAATGTGCTGGTACTGCAGCTTTTTCCTCATGGAGATTCGAGCGCGTTACCCGCACTGACAGCGGTTCCAGCGTTACCAGGGACGCATCCGCTACTCAATACCGATACGTTATCCGTGTTGAAAACAACGCTGGGAGATACAGGGCTGACGCAATTGATCCTACTCTACCATCAGCAAGTCAGTGATTACTTCGCTCAATTGACAGCGTGCCTGGCAGCAACGCCCCTGTCATCTGAGCAAGTGGTGCGTCTAGCGCACCAGCTGCGGGGCGAATCGGCGAGCGTTGGCGCTGAGAAGCTCGCTGAACAAGCCAGGCAGCTTGAAGACTTAGTCAAGGCAGGGCAATTCACGCCCATCCAGCTTGATGATGTGTTCAGTACACTACGGCAAACCATGGCGCTCAGTCATGCAGCGCTAGAGAGATGGCGACATGACCACCTATCCGGTTGAAGCTGGGGCAATCACGGCAGCAAGCCAGCATGCTGATGCTTACCAGGCTGCCGCTGAATTAGCCCGCAAACTGCGCCATGAACATTTGGGATTTGTGCTGTTTTTTTGTAGTGCAGAGTATGACTTAGTTGTTCTGGCTGATGCACTAGAAAGTCACTTTTCGCCAACGCCCCTGAGTGGCTGTACCACCGCCGGAGAAATCACCCCGTTAGGCTATGACCGTGGCTCAATAGTCGCGATTGGTTTTGATCGTCGCTTGTTTGCCATCAGCACGGCACTGGTTGACGATCTGGATGATTTTAATCTGACCAAAGCACAGCCTCTGGTGGATACGCTATTGCAGCATTGTCGTCGCCAAGCACTGGCGCCCATCAACGAGCACAGTTTTGCGCTGACGCTGCTGGATGGTCTATCCAGCCGTGAAGAGCAGGTGCTCGCCACGCTGGATGCCGCACTGGGGCGCATTCCCAGCTTTGGTGGCTCCGCGGGGGATGATAATCGTCTTAGCCATACTCATGTTTACGGCGCTGGGCGCTTCCACACCCATGCTGCGGTGGTGGTCATGATCAACACCCGACTACCGTTTGAAGTATTTTCCACCCACCATCTAACACCTCTTACTCACAAGCTGGTGGTCACCGAAGCGGACCGTGAACAGCGGCGGGTGATTGAGCTAAATGGTTTGCCCGCTGCTCAGGTATATGCTGATTTAGTCGGCGTTAAACGGGAGCAGCTCAGCGCGGCTATTTTTGCCCGTCATCCGCTAGCGGTTCGCATTGGTGGCCAGCACTATATCCGCTCTATTCAGCGCGTTAATAGCGACGGTAGCCTGAGTTTTTATTGCGCGGTGGAAAATGGCATTGTGCTCACGGCTATGCAACCAACCCCGCTGCTCGATAATCTGGCGGCGATGCTTGCTGGAGTGAGTGCCCGACTGGGAACGCCAAGTGCAATTATTGGCTGTGACTGTTTTCTGCGCCGTATGGAGCTTGAAGCGTTAGAGCAGTTAGATCAGGCGTCGCGGCTGTTGCGCCGATCTAACGTAGTCGGCTTCAACACCTATGGTGAGCAGCATCACGGTATGCATGTGAATCAAACGTTTACGGGGGTGGCGTTTGGAACTCTTCCAGTTAACGACCTTTAACACTAACGCGACTACAGACCCTGACGCGACCGAAAGCACTGACACCACAGACGTTGCAGCGTTACGGGAGGAAAATCGTCGCCTACGTAAAGTGTGCCAGGCGCTGATGGAGCGGGTGGAAACCGATGGCAGCACCGATGGTGCTCCCTATGCCGCCTTTGAACGCTCGGTATTACTCGCTGAACAGGTGCGTGAACGCACCGACGCGCTGCACCGAACCTTAGACGAGCTTGGCCAGGCCAATATACGCTTATTGGCTGCCAAAGCCGAAGCCGAGGCGGCCAACCTGTCGAAAACGAAATTCCTGGCGGCAGTCAGCCACGATCTGCTGCAGCCGCTTAACGCTGCCCGTCTATTTGCCAGCGCATTAGAGACCCACTCCCTGCCAGAAACCTCACAAATGCTTGTCAGTCATATTGGCCGCTCACTGAAAGACGTGGAAGGCCTGCTGGGAACGCTAGTGGATATTTCGCGCCTAGATGCCGGGGTGCTGCATGCTGATAAAGCACCGTTTGCTGTGAGCACACTGCTGGATGCGTTAGCGGAAGAGTATCGCCAAGTGGCAGGCGTCCGCGGTTTGGCGCTGCATTACGTGCCCTCCAGCGCGGTGATTGAATCTGATTTGGCGCTGCTGGCGCGGGTGATCCGCAACTTCCTGAGTAATGCGGTTCGTTACACCGAGCAGGGCAGAGTATTGCTGGGGTGTCGGCGGCGGCGTGACGGGCTAGAAATTATGGTAGGTGACACCGGCCCTGGTATTCCAGAGCAGCAGCGTGAAGCGATCTTCTTAGAGTTTCGCCGAGCAAATCACCCCCAAAGCGCCCATAGCCGCGGCTTAGGGCTGGGGCTAGCCATTGTAGATCGCATTAGCACCATGCTGGAACAGCCGATCTCGCTAGCGTCTCGCCCTGGCAGTGGCGCGCTGTTCTCTATCACCGTCCCCTATGCGGCGGTATCTTCAACGCCTTCCTCCTCAGGCTCCCGTTATAGCCCGCTGCCTGGCGATGAGTATGATCCGCTACACGGCTGCGTGGTGTGGGTGATCGATGATGACTTGGCGATTATTGAAGGTATGCAGGCGCTGCTCGGCAGTTGGGGGTGTCGGGTGCGTGCGGCGGCTACGGTAAGCGCTTTAGAGGCTGCAAGCGACGGTGAGCAGCCGGCGGTATTACTGGTGGATTACCATCTGGGGGATCATCGCGAAACTGGCATTGCATTAGCGGCAAGGTTACAGCGTCGCTATCCAGGATTAGTGTCAGTGGTTATCACGGCTAACCATGAGGCGGAGATAAAACGTGTCACGCGTGAGGCTGGCATGCACTGTTTACTCAAACCATTGAAGCCTCTTCGGCTACGCATGTTGCTGGGTACCCTGTTGAGTAAATAGTCACCTGACTTTACGCAAGTTAGCGCATCCGGTTTGCCCGGTAAAAACCTAAATCCTCCTCTCCTGCCACGACAATGGCGTGAACTCGGCTGGTCGCGTTTAATTTACGTAAAATTGCTGAAACATGGGTTTTAACCGTGGTTTCGGCAATTAATAATTCTCGAGCAATCTGCTTGTTAGATAAGCCTTTCGCCATGCACTCTAATACTGCCAACTGCTTGTCGGTTAAGCGTGCTAGACGTTCGCTGCTAGTCGCTTCGTTAGCGGCGGGTGGAACCGATGAGACACGTGGTGCTGGTCGACGCATTACATCGGGCGGCAAATACAGCTGACCTTTTAGTATCTGTGACAACGCTTCCAGCAATGCCTCACGCGGCGTAGATTTGGGGATATAGCCCACCGCACCAAGGGTAATAGCATCCAGCACCAGTTGACGCTCTTGGTGGGCGGATACAATGGCCACTGGCAGCCAAGGAAAGGCCTCCCGCAGTGTTGTTAATCCTTCAAGCCCCTCTGCATCCGGCAGGCTTAAATCCAGCAGCAGTAAATCTAACTCTTCTTGCTGCTCAATAAGCTTCATCGCTTCGGCAAGGCTATCCGCTTCCAGTAGCTGGCTGTCGGCCAGGCCGCCGCTAATCACGGCTTGCAGCGCGTCTCTGAACAGCGGATGGTCATCTGCCACCAACAGGGAATACATGGCGTCTCCTACCAAGGGATGAGGGCTAATCCTGCCATCGGGCTATATCGCTATTGAGCATACTGAACAACACTGTTAATGCACCTTAAATAATCATAATACTCAGGAGCATGACAATGATCTACGCCAACCCTGGTGATACCGGTTCAGTGGTGTCCTTTGAAAAACGCTACGGTAACTACATCGGTGGTGAATTTGTCGCCCCGGTGAAAGGTCAATACTTCGACAATATCAGCCCTGTTAATGGTCGCGTATTTTGCGAGATCCCCCGCTCTAGCGCTGAAGATATCGATAAGGCGCTGGATGCTGCCCACCAGGCAGCGCCTGCTTGGGGGAAAACCTCGGTTCAAGAACGCAGTAATATTCTGTTGAAGATCGCTGACCGTATAGAGCAGAACCTGGAAATGCTCGCGGTAGCTGAAACCTGGGATAACGGTAAAGCGGTACGTGAAACCCTTAATGCCGATATTCCCCTTGCCGTTGACCACTTCCGCTACTTCGCTGGCTGCCTGCGCTCCCAGGAAGGTACTGCGGCGGATATCGACGCCAACACCGTCTCCTACCATTTCCATGAACCCTTGGGCGTGGTGGGACAGATTATCCCTTGGAACTTCCCGATCTTAATGGCTGCCTGGAAGCTGGCGCCTGCACTGGCCGCGGGTAACTGCGTCATTTTAAAACCCGCCGAGCAAACTCCCGCCTCCATTCTGAAAGTAATGGAAGTGATTGGCGATCTGTTACCGCCGGGTGTACTCAATATTGTAAATGGCTTTGGCGCCGAAGCGGGTCAAGCGCTGGCCACCAGCAAGCGTATCGCCAAAATCGCCTTTACTGGTTCCACTCCCGTGGGCTCGCATATCCTTAAATGCGCGGCAGAAAATATTATTCCCTCCACCGTAGAGCTAGGTGGCAAATCACCTAATATCTACTTTGCCGATATCATGAATGCCGAACCGACATTCATTGATAAAGCGGTCGAGGGGCTTGTGCTGGCATTCTTTAACCAGGGCGAAGTATGTACCTGTCCGTCGCGTGCGTTGATCCAAGAAAGTATGTATGACGAGTTCATGGCCAAGGTGATTGAACGCACGAAAACGATCAAACGTGGCAACCCGCTGGATACCGACGTACAGGTGGGTGCTCAGGCCTCTCAAGAGCAGTTTGACAAGATCATGTCGTACATGGATATCGCCCGAGATGAAGGTGCCGAGTTCCTCACCGGCGGCAATAAAGAGACCATGGACGACAGCATCAACGACGGTTACTACATTCAGCCCACGCTGCTGAAGGGTAATAATCAGATGCGCGTTTTCCAGGAGGAGATTTTTGGCCCGGTAGTGGCCGTCACTACCTTCAAGGATGAAGAGGAAGCGCTGGCGATTGCCAATGACACCGAGTTTGGTTTGGGGGCAGGCGTTTGGAGTCGTGACATGAACGTCGCTTTCCGTATGGGCCGTGGCATTCAAGCCGGGCGCGTATGGACCAACTGCTACCACCAATATCCCGCCCACGCCGCCTTCGGTGGCTACAAAAAATCTGGCGTTGGTCGCGAGACCCATAAAGTCGCTCTTGAGCACTACCAGCAAACCAAGAACCTGCTGGTTAGCTACGATATTAACCCGCTGGGCTTCTTCTAACCGATCTGCTAGCCACACCGCCCGGCAATTCGCCGGGCGGTATTGTCAGTCCCCCTGACGCTGACTCTACCGATAAGAGCCGTTCTTAAATGGCCGTATCGAAAACTATTAGGAGTTGCATCATGGATAGCACAATGCGCGCGGCGGTGGTTCGTGAGTTTGGCCAGCCGTTGGTCATAGAAGAAGTCGATGTGCCCCGCCCTAAGCAGGGTGAAGTGTTGATGAAAGTGGCGGCCTCCGGGGTTTGCCATACGGATTTACACGCCGCCCACGGCGACTGGCCGGTAAAACCTTCGCCGCCCTTTATTCCAGGTCATGAAGGTGTCGGGCACATAGTGGCGGTGGGAGACGGCGTTTCCCATGTCAAAGAGGGTGATCGTATCGGTGTGCCCTGGCTCTACTCAGCCTGCGGCTACTGTGAGCACTGCCTAGGCGGTTGGGAAACCCTGTGTGAATCTCAGCAAAACACCGGCTACAGTGTCAATGGCGGGTTTGCCGACTATACATTAGCAGACGCAGGTTACGTAGGGCGTCTTCCGGATGCCGTCGGTTTTGTAGAAATAGCTCCCGTATTGTGTGCTGGGGTGACGGTCTATAAAGGGCTGAAAATGACCGATACCCGGCCCGGCCAGTGGGTGGTAATTTCCGGGATCGGCGGTCTTGGTCACATGGCCGTTCAGTATGCCAAAGCCATGGGGTTGAATGTTGCCGCTGTTGATATCGATGATGGCAAGTTAGCCCTGGCTGAGCGATTAGGCGCTACGGTGACCGTTAACGCCATGAAAACTGACCCGGCCGCCTACTTGAAGAAAACCATCGGGGGAGCTCATGGCGCTTTGGTGACGGCGGTATCGCCAAAGGCGTTTGATCAAGCCCAAAATATGCTGCGTCGAGGGGGAACATTAGTCCTTAACGGCCTGCCACCTGGAGACTTTCCTCTGCCGATTTTCAGCACGGTGCTCAACGGGATTACCATTCGCGGCTCCATAGTAGGCACCCGCAGCGACCTGCAGGAAGCGCTGGATTTCGCTGCTGAAGGTAAGGTCAAAGCCACGGTGGCAACCGATACGCTGGACAATATCAACGATATTTTCCAACGTATGATCGACGGCAAGATCGAAGGGCGTATTGTACTCGATATGGCTAGTTAGGCGTTTGCAGCTTCCGTTTACAAGGGGAAGGCGTCTTCCCCTTTTTACTTCACGCCTCTACCTCTCACTTGCCACTCCCTATCGGCTATCCAGCATTCGCAATAGCTCTACCACCCAACCAGCGGTGTGCCATTCGTTCTGCGTGGGCGAGGGTGCTGACGACTGCTAATTTGCCTGCTTCTCGCCGAATGCCTGCTCGTTTAATCTTCAATGCCATGCGCGGCGGTAGGCCAACAAATATAACCCCCACGTCTTGTTCTCCGAGCTCTCGGCGCAGGGTATCCAGTGCTACCATCGCAGTCGTATCCAGGCTGGGAACGTCACGCATATCCAGAACGACAATCCGAACGCCGTGATCGATCACCCGCAGCGTCGCGATGGCCTTTTCGGCCGCGCCGAAAAACAGCGGGCCACTGATTTTATAAAGGGCTACTTCCGGCGGGAAGTCTGCGTCTGTATCGGGGGATTCTAGACGCTGGGTATTCGTCAACTGAACCATTCGGCGTATAAACAGCGCCGCCGCAAGGCCAATACCGACGGCCACCGCGATGACCATATCGAAAATCACCGTGAGTGCAAAACAGATCACCAATACGGAAACATCGCTAACAGGGGCACTTTTTAGGGTGTGAACAAAGTGACGCGCCTCGCTCATGTTCCAGGCAATGATAAATAGCAACGCGGCCAGCGCCGCCATGGGGACAAATCCCAGTACGCCTGCCAGCGCGACTACGGCAAGCAATACCACTAGCGAATGGACCACGGCGGCTACGGGTGAAAAAGCGCCACTTTTGATATTGGTGGCAGTACGGGCAAGGGCCGCTGTGGCGGTAATGCCGCCAAAAAAAGGGACTATCAAGTTGCCCAGGCCCTGGCCAATCAGCTCGGCATTAGGGTCATGGCGCGTGCGGGTTAGGCCATCCGCCACCACGGCACACAGCAGTGACTCAATCGCCGCCAGTAGCGCAATCGCCAGTGCTGGGCCGAGCAGCGCCTGAATCAGTGTGAAGTTGATCTCAAGTGGGGTGCCATCTGCGCCAGGGAAATGCCATGGTGCGGAAAAACCAGGTGCAAAGGGTGGGATGCCACTGCCGCTTTCACCCTCGAACTCCCAGCTAAACCGCGAGGCGATCGTATCGACCTCAATGCCGCCCAACAGCAGCAGCGCGGCAGCCAGGGTGCCCACCGCCAAGCCTATCAATGGCGCAGGCACCGGGATATTCAATCGAGGCCAGACTAGCAGCGTCGCCAGCGTAACAACCCCCACGCTGATTTCTGCGGGTGAAAGCGTGGGTAGCGCTTGGCCGATCAGCAGTAAGTTATGCAGGGTGCTGTCGCCAAGCTGGACCCCCGCCAAACCAAGAAAATCAGGTAGTTGTAACAGCGCAATCACCACGCCAATGCCTGCGGTAAAGCCGAGAATGACTGGATAAGGCACGTACTGAATCAGGCTGCCCAGCCGCGAAAGGCCCAACGCCACCAAAATAACACCCGCCATCAGTGTCGCTATCAGTAGCCCACCAAGCCCATGGTTGGCGACAATAGGAAATAGAATGACCACAAAGGCCGCAGTGGGGCCAGAGATGTTAAAACGCGAGCCACCGGTCAAGGCGATGACTGCGCCTGCTACGATGGCGGTGTAAAGCCCGTGCTGAGGCGGCACTCCTGTGGCAATTGCCAGCGCCATGGAGAGTGGCACGGCCACCACGCCGATCGTCAGCCCCGCCAACACGTCGCGTTTGAGTTTGCCCAGTGAATAACCTTCGCGCCAAGCGCTAATTAGCGCACTGCCAGGCATCGGGAACACGTACCCCGAGGGACGATGGGCGCGGGTCATGGGGTAAACCTCCTAAGGGATAGGGAAAACAAGCCATTACGCTACGCCTGCCCTAAACCTTACACAACTGGGCGTTAGTCTTGAAAAAATGCTTAGGTACAAAAAATCCCGGCGCAATGGCCGGGATTTTTTACACCTTAAACGCTAAAGCGATTACATTTGGGAGTCTTCCGGCGGCTCGCCGATCGTGCCAGGCATGGCCTGTACATTGCCCATCTGCTCACCGGCCAGGGTGAGGAAGTGTAGGTGACGTTCATACTCAGCCACCAAGTCACCAATCACCTGACCACGGGTGTAGCCGTTAAGGTCTTTATCCTGACCACCTTCCGCCAGATAAACATCCAAACGCACATAGAAGTCATCGTCTGCAGGGATGAAGCTTGGTGTACGCATGCGATGTGGACACACCTGGTAGACAAAGCTGGTGGCTTCGCCGAAGTCGACCTGGAGCATTAAGTTGGGCAGTGACTCACCTTCCAAGTGCTCTTCAGTGACGTTGGCGGTTTGACCACGGCTTTCAAGCTCTTGAGCAAACTGGGTCATGGCCGGACGAATCGAGTGCTCAAGGGTTGCAGCCGCACCTGCTCGTGTGGAGGTATCCAGGGCGCGGTCCAAACGCTCGCGCCAGTCGCCACCAGGGGCGCCGCCTGCAATCATGCGGCGTGCATCGGCTTTACTGCCTTCAAGTTTCAGCGCTTTGTACATACCCACCATGACGGCAAAAATGACCAGTGAGAAGGGCAGTGCGGTGATCACTACCGCGCTTTGCAGCGCAGCAAGCCCGCCTGCCATTAGCAAGGCGATGGTGATTAGGCCGATCAATGCTGACCAGAAAATACGCAGTTTCACCGGCGCATCGTGGTTTACGTCACTCAAAATAGAGGTGAAGTTGGCCAGTACCAGCGCGCCGGAATCCGCTGAAGTAATAAAGAACACAATGCCCAGTACAGTAACGACGGCAGCAGTAATGCCCACGTAGGGGTAGTACTCGAGCAGTGTGTAGAGCGTGGTTTGTGGGGTGTTGAGTGCTTGCTCACCCAGCTCGGCAACGCCCTGGTTGGCGACCAGTTCAATACCGCTGTTACCAAAGATTGACATCCACACCATCATAAAGGCCAGCGGAATAAACAGGGCGCCGGCGACAAATTCACGGATGGTACGGCCACGGGAGATACGTGCCAGGAACAGACCTACGAATGGGGTCCAGGCAATCCACCAGCCCCAGAAGAAGATCGTCCACCACATTTTCCACTCCTGAGCCTCCTCACCGGCAAAGGCGTAGGTGTCGAAGCTGGCACCAACAAACCCGGAGAGGTAGTCACCGGCGTTGTTCACCACTTTATCCAGTAGTACCAGGGTGTCGCCGGAAAAGAGCACGAACAGCATCAGCGCCAGGGCTAATAGCATGTTGAACTCAGAGAGGCGGCGAATGCCTTTCTCAACGCCAGTCACCACGGAAATCGTCGCCAAGATAACCACGAGGACAATCAAAATTATCTGCACCGTGAGGGTTTCCGGTACATCGAACATATAGCTGAGACCGTAGTTCAGCTGCATTACCCCAATACCGAGACTGGTAGCGATACCGAATACGGTAGAAATGACCGCGGTAATATCCACCGCGTTACCAATCGGGCCGTGAATGCGTTTGCCCAAAATTGGATAGAGCGCGCTACGAATCGCCAGCGGCAGACGGTGACGGTAACTGAAGTAGGCCAGCGCCATACCCATCAACACGTACAGCCCCCAGCCGGAGAGCCCCCAGTGCAGATAGGTTTGAACGACGGCGTTACGCATCGCTTCCTGGCTTTCCGGGGTTAAATCCGGCGGTGCCAAATAGTGGGCAACGGGCTCGGCAACGCTGAAAAACAGCAGGTCGATACCGATACCAGCGGCAAATAGCATGGCCGACCAGGAGAGCAGCGAAAACTCGGGCCGTGAATGATCAGGGCCAAGTCGAATACTACCAAAGCGCGACATGCCGATGGCGACGACAAATACCAGATAAGCCACGATCGCCAGCATGTAGTACCAGCCAAAGGTTTTGCTTACCCAGGCTAGTC
This sequence comes from Halomonas sp., assembly GCF_007692655.1. Taxonomy (GTDB): domain Bacteria; phylum Pseudomonadota; class Gammaproteobacteria; order Pseudomonadales; family Halomonadaceae; genus Vreelandella. Next base: position 69,553 of record NZ_REBQ01000114.1, read on the forward strand.
CTGCATCAAAAAAGGCACCTGCTTGCTCGGTGAACATCATGGTGAGCACTAAAAAGATGATGATACCGGCCACGCTGCCGTGGAAAACCACGGGGTTGAGGCGGTCGCGGGAGGGGAGGATGGTATTGTCTTTCGCCATGCAGGCGGACTCCTGTTATTGAAAGATGAGGATATTTTTTTATTTTGAATGAACGTTCAAATAAAATACGCGATTAAGCGTCACCCTTCAAGTTAACCACCGCCTATATGTGACCTATCAGCTTGGGACTATCAATGTACTTGCATCAGTACAGACACAAAAACGCCCGGAAAACCGGGCGTTAGAAATCATGGTTGAGCGTTGATCAGCGTTTATTCGCTATCAGCGTTGCCATCGCTATGATCGTCATATCCGCGCTTGCCGTGTTTGCCACGATACTCTTCACGAATTTCGTGCATGGCAGTACGAAGTGCTTCCTGCTCTTCTTCTGAAAGGATTTCAGTGACTCGCTCTTTATGTTCTTCCCGTAGAGCATTCATCGCATCACGGTGCTCAGCATAGGCTTCGTTGAGTTCTGCTTGCTTCTCTGCAGAGATCTCCGCGCGCTCGTATACCTCTTGACGACGCTCTTCCATGCGCTCCTCCATACGCTCGTGATGAGCATCACGTCCTTCATTGCCACTGTGGTTATGCGCTTGAGCGGTAAGTGCCAGCGGAGCTAGGGCAACAGCGAGAAGTACAGGGGCAAACAGTTTTTGAATTGACATCTTCATTGAATCTCTCCTGGTAAGTAACGATGCCAGTATTGCTTCTCGGGGTGCAAACCGTTTGCACATAGTGTGCAACAATCATGATCTTATTGGTTTATTGTAGGTCTGAGTCGTTAGGTGAGGGGTCACCTAATCATCAAGGAGAAGGATAATGTCGCGAACCGAGCTATTTCGCGTGTGGCCGCAGCGTTGTGTGTTCACCACCCTGCGCCGCGTGACTGGCCTGGGCGCACTTGCCCTCGTACTGAGCGGCTGTGGCGCCACTCATCAAGCCAGTCAAGACGACCCCGCCATAAACGGCAATACGCTAAACACTCCCCAGTCGTTTACGCGTTTATCGCCAAGAACCTATACCCCGGAGGAGTGGCCGCAAGCATTAAGGGCGGACGTTTATTTACCCCGTCACGGCTCGGGAGATGCGCTGCGGCCTGCCGCATTGGTTGTGCACGGCGGCGGCTGGCGAAATCGTAGCCCTGAGGATATGGAAGGCATTGCTGAGCAACTCGCGGGGCAAGGCTATGTGGCCGTCAATATTGAGCACCGCTTTGTGCCTGAATATCGTTTCCCTAACCAACTACACGATTTGCAGCAGGCGATGGCTTGGATCCATGCCAATGCTGACGAGTGGCAAGTGGACACTCAGCGCATTGTTGGCGTTGGATTTTCGTCTGGGGCGCATTTGGTGAGTTTGCTGGCATTAGCGGGCGTAGAAGGGCCTCTGGCCGAACCCTACGGCGGTGAGCACAGCCGTCTAGCTGCGGTATTGGCCGGTGGGCTGCCCAGTGATCTGCTTAAATTTAACGATGGACGTTTAGTCGTCGACTTCATCGGCGGTACACGTGCCGAAGAGAACGAAGCGTATCAATTAGCATCACCCGCCCGGCAAATCACCGCACAGGCACCGCCGTTTTTTCTCTTTCACGGCAAGTGGGACCAGCTTGTGCCGGTAGACCACGCGACTGACTTCTATCAAGCACTGCAGGACAACAACATTGAGAGCGAACTTTACCTGCAAAGCTTTCGTGGCCACTTTGCCAGCTTCTTATTCCGAGGCAGTGCCATTGATGCGGGGATCGCATTTCTTAATCGGCAGGTATTTAGCGAGGACTAGACTTTAGTTGCGTTCTGATGCCATGCAAGGTTGGTGACAGTTTAGTGGGGTAGCGTTTGAGGCTCACAGAGTGATATCTGTGTCGAAAACTAAACAATCTTATAAAAAAGAGAGCCTCGCTATGCTTAAAACTCCCAGTGGTTCACTGCCGCATATAGTGAAATCCTTGCTAATTGGCGCAACGGCTGCCGTCACTTCACTGGCGATGATGCTGCCTGCTGCTGCCGAAGATTTCCCTGCTCGGCCACTCAATGTAGTGGTGGGGTTTGGTACCGGTGGAAGCGCGGATCGCTTGGCTCGTATTATGTCGAGCCATATCTCAGAAGAGATAGGCGTGCCGGTGCAAGTAACCAATCGTCCCGGTGCTGGCACGCAGGTGGCTTCTAATTATGTGCTAAATATGCCTGATGATGGCTACATCCTCTACGCTTCAACATTTGCGCCTTACTTGCCAAACTCTATTCTTACCGGTGGCGCTGATTTTAGCGTTGATGACTTTTCTTACATCAACTTTCAGTGGTTCGATTTAGACCTCATTGCCGCCAATAAAGATAGCGGCTATGAAGACTTGCCTTCGCTACTAGAAGCCATTCGCGAAGAGCGTGGTCAGGTTCGTGGTGCAGTTGTGCAAGGCTCTGCTGGTCACTTGATGATTCGTTTGCTGTTGGAGGAGGCGGGTATTCCTCAAGAGAATCTTAATCTCGTGACTTACAACAGTGGAGGCGAGGCGCGTTCAGCTGTTGCAGGTGGCCAAGTAGATTTTGTCTCTATCAGTGCGCAGGGCAGTGAAGGAATCCGTGAGTTTCTTACTCCGTTGGCCATCGTGAATGATGAGCGCATCGAACAGTGGGATGCAATGCCCATCAATGAGGCGCTTGCCCCGATGGATCTTGAAGTGCCGGTGCTTCAGGGCTCTATGCGTGGCTTTGCTGTTACCAGCGAGGTGGAACGTCAACATCCCGAGCGTTTTGAGAAGCTCTCCACAGCAATTCAAAATGCTCTTGCCCGTAAAGATGTTCAAGAGCAACTTGAGCGCAATGAGATGGGCGGCGTTTGGGTTGGCCCAGAACGCTCCAACGAATTGATGCGCGAGAACTACCAAGTGTTCGAACAGTACGCCCACCTGCTTAACTGATTTTCCCGAACTAATCCTTCCATGATAGCTGGCCCCTCTTGCTAATAGGGGCCAGCATGGAGCTTTTTACCATGTCTGAATATAAACGTGACTATGGGGACTTTATTGTTCTCATGGGGCTGGCTAGCTTTACATTGTGGTATTTATTAGATGCTATTCGTGTCTCGGCTACGCCGCAAAATTTGCTGCTCATACTGCCACTCGCCATCATCGTGTTAACGATCATCACGCTTGAGTTAATCCTACGCTTAAAGCACGGCTCGCTGCTCCAATCCTCTGAAGAAGAGCCTCTACGCAAAACATTGCCTGTAGTGGGCTTATTTGCCGCCTATGTAATATCACTTGAAACCTTAGGCTTTGATGTTGCAACCGTTATCTTTTTGGCACTGTTCTTGATCCTTAAAGGGGAGCGTAACTGGTTGCTGGTAGGCGGCTATAGCGTCGCTTTTGGACTAGGTGTCGCGTTCTTCTTTTCCCAGATGTTGCCTTATCCCATGACATTACTGCTGCTACCAAGCTAAGGAGATAACATGATTGATTTTAGTGCGGTTGGGCAGGGCATGGATCTGCTGTTTTCCAGCTTTGGTCCTTGGTTGGTAGTAGTGCCGGGTATTATCTTGGGCCTGATTTTTGGCGCTACTCCCGGTCTGCAAATCTCTATGGCCATGGCGATTTTCCTGCCCATGACCATGTACATGGACTTTATTCAAGCCATGTTGTTTTTAACTGCTATTTTTACTGGCGGCTCATTTGGCGCTGGTATCCCCGCCATTTTGATGAATATACCGGGGACCTCTTCGGCAATCGCCACTGCGTTTGATGGTTATCCGATGGCCCGCAAGGGTCAGCATAATCAGGCGTTAGGTGTCGCGTTAGCGTCATCAGTAATTGGTGCATTGATGGGCTACATCGTACTGTTTTTTATGATTCAGCCGCTTTCGTACATGGTGCTTAGGCTAGGGCCAGCAGAAATGTTTGTGGTCATTCTCTGGGGGATGACGCTTATTGCGAGCTTGAAAGGCGAGCAGGTACTCAAGGGGTTAGTAGCTGGTTTCGTCGGCCTGTTAGTCGGCACGATTGGGTTTAGTGAAATCGGTTTGGCACGTGGCACGATGGGGCAAACTTACTTGTTAGATGGCGTACCGGTTATCCCTGCCATGATGGGTATGTTTGCAGCATCAGAGCTTTTCAAACTTGCTAACAAAGGTTTCATCGTTGAGTCCGCTGATGATCGCAAAGTAAAGGTTGGTGAGATCTTTGAAGGCTGCAAAATGGCAATGCGTTACCCTGTGGTGATGATTCGAGGTGGTTTGATAGGAGTACTGGTGGGCGCGGTGCCAGGCGTAGGCTCTTCGGTATCCAACTTGCTTTCTTACATAGAAACCAAACGCCGAGACAGCGACCCTGATTCTTATGGAAAAGGAAATCCAAAGGGGGTAGTGGCATCAGAAGCGGCCAATAGCAGCTCTGAAGGCGGCTCGATGGCAACGCTACTAGCTCTGGGGATACCTGGTGGTGGCGCAACGGCGGTTATGTTGGCGGCATTTGCCATGCATAACATTACTGGCGGGCCTCAGTTTATCCGTCAGCAGACTGACGTAGTTTACGCGATCATTTTCGCTAACTTTGCCCAGGTGTTTCTCCTTGTGATTGTTGGCTTACTGTTTATTCCGTTATTAGCCAATATCGTCAAAGTGCCTATGCGTTTCTTGATTCCTTCAGTGTTAGTTCTTGCCGTGATGGGATCATTTGGACTAACCGGAAACATGACTGGCCCTGCAACGGTACTAATTTTTGCTGTGATCGGCTGGATATTCCGTCACTACGGTTACTCAGTGCCTGCCGCCGTCATTGGGATGCTGCTGGGCTCGCTGGCTGAAAAGTCACTCCTACACTCCTACCAGATTAGCGGTGGTGACATTACCTATGTGTTTGAGCGCCCAGTGACACTGGCTATTTTTGCATTGCTTCTGATCTCACTGTTTAGTCAGCCACTTATGAAACGGTTAAAAAGGCGCCAAGAAGCTGCCCAGCTGCGATGAGATAGGTGGTGATGTTAAATAGAGTGGCGAAAATTAATCTTCATGGCATCGCACATAATGTGGATTTTTTCCTCTCTATATAATCGAAGGGAAGATAACTGAGACTTCAAAGCCGCCCTGAGGCCGATTAGCCAATCTAAGCTGAGCCGAATGGGCGGTAGTAATCTGTTCAACAATTGCCAGTCCCAACCCACTACCAGATGAGTGGTTGTTGTGGCGGAAAAAGCGTTCAGTTAATTTGGAGATCTGTGCTTCATCTACTCCCGTGCCTTCATCGCTCACTATTAATATCACTTGGCGTTCGTTAGCCGTTAAAGCGACTGTGATAACGCCGGTATAGGTGGTGCGACCACCTGCGTGCAAACTAGCGTTTTCGATAAGATTAGTGACTAACCAGCGCAATGTAATAGGGTCACCAACGATATTGGGTATCGTTTGCTGTAGGTCAAAGGCAAGTTCTTGGCCTTGTTTATAGATATTAGGAGCCGTTTGGGCGCAGGCGTCTTGGCAAATAGCTACTAAATTGACCTTTTCCAAGTGAGAAGTATCAACTAACTCACTGCGTGTTTTTGCGTATTTAAGCAACTGCTTGACGGTATGGCTGGCATGTTCCGCTATGCGTTGAATTTCTCTCAAGTTGGCATGCACAGGTGATGTAGTGGTGTCTTTCAAAGAAATTTCTGTTAGCGCGCGGATCTCTGAAATAGGGGTTCTAAGTTGATGTGAAACATCGGCATTCAATTGCTGGGTACTTTCGATACTACGCCGCATACGCTTCATTAAATGATTAATGCTTTGGATTAACGGCAAAATCTCTTTCGGAGCAGCATCGTCCAAAGCGTGTAGATCATTGGGTGAACGTTGACGCAATGCTTGGCTCGCTGCGCTCAGGGGAGCAAGCCCGAAGTGAATTGCCAGCAATGCGATGGATATTGCCAGCAGCCCCGTCACAACCATAAGGCCTGTAAGAGTTACCATAAAATCTTTGGTGAGCGTGTGACGAGCTTCCTTTGATTCGGCCACTACAACTTCAATGTTTACTGGTTCGCCACCTCGGCTGAATGGAAAGGTGAGAGCCACTGCGCGTAATTCATTACCGGCATAATCGACATCATAAAAAGTCGGTTCATGGGATGCTTTTGGAGGGTCCGTTAAACCACTAAAGCCTGCAATCATGGCGCCATCCGCTTCTCTAATGCGATAGAAAATTTTTCCTTCGCCTCGGCTGCCAAGTGTACTGACACTGAAGTAGTGCATATTGATGCGCAGCACACCGTCTGCAGTGTAGATGCGACGCTCTAGTCGCTGAGCTGCGTTAAGTAGCATGTCATCAAAGGTTTCATTGATTTGACGTGATAGCAGGAGATAGCTAGAAACCAGTGCTAAAATTGCAAGCAAGGTAAAGGGTAAACCAATCCATAGCAGAAGGCGGCTACGGATAGACCAGCGTTTATTCATACCCCTGGCCTCGATGTTCTAGATCAATAGATTCCAGACTCCTAGAATCCAAATAGTAACCTAGCCCGCGCACCGTTTTTAAGCCGAAGTCATAACCAATTTTTTTACGAATTCGTGAGATGTAGGTTTCCACAGCAGCGTAGCTTACTGACTCATCAGCAGTAGATAATCGGTCTATGATTTGATCTTTATTAACGAGACGGTTCTGATTGATCAGCAGGTATTCCATAACCTCTAATTCTCGACGGTGAAGTGACATAGGTTTTCCGTCAAGACGAAGCTCCATTGCATCAGGTAAAAACTCTAAGCGTCCGCATCGAAGCGTTTCCCCGCCAAAGTGTTTAGCACGGCGAACTAATGCGCGCGCGCGTGCAGTGACTTCTTCCAGGGAAAATGGCTTACATAAATAGTCATCTGCGCCTACTTCCAACCCATGAATACGTTGATCGAGGCTGTCTCGCGCAGAGATGATTAAGACGGGGATCGTATTTTGGCGATGACGTAATTTGCGCAGCAGGGAGATGCCATCTAGTTCAGGTAAACCAAGATCTAATACTAATAGGTCATATCCTCCCTGCTCAAGCATGTGGAGAGCTTTCTTGCCATCCTCTGCAACATCTATACTAAATGCCGCCTCCTTCAGGGCGGTTGCAATAGATTTGGCTAAATTCACATTGTCTTCTACTACAAGCGCCTTCATAGGCCATCCTGTGGTTAACCCTCTGGCTGATATTTATAGCCGACGCCATATACCGAACGAATAATTTCC
>NZ_REBQ01000126.1 GCF_007692655.1 Halomonas sp.
TCTTCCCAGTCGCCCTGGCGGCCGGTATAGAGAATCAAACTGGGCTCGCTTTCGCTTAGGGCTTCCATATCCGGCGAGCGCAGGCCGCCAATATCGGTGTAGGTCTCTTCTAAGTACTGCTCAAGATAATTCGGTAAACTGGCTTTCGGTACACCTACTACCTGATCGCTGAGTCCGAGGGCGTCTAGGGTGTCTAGACTGCCCAGGTCGAACGTAGCGATGCGCTGCTCTGCTTGTGCGATGCTAGCCGTTGACAGCAGTAATGTAGCAGTGGCAGTGAAAGCACACATTTTGAGCTTCATGTTGACTCCTTTATGAGAAAATATTTTATATGCGATATTTTCTCATAATCTCAAGTAAACGATAACTTGTCGTCCTTTGTTTAGGGAACAGGGTGTTGCGGGAAACGCTACCGCCCTCACAAGTTAAGGGCGGTGGCATTCAACAATTTAGCGTTTAAGAGGCGACGCGGAAAGGGTTGCGCGGATCGTTATCCCAGGCTAGGAAGGGTTTGCCGGTCTCTTGGGGAACCATGGTGATACAGTTTTCTACAGGACAGGTGATCTGGCACAGGTTGCAACCCACGCACTCCTCTTCGATCACCTCGTAGCGCCGGGCGCCGTTCTGCTCGGTGAGTTTGGCAATCGACTGGTGAGAGGTGTCCTCGCAGGCGATATAGCAACGGCCACACTCGATACATAAATCCTGGTCGATCTTGGCGATGGTCTTGAAGTTGATATCCAGGTGTTTCCAGTCGGTGGTTTGCGGTATCGCCTTACGGGAAAACGCCTCAATGGAGTCGTAGCCCTTCTCCGCCATCCAGCGGGAGAGGCCATCCTTCATCTCCTCCACAATTCGAAAACCGTTGAGCATTGCCGCCGTGCATACCTGAACGCTGCCTGAACCGAGGGCGATAAACTCTGCCGCATCCCGCCAGGTGGAGATACCCCCAATACCGGAAATCGGTAGCGTTGGTGTCGCTGGGTCGCGGGCAATTTCCGCCACCATATTCATGGCGATAGGCTTAACGGCGCTGCCGCAGTAGCCGCCATGGGTGCTTTGATGGCCAACTGTGGGTTTGGCGACCATATTATCCAGGTCGATGCTGGTGATCGAGTTGATGGTGTTGATCAGCGACACCGCATCGGCGCCACCCCGCAGTGCTGCCTGGGCGCCCACACGAATATCGGTGATATTGGGGGTGAGTTTTACAATCACCGGCTTGGAATAGTACTTCTTACACCAGTAGGTGACTTTCTCGATCAGGTCGGGGTTTTGACCCACCGCCGCGCCCATGCCGCGCTCCGGCATGCCGTGGGGGCAGCCCAGGTTGAGCTCGATGCCGTCCGCCCCGGTGGCTTCCACTAGCGGTAGAATATAGGCCCAGGCCTCCTCGTTGCAGGGCACCATAATGGAGACGATCAGCGCGCGGTCGGGCCAATCCTTTTTCACCTGGGTGATCTCTTTAAGATTGATCTCCAGGGAACGGTCGGTAATCAGCTCGATATTATTAAAGCCGATGACTTCGCGGTTTTTACCGTAGTGAGCGGAATAGCGGGAAGAGACGTTCACCGCCGGTGGCTCTTCGCCAAGGGTTTTCCACACTACGCCGCCCCAGCCCGCCTCATAGGCGCGTACCACGTTGTAGGCTTTGTCGGTGGGCGGGGCAGAGGCGAGCCAGAATGGATTGGGGGCTTTGATACCGGCAAAGTTCACCGATAGGTCAACGCCGTTAACGACGCTGTCGCCGCTATTTTTCTTGCCTGGAAAGGAGAGGGTGTTAAAAGGCGTTGTGTTCATGCGGCCTCCTGCTTGGCGGCAAGCGCTTGATGAATGGCGTGGGCCGCCAGTTTGCCGTGCTGAACGGCTTGTACGGTGAGATCCTGGCCGGGTTTTACGCAGTCGCCACCAGCGTAAACATTGGGCAGTGAGGTTTGGAACATCTCATCAACGTGAATGCGTTCGCCGTCGCGGGCGAGCTCAGCGGCGCTGGCATCGCGTAGGCTGTCGCCTTCGAAGCCCTGGCCGATGGCGGTGAAAATGGCGTCGGCGGCGATCTCTAAGGTTTCACCTGTTGGTGTTAACCGTCCCTCTTGATCGCGGGTTTTAGCAAAGCGCATTCCCGCCACTCGCCCTTGCGCATCCAGCAGAATCTCGTCGGGCTGCGCCCAGGTGACCATGCGTACGCCGTTGGCTTTAGCGATCTCCTGCTCGTGGTCGGTAGCCGACATGGCCTCAACGCCACGGCGGTATACCAACGTGACGTCGGTGGCTCCTAAGCGCGCCATTTGGGTGGCCATATCAATGGCAGTGTTGCCTGCACCAATCACAATACAGCGCTTGGCCACGGCCAAACTGCCCAGGTCATCGGCCTGACGGAGAACCTTGATGTAGTCCACCGCAGGCATCAGGCCGGGGGCTTGCTCTCCGGTTAAACCCAGCGCACGGCTGGCACCCAGGCCCAAGCCAAGAAATACGCTATCGTACTGCTTGCGGAGCGTCGCAAGTTGAAGGTTATCGCCCAGACGCTGGCCGTACTGGATATCGATACCGCCGATCTCGAGCAAAAACTCGACTTCCTTGCGGGCAAAATCATCGGTCATTTTATAGCGGGCGATGCCATATTCGTTTAGCCCGCCGGGTTTTTGCTCCGCTTCAAACATCGTCACCTGGTGGCCCAGCATGGCCAGGCGGTGGGCGCAGGAGAGCCCAGCAGGCCCGGCGCCGACTACGGCAATATGGCGGCCTGTGCTGGCGGCACGCTTAAAGGGGTGGCTATCGAACTTCATGTTATCGGTAGCGTGGCGCTGGAGTAGGCCAATCAGCACCGGCTGGCACTCAGCATCGTGGTTGCGTACGCAGCTGCGTTCACAGAGGATTTCGGTGGGGCACACCCGGGCGCAGCTGCCGCCTAAAATATTGGCTTCCAGAATGGTTTCTGCCGCACCGTTGATATTGTTCTCGCTGATTTGGCGAATAAAGCTAGGGATATCAATGTCCGACGGGCAAGCCTCAACGCAGGGTGCATCAAAGCAGTAAAGGCAGCGCTGGCTTTCGATGATCGCCTGGCGCTGGGTTAACGGTGGATGAAGATCGCTAAAGTTGCTTTCCAGTGTCTGTGGATCGTAAGTGCCGACCTCTTTTGCGCTGGGGAGATGATTCAGTTGGCTAATCACGGTAGAGCCTCCACTGTTTTTATAGAAACGACAGTTATTAAGCGCCGGCTAATGTTTAACGGCTATCGTTTAACGGCGACCGGGGCGTTCAGCTCGGCACGCTTGGCCAGCAGCTCGAACACACCAGGGTAGGCGGGGCGTTCCAAGTAGCGCCCTGCGCCGCGTTCGGCGCGTAGGTCGCCGTCGCGCCACACCCACTTGCCTTGGCTAATCGTATGGCGGGCAATGCCACGTACCGTTTTGCCCTCGAAGATATTGAAGTCAACGTTTTGATGGTGGGTTTTGGCGGAAATCGTGCGGGTGCCGTTGGGATCCCAGACCACGATATCCGCATCCGAACCCACTTGAATCGCCCCTTTACGCGGGTAGAGATTGAATATCTTGGCGGTGTTGGTGGAGGTCACGGCGACAAACTCCTGGGCCGAGAGTTTGCCCGTATTGACGCCTTCGTCCCAGATGACCGCTAGGCGATCTTCCACCCCGGCGGTGCCGTTGGGGATTTTGGTAAAATCATCTTTGCCTGCGGCTTTCTGCTCTTCACAGAAGCAGCAGTGATCGGTGGCAGTGGTTTGTAAATTGCCAGATTGCAGGCCCTGCCAAAGCGCCTCTTGATGGCCTTTGGGGCGGAAAGGGGGGCTCATGACGTGGGCGGCTGCCGTGGCCCAGTCAGGGTGTTGATAAACGCTATCGTCAATCACCAAATGCCCTGCCAAGCACTCGCCAAATACCGGATGGCCCTGCTGGCGGGCGTAGGCGATCTCATCCACTGCGTCTTTGGTGGAGACGTGTACCAGGTACACCGGTGCGCCGAGGGTCGTCGCAATGCGAATCGCCCGGCTGGCGGCTTCGCCCTCTACTTGCGGCGGGCGAGAAAGCGGGTGCGCTTCCGGCCCGGTAATGCCCTGGGCGAGCAGTTTTTGCTGCATGTGATACACCAGCTCGCCATTTTCTGCGTGAACGGTGGGTACCGCGCCAAGCTCCAGGCAGCGTGCAAAGCTCTCCACCAGAATGTCGTCGGTGGCCATAATGGCGCCCTTGTAGGCCATAAAGTGCTTGAAGCTGTTAACCCCGTGCTCCCGCACCAGGGTGCCCATCTCCTCTTTGACGCTTTCATCCCACCAGGTAATCGCTACGTGGAAAGCGAAGTCGGTAGCCGCTTTTTCCGCCCAGCCCTGCCAGGTTTCAAAGGCTTCCAGCAGAGATTGGCCGGGGCTGGGAATCACAAAGTCGATAATCGTCGTGGTGCCACCTGCCATGGCAGCAGCGGTGCCTGTGTAAAAATCCTCACTGGCCACCGCGCCCATAAACGGCATCTGCATATGGGTGTGAGGGTCGATACCGCCGGGCATCACAAGCTGATCACTGGCATCGACAATTTCGCAATCAGCAGGAACGTCTAAGTCAGTGCCAATAGCGTGAATTTTTCCGTCGATACACAGCACATCCGCACGGTAGGTATCGGCGTGGGTGACCACGGTGCCGCCCTTGATTAATAGGCTCATTGCTAGCTCCTTTGGGGATTTATTAACAGGGCTACTCGCCATCGGTTAAGCGGGTATAGGTTTCCGGGCGGCGGTCGCGGAAGAACTGCCAGTTGTTGCGCACCTCGCGCACCATATCCAAGTCGATCTCATGCACCAGCAGCTCGTCTTCGGTTGCGCTGGCCTGGGCTTCGATCTTGCCGCGGGGGTTAACGATGTAGCTGGAGCCGTAAAAGTCACCAATATTCCACGGCGCTTCGGTGCCTACACGGTTAATGGCGGCAATAAAGCAGCCGTTGGCGGCGGCGGAGGCGGGCTGCTCAAGCTCCCAAAGGTATTGGGAAAGCCCTGCCACAGTGGCGGAAGGATTAAAAATCACCTCGGCGCCATTCAGTGCCAGCGCTCGCCAGCCTTCGGGGAAGTGGCGGTCGTAGCAGATATACACGCCGATTTTGCCGTAGGCAGTATCGAACACTGGCCAGTTGGACTGCCCCGGTTTAAAGAAGAACTTCTCCCAAAATCCGGCGACTTGGGGGATATGGGTCTTGTGGTATTTGCCTAAATAACTGCCGTCGGCGTCGAATACGGCAGCGGTGTTGTAGTAAACGCCGGTCTCGGTCTCTTCATATACCGGTACGATGATCACCATGCGGTGTTCAGCAGCGAGTTTCTGCATCATTTGGCAGGTGGGGCCTTCTGGCACCCGCTCGGCAGCGGCGTACCACTTGCCATCCTGGCTGGGGCAAAAGTAGGGCTGGTTAAACACTTCCTGGAAGCACAGCACTTGAACGCCCTGATCAGCCGCCTGCTGAATCATTGGCAGGTGCGCTTCGTTCATTGCATCACGAATCGCTTCAGGTTCGAGATCCGTGCTGGTTTTAAGACCCATCTGGATCAAGCCTATTTTCATCTTTTGCATTAGAAGCCCCCTCTGATTGTTGGTTTAAAGCGTGCTTAGGAGTTGAGAATTAATGTTATAAAGCTGTCTAGGTGGACAGCTTTTATTGAAAGTATCGCTGGGATGGCTGTTTTAGCAAGTTTGTGGTCAGGTTTTTTGAAATTTCATTTAACTCTTTGAGTTTGTTTGTTTTTATTATTTAAGATAGTGGTATTCACTTTTTTGGTGAGTCAATGCACTGTTTTGGATTGTTTTTTTAATTGTTTAAAATCAATGGTTTGGTCTATTTTTAAGGGGGGTGTCTAACCTGTTATTGTTTAAAATTGGTGCAAATATATTTTTTGACCTAGCTTTATTTAGCTGGTTTTTGTTTGAGATTGTAAAAAAATAAAGGTAACAAGCTAACAATAATATTGTTGTCTATAAGGGCAGCTTTTTAATCAATGAGTTAATTGCCTTTCTTTTGTAAGTAGGCACGCTTATTGCTTTGTTTACAAAAGCGTCAATTTTAAAGGCTGTGTTTTTAAAGACTATGTTTTCAAAGGCCATGTTTTCAAAGGCAATGTTTTTAAAAGCTATGTTTTTAAAGTCGATTGGTTTTAAGGGCCATGATTTTTAAGCGCCTTTTCGAAAAGCTCCCCTGACCGTGGGGGCTAGGCAGCGCAATAACGCAAGGCGGAGGAGATAAAAAAATGACCGAAACAACCTCTCAGATGGTGGATCGAGGCGGGTTAATAGAGCTTGATGTAGGCAGCGATGTACGAAGCAGTGTGCGCTTTAACGAGGATATTGCGCCTACCCAAGCCAGTGAGCGCACCTGGAGTAAATGGAATATTGCGGCGTTATGGGTGGGCATGTCGATCTGCGTGCCGACCTATACGTTAGGTGGCGTCTTGACTGCCTACTTTGGCTTAAGCGTGGGGGAGGCGCTGTTCGCTATTCTCCTGGCTAATATTATCGTGCTGATACCGCTTACCTTAAACGCTTTTCCTGGCACCAAGTTCGGTATTCCTTTTCCGGTAGTATTGCGCTCGTCGTTCGGTATTTTAGGTTCCAATGTGCCGTGTCTGGTGCGTGCATTGGTGGGCTGCGGCTGGTTTGGTATTCAAACCATGTTTGGCGGCTTGGCGATCCATTTGCTGCTCTCTGAACTGATACCTGCTTGGGCAGCGCTGGGTGGTCTAGGGGAGGTGATAGGCTTTTTTGTGTTCGGCGCGATGAATCTCTATGTGGTCATTCGCGGGGCTGAGTCGATCAAATGGCTGGAAACGCTGGCTGCACCGCTGCTGCTCGCCGTTGGTATCGGGCTGATGTTCTGGGCGTGGCCACACATGTCGATGACTGAGCTGCTGGCGCAGCCGCCATCACGCCCTGAGGGAGCCTCGGTATATGGTTACTTCTTTGCAGGCTTGACCGCCATGGTTGGGTTTTGGGCGACGCTATCGTTGAATATTCCTGACTTTAGCCGTTTTGCTAAAAGCCAAAAAGATCAAATTGTTGGACAAGTGATTGGGCTGCCGATGACGATGTTCTTTTTTGCCGCCCTCGGCGTGGTATTGACCGCTGCATCCGAATCGTTGGTGGGGCAAACAGTAGCTGACCCGGTTAACCTGATTGGAATGATCGATAGTCCTTTTTGGGTAGTGCTGGCGATGGTGTTGATCATTATTGCAACGCTTTCCACCAATACCGCCGCTAATATTGTGTCTCCCACGAATGATTTCCAAAACATCGCCCCCAAGTGGATTAACCAAACCCGCGGTGTGCTGTTGACGGGAGCGGTAGGGGTGCTGCTGATGGGCTACGATCTTTTGCAAAAGGCGGGCCTTATTCCGCCAGGCCTATCCCTGGAGCAAATGTACTCTAACTGGCTGTTAGGCTATTCGAGTCTGTTGGGCCCGATTGCAGGTATCATGGCGGTAGACTATTTCTTAATTAAAAAGCAGCGTTTGGATGTGCCGAGCCTGTATATGGACAACCATGCTTATCCTGCCGTTAACATTGCCGGTTTCATTGCCTTTGGTGTGCCGGTGCTGTTCACTCTGCTATCGCTGTTAACTGGCACCATGAACTGGTTTTACGATTACGGCTGGTTTACCGGCTCGGCGCTGGGAGCGATAGTTTACTACGTGGCTAGCCAGGTGCTGGTCTCGTCTCCTGACACAGGCCCTATGCCAATAGTGGCCGGGGAGCCAAGAGAGCAAGCGTAAATGCTTAATCTGCGCTTTTAACAAAGCTTAAAAACGCATCTACGACTCGGTTGGGACGGCGGTCGTGGCGGGTAATCAGTACAAATGGAATGCGGTAGTGCTGTGTGCCAGCATGCAGCGCCCGCATTTTACCTGCAGCTACCCACTGTGCCGCCACATGTTCCGGTAGAAAACCGATAAAGCGCCCGGTAAGAATCAGAAAAGCGGCGCCCTCCCGGTCTGACGCAGAAGCGTGCAGGCTCAACGCATCATGGGCCTGGCGCGCCTCGGCAGGTAGCGGATAGCGGGGCGAAATAGCCGGGTATTGTGTGATCTCCGTAAAGCTCAAGCGGCTATCGGGCTCAGCAAACAGTGGGTGCCCAGCGGCGCAATAAAGGTACGATGGCTCGTCATATAGCAGGCGAGTTTCCAAACTGGTAGGCAAGTTGACCGCAGGTACTACGCCGACATGCAGGTGGCCGTCCATCACGCCCCTGATGACAGCATCAGAAGGTTCCATATGAATATGCAGTGTCACTTCATTCTCTGGCGAGCTAAGTTCAGCTAATGCATTGGTCACGTGCATGGCGGGCAGCGTTACCAAGTTGTCAGTAATGCCAATGTTTAGCTCACCCTTAATAGTCTGGTGCAGGGCGTTAACATCGCTTTTGAAGGTTTCCAACGCAGTTAGTAACGTCAAACCTGCCTGATAAATCTCTTTCCCTTCTTCTGTTAAGTTAAATCCACCACGCCCTCGCTGGCAGAGTGAAAAGCCCAAACGGCCTTCTAAATCACTCATATGTTGGCTAATTGCCGAACGGCTAATACCTAGCGATGTTTCCGCCGCCGTAAAGCCCCCGCACTCCACAACCGTTTTGAAAATGCGGATTAGGCGTATCTCGTAGTCGCTCATTTGGCCCAGCGATGCCATAACAATCCTTAAGAAATAGATAATCGATATGTAATATCACTCTTTTTCAACGCATCACTTGGGATAAAACCTGATATACCTTACTAAGCACCATGTCGCTATTATATAAAGACAAATTTCAGCGAGCGTGGTGGGCCAGTTTAGTTCTCTCTACACTGTATCAGGTGTCCTGATGAGATGCCTGAAGAAGGTTCCCGTGCGATGCCCCTCACTCCAATCGATGCTAATGAAAGTATATTGAAGGCTAGTAAAAGCTATCGTCAGCAGCGGCAAAATGTGGTCACTTTTTATTTGCTCGCACTTATCGTCACCACGCTGCTTTTCGGTTGGTTACTTCATGAGCAGTATAAACAAGAAATTGAAGCCGCAGACTCGCAAATTACCGCACGCGCTAATGTGGTCACTGAGTGGGCAAAAGGTGTGTTTGCTCAAAGTGGTCAGGCGCTGTTTAGCATTTCAGAACTATTAGCCATCCAGGGAGTGCCCGCTCCTGACAATGCTCAGTTGCTTCAGCAGGCATTAGAAAACCTGACTGACTATGTGCCTATGACAGATGAGATAGCCGTACTGGGTGCCGAGGGTAGTGTACTTGCATCCAGTGACAGCAGAAACACGGGTGTTAATATTAGCAATACGCTTTTTTTTAATGCCTTTAAAGAGAGTGAACAACAGGAAATTATTACCCCACTGTACTGGTCGGCAAGTGATCAACGCTACTATCTCTACTATGGTCATCGACTGGATAATGTGACCGGCGACTTTGCAGGAGTGGTACTCTCAAGAATTATTCCGCAGGTGTTTTCTGACGCACTACAACAGATGGCTGTATATGAAGGCGAGAGTATTGCGTTAGTCGACTCAGAGTTAAAGTTGATAGCACGGCATCCCCCAGTTAGTGAAAATTTTGCCCTCGGCAGGCAAGTTGAGAGCCCTGAAACTCAACAGTGGTTAGAGAGCGGGGAGTCAACATGGTCGATCAATATGCGTTCGCCTGTTGACGATCGTGAGCGGTTATTTCACATGCAATGGGTGGGAGACTATCCCATGCTTGCGGTAGTGGGCGTTGATTTACATCAATTACTGTCTGGTTGGCGTCAGAGGGTGTTGATTTTAACACTAGTTCTGTTGGTTATCGCTTTGCTGGGTGCTTGGGGAGTCCGTCACTACCTCAATCGTTTAGCGCTATCTTATCAACTGCAGCAGCGTATCGAAGAGCGGGAACAGGCGCGTGCCGAAGCACAAATTGCTGCTGCCGCCTTTCAAACCCATCTAGGTATCCTGATTACCGATGCTGATGGTTATATTCTCAAGGTGAACGAGACCTTTACGCGTATTACTGGCTACGACGAAGTGGAGGTTGTTGGTAAAAACCCTCGTATGTTGAGTTCTAATCACCATAATGCGGCATTTTATCGTCGTGTTTGGAAGCGTATCGCCAAAACAGGTAACTGGGAGGGTGAAATATGGAATCAGCGCAAAAACGGCGAGCTCTTCCCTGAGTGGTTAACCGTTAGCGCTGTGCATAGTTCAAGTGGGGTGCTGACTCACTATGTGGCCACCATGAGTGATATCAGCGAGCGTAAAGCCGCTGAGCAAGAGATCCATCAATTGGCGTTTTATGACCCGCTAACTGGGTTAGCCAATCGACGACTGTTTATGGATCGTATGGAAGCGGCGTTAAAAGAGCTTCGGCGGCACCAGCGCTGTGGTGCTTTACTGTTTATCGATATCGATAATTTTAAGCAGATCAATGACACCTTAGGACATCATGCGGGAGACCAGCTACTGCAGAGCGCTGCACGCAGGCTGGGAAAAATGTTGCGCGATACCGATACCTTGGCGCGATTGGGTAGCGATGAATTTGCGGTATTGATTGAAGGCGTGGATGGTAGTGTCGCGCAAACCGTTCAGCTTGCCGAAGGGATCGCGCATAAGTTGCTGATGGGACTTAGTGAACCCGCTGTTCTGGCTGAAGAGAGCATTATCGCCACGGGCTGTATTGGCATTACGATCATGGCAAATAGCCAGAACAGTGTGGATGATTACTTGCAACAAGTGGATATGGCGCTTTTCCAGGCAAAAAGTAATGGCCGCCATAGCGTATGTTTTTTTGACCCCGCCATGCAGACGGCATTGTTGGCCCATGTAAAGCTAGAAGCAGATTTGCGCCAAGCCCTTGCCGGTAAACAGTGGCAGCTTTACTACCAGTCTCAAGTTAACCATCACGGCAAGATAACGGGGGTGGAAGCTTTGTTACGCTGGCAGCATCCTGAGCGCGGTATGGTGTCACCCGCTGAGTTTATCCCGTTATTAGAAAGTAGCGGCTTGATTAACGACGTTGGTGAATGGGTATTGGAAGATGCCTGTTATCAACTGGCTAGATGGGCTGAAGATCCTCGCTTTGTCGGGTTAACGGTGTCGGTCAATATAAGCCCAGTGCAGTTTCGCGATGGGGAATTTTTGCAGCGTTTGGAAGGCGTTTTTGCGCGAACCCAGGCACCGCTTCATCGTTTAAAGCTAGAGGTGACTGAATCGCTATTTGTTGAGGCGCGTGACGATGCCAGGGATAAGATGCTAACTCTAAAGGCAAAAGGGATACGCTTCTCACTGGATGATTTTGGCACCGGCTATTCGTCATTGGCGTACTTGGCCCAGCTACCTTTGGATCAGCTTAAAATCGATCAAGCCTTTGTCCAGCAGGTACTCGAAAGCCAGGCCAATGCGGCCATCGTGGAAAGTACCATCGCACTGGCAGAGAGCCTCCACCTTGAGGTGATTGCTGAAGGGGTAGAAACGAAAGCACAGCAGGCTTGGCTGCTGGCCCACGACTGCCATGCCTATCAAGGCTATTTGTTTGGGCGTCCTGTCCCAGCCCAGGAGTTTGAAACACTATTGCTGGGTGAGTAACGCTTGTTTGTTAATACCTAGTACTAACATATAGCCAAGTCTTTGATGCGCGTTTCAAGTTCACAATAGGGGGCGTCTGATGTGTCGGGAAAAATAACTTCTAAGCGCGAGTCCTGTCGCCAGACGCAGCTTTCGATGCTTAAGGTTCCCTGCGCACGGTTAATACGTTTCCAGCCGTGGTTGGTATGAAATACGCCTTTAATGCGTGCGTCGTGGGGTAACTCTGCCAAATAGGCCGTTAGGTCATCCAAGTCAAAACACTCGCTCGGGTGCCAGCGTAACCCTGTGCTGGTATAGCCCAATGCCGTGCCGGTTTCCCGTTGGGGTTTGCCTGGTGCCGGTGGGAAGTCGAAAAATGCGCCCTCTAAACTGGGCATCGCAGCTAGCTGTTGATGGCTAGCTGGGACACTCATGTCGCTCCCCGCCGCTTGTCCACTGTGTGTTAATAGCGAAATGGGCAGCTCGCCTTGAGCCGCTTCCTGAACCCACTTGCGCGGTGGCCAGCGTTCACCGATAAAGTCATGAGCGGCAGTGATTTGCTCGGGTGTGCTTTGCTCAAGCATGGTGAGCACTACCGCGTCGGCCATGTCGAGCTGATCACGGAAGGTATCATGCTGCCGAGCACGGGGATCGTCTAAACGGCGTGGGTCAAGGCTGGCAATCACATCACGCACCTCAACGACCTCATGAAAGGCTTCACCGCGTAGCAGGTCCAGAAGGCCTGCAGGATGGCCAAGTCCTGATGGCTCAATGATGACTCTGTCGGGTTTACTGCGGGCTAAAAGGTTCACCAAAGCGGCCTGCAGCACAAAGGCGAGCTGGCAGCACAGGCAGCCGCCGGGAAGACCTTTCACTACAACGTCTTCGCGGGTTTCGAACATGGCTTGATCAATGCCTATTTGACCAAACTCATTGACCAAAATGGCCCACTTTTCATCCACAGGCTTCTGCTCAATCAGGCTGTGGATAAGCGTAGTTTTACCACTGCCAAGAAACCCGGTAATGATATGCACCGGTACGTTCTGTATTGTTGTCATGCCTTTCGACGATGCCAAGGCCTAGCCCCCTGTCATATTCATAAAACGTACCACCTGCACATCACCATCGGTGGTGAAGTGGTGGCGTTCTGGCTTGAGCGGTAGGGCATTAATGATGGCTTCCTTCAATACCTGCATGTTGCCAGGGTGGCGGCGTAATACGTCGCGCAGGTCTACCGAGTGCTCATTGCCTAAACAGAGTAATAAACGGCCTTCCACAGTGACGCGCACCCGGTTGCAGGTGTCGCAAAAGTTGTGGCTATGGGGCGAAATAAATCCTACGCGGCTGTCGCTATCGGCCATTTTAAAGTAGCGCGAGGGCCCCGGTGTGGTTTCATTCGTCGGAATTAATGGGTAGCGGGACTCAATCAGCGTCTGCACATCATCACTGGAGTAGAAGGTTTCTGCCCGAGAGTGATCAGAAACATCGCCCAACGGCATCTCTTCGATAAAGCTAATATCGAGGCCTTCTTGGCGGGCGAATGTCACTAAGTCGATCACTTCATCGTCGTTGCGGCCTTTTAAGATCACCGCGTTGAGTTTAATGCGCTTGAAGCCTGCTTCCTGAGCGGCGTGAATACCATCGATCACTTTGGCCAAATCGCCGGTACGGGTAAGCTGTTTGAAGCGTTCCGTATCCAATGAATCCAGGCTAATATTCAGCCGCCGTAAACCGCCTGCGTAAAGCTGCTTGGCGTGTTTACGCAGGCTAGCGCCGTTAGTGGTCATGGTGAAGTCGTTAAGGCCGGGCATGGCCCCGATCTCATCGACCAGTTGCTCAATGCCACGTCGCACTAAGGGCTCGCCGCCGGTGAGTCGAATCTTTTCAACGCCAAGCTCAGTAAACGCGCGTGCCACCATGGCGATCTCTTCCAGCGTGAGTACCTGGGCGCGGGGCAGAAAGGTCATTTCCTCGCTCATACAATACACACAGCGGAAATCGCAGCGATCCGTCACCGAGATGCGCACATAGCTAATGCGGCGACCAAAGTCGTCAATCAGTTGCTGGCCAGCCAGTGGTTGAGGCTGTCGTTGGTCACGTTGTTGTACGGATCGTTGCTCGGTCATAACCATCCCGTTAGCGGTTGTATGCAGACGACCTCGCCTGGCTGGGCGCCGTCCTGATCATCGGTAAGCTCAATCAAACAGTTAGCCGTCACCATCGAGGTTAAAATACCCGACCCTTGGTCACCGGTGCTGCGCACATGTAACTGTCCCGTTGCATCAGTATGGTAAATACCGCGAATAAAGTCAGTCCGATTCAGGCGGCTTTTTAAACGGTTATCGGCAATCGCCTTGAATTGACGGGGCGGCGCAATTGGCTGTCCACAAAGCTGATCCAGCAGCGGCGCCACAAACTGTAGAAAGGTTACCATGACCGCTACCGGGTTGCCGGGCAAGCCAACAAACGGTGTGCGCGTTTTGCCAAGCCAGCCGCAGGCCATTGGTCGGCCTGGTCTCAGTGCCACCCGCCAGAAGGCCAAGCGACCCAGTTGTTCGAGCGCATCTCGGGTAAAATCTGCCTGGCCTACTGACACACCGCCGCTGGTAATGACTAAGTCACTTTGCTTGGCAGCCTGCTCAAGGGCGGTTTTGGTCGCGTTTAAATCGTCCGGCAGAATACCTAAGTCAACTACCTCTGCGCCGGATTCGGTAAGCAACCCGATCAGCGTAAAGCGGTTGGCATCATAAATCCCCGCTTTGGATAGCGGCTCGCCAGGGGCGGTCACTTCATTACCGGTTGAGAAAATCGCCACCTTTGGGCGTTGGTAAACATCTACCTCGGCATAGCCTAATGACGCTAACAGCCCTAACGAGGCAGCATCAAGTCGCGAACCTGCTAGCAGCGCGGTCGCGCCTCTGGCAATGTCCTCACCCGCCTGGCGAACATGCTGGCCGTGTTTAAGGAGCTCCGGGGACTCGATAATCACATGCTCAGGCTGTTCATCTAACGATTCGCGTAGCTGTTCACTCATCACCACCGTATCGGTGCCTGGCGGCAATGGAGCGCCGGTGGTGATACGGACACAGTGACCGGCAGGGACCGATTCGCTGCGATACTGGCCTGCGAACACCTCACCGGCCACTGGCCAGTTGGTTTGCTTGGGCCCCACCCCTTCTCTAGCTAAGGCTATCGCGACGCCATCCATGGCCGCGTTAGTATTCTGAGGCACGTTAATGGGGGCTTTTAGGGTCGCCGCCAATAGACGTCCATGGGCCTTTGCCAAGGCAATGCGCTCGATGGCCAGAGGGCGCTCAACTAGCGTGGCCAGGGCTTGGCGCGCCTCGTCGACGCTGATCATTTGCTCGCCAAGGTCAAAACAAGAAAGCGTCATGTTGCCTCCTTATTCAACGCGTCCATCAGCACGCTTTCCAGGCGCAGCTTTTCCTCTTCGGTATTGAGGTTGGCAAAAGCGTCGGGGCAGTCTGACATGTCGACCCTGCACCAGTTGTGTCGGTCATACCAGCGGTCTATCTTTCGCTCGCCTTCGGCTAGGGTGGCGGCTAAATCATCGACCAGTGAGGTACGCAGCAGCGCAACCACGGGGTGCAGCCGTTGGCCGTCAAAGGCCACGGCGATGTCATGCTCGCCATTGTCAGAGGCGATGCCGGCCACCATGCGGGCGACTAAATCGTCGGGTAGGGCGGGGGAGTCGCAGGGGGCTACCAGCAACCAGGGGGTTTTTGCTGCGCGCAGACCGCTATAGATGCCCATCAGCGGGCCTTTAAAGCCGCCTTCTGCACCGTCTAATACAAGGTCAGCGATGACGCGATCTGCGAAAAAGCGGTAGGCGTCGGCATTACGGTTGGCATTAATTATCAGCTCAGCCACCTGACCTTCAAGGCGTTTCACCACATGGCCCACTAGCGGCAGGCCCGCGAATGGCTCAAGCCCTTTGTCACGGCCACCCATTCGCCGCCCTTCGCCGCCCGCGAGTACCATGCCGGTAAGTTCTTGTGTCGTAATCATGAGTTTGCCTCTTTGGATGACCGGGCATGTGATGGTCGTGCTGGAATAGCGTCCAGCGCGAAACGGTGTTGCGTATTAATGGCCTGAAAGTGGCGGCCCTTGGCGCGGGCAATCAGCATCACCCCAAACCGTTCGGCCAATTCGACGCCCTTTTGGGTAACGCCGGAGCGAGAGACCAGCACGCTAATGCCCATTTGCGCCACTTTAAGCACCATCTCAGACGTCAGCCGACCTGTGGTGTAGAAAATGTCTGCATTGGCGCTGTCCGCCTGTTGTAGCCATTGACGTCCTGCTAGCGTGTCCACTGCGTTGTGACGTCCTACGTCTTCAACAAAATCAAGCACTTCAGTTTGATGACATAGCGCACAGCCGTGTACAGCACCAGCGCTGCGGTAGGTTTCATTATAGGCGTTGAGATTTTGCAGCAGTTGGTAGAGCGTGGATTGCGCCAGTTGGGTGTTGGGCAGGGTCGTGAGGGCGGTTTGATCCAGCAGCTTTCCAAATACCGTGCCTTGGCCGCAGCCAGTGGTGACCGTGCGGGTGCTTAAACGCGTTTCCAGATCTTCAGGCAGGTGGCGAGTAATAACGACCGCCGCTTCTACCTCCCAATCGACTTGCACGGCCTGTAGATCTTCCGCTGCACGCAGCAGCCCTTGATTGCGTAAATAGCCAACGACTAATGCTTCAGGATCATCGCCCAAGGTCATCAGGGTGACAATCTCGCGTTTGTTGAGATATACGGATAACGCCCGTTCAGCGGCAATTGCCTGCTGGCGCGTGTCGCCGAATTCGTCGACGATGGAGATCTCGGTCGTGGCCGGTAAGCGGGCTCGGCTTAACTGAAGGGCGGGCATCCATGATCCTCGCAGAATGGTTCTCGCAAAAAAACAACAGGGTTGACGATGATGGCGCCGGGGATGCTTACTTGTCTACTCAACCAAGTATTATCCTTTCAAGTACGATTCGTTTCACGTACTGCTCTTTCAAGCGCGGTCTGTTCCAGTGCCATTACATCACGACCCAGGGTTTAAATAGATGAGTGATAACTTACGCCCAATCAGCGTTACGTTGGTTGCTGAAGCCAAGCAGGTGAAGCAGTTTACTCAGACTCAGTGGCGCATTACAGAGCTCTCCCTGGGGGAGCAGGGGCCAGCTGTGCTGCAACTCCAGCTGTCGATGACAGAACGCGCAGCCTACCGCTTTAATCTCACTTCCGCGACACCACGGCTGTTTGTGCGAGCAGGCTTTAGCGGCCAAACACCCAAGCCTGACGCGATAACTGCCAGTCAGGATGTCGCGGCAGGTTGGATGGACGGCGAGCAGCAGGTGCTGGAAGCGCCAATGCCGATGGCTATCCAGGTATGGATTGAGAGCTACCTTGCCCGCCATGGAGAAGCGCCTATGGAAATCCGTAAGAAAAAGCGTAAAGGGGCTGGACGCGCCAAAGAGGCGCCCACTAAGGAGCAACCGCAATGAGCCGTTTGGAGCGCTGGTCGCGGCTGAAACGCAATGCTGTGCGTGATGAAAATGCTGCCCATGAAGAAGGTTCGCCGCAGCTTTCTGCGCCCGTTGAGGAAACGCCAGCAGAATTAAATGCTACAAACATAAATGCCGAGCAGTCCCAAGCCGTATCTGACGAACCCGAGGCTCCACCAGAGCCCGGTAGCCTGGATCACACCTTGCCGGACCCTGAAACGTTGGAAGCGGGCAGCGACTTCAGCGCGTTTATGGTGCCAGGCGTGAGCGGTGCTCTGCGCAGGCAAGCATTGAAGCGGCTGTGGGCCACCGGTAATTACAACGTGCGTGATGGTTTGGATGACTACGATGCCGACTATCGCCAGCAGTTGAAACCTATGACATCTGGGCTTGCCAGCAAGCTACGCCGCTGGACCCACAAAGTGGAAGAGGCGGTGGATAAACCGTTAGACGACCAGCAGGCTGAACCCGAGACTCATAGTGGGCAAACGCCTCCGCAAGATGAGCCCACACAGACACCGGATGATTCAACGTCGCCCTTGTCAGCAGAGAAAGTGAGAGAGGACGCTGGGGAAGAAGCGTTCGGGTCTGGCGCATCTGCGGATAGCGCTATAAAAAACGCCCCATTAGACGACCAGTCTGATTATTTATCGGGTACTCATACGAAAAGATGATGCTGCTATTAAATTAATAAAAACAATAATTTAGTGGGATTTAGTGCCGCTAGCGTTAGTAGCTTGAACGGTAATAAGGTTGGCAAAAGTGCCTGTTACGCCATAGTCTGAAGATAGTGGGAAGTTAGCTTCAACGATGCGTTATGACATAATATTTAAAAACTATTACTCAAAATTATAATAAGAATTATTCACTGACCGTGAGAGCGCATGAACCAACGAATCCAACTGGCGTCGATAGACGACCAGCGTAATACCGAGGCTCGAGAAGCGGTGCGCCAACGAATTTCTTGGCCCGCTAACTTAACGCCTGCCAACGTGACCTACCACAGTCGTGGCCATGCACTGTTGATTGGACCAGAGTCTGATCTTGCTGCCGCTGCACGTGCTCTGCATGGGCGCGGCTTAGCATCGCTTACGCTATTAATCACCGAACCTGCGACGAGTGAGCCCAGTGACCAAGCAGTGGGTTCAATCGGGGCCAGCGAACCGCTTGTTGCTCAAACGCTGAGCAGTCATCAGTTAAGCCAACTGCGAATCGATGGTTACTTAGGTGCTTTCAGCGTACAGATCGACGATGGTGAAGCGCCCATTGATCTGGCTCGTGCGCTGATTGAGCGCGATGGCTTTGACCTGATTCTCGATCTAGCCGCATCTACCCATTCCCAGCGCTGGGAGCTACCTCCGCCTGGCTATGTGGTTATGCAGTGGCAGGATGCCAAGCAGCGTGCCGAGTCGCTGGAAAGCTTTGTTGGACTAGTAGGCGAATTCGATAAACCCCGCTATTTTCAGGTGAACAGCGATCTATGCGCCCACTCCACCAGCGGTAATATTGGCTGCACGCGCTGTCTGGACGTCTGCCCTGCGGATGCAATCGCCAGCATTCAGGGGCGCATTGAATCCCATATTGAGGTTGACCCCTACCTATGCCAAGGCGTGGGTAGCTGTACCAGCGCCTGCCCCACCGGCGCTATTGAGTTTCGTCTGCCGGAAACCCGTCGTCAGCAGGATACCCTGTCCGTCTGGTTAAAGGCCTACCGCGAGGCGGGCGGCCAAGCCCCTGTGCTGCGCTTCATTACCCACGATTCGCAAGATGCTGAACGCGCAGCCGGTTCTATTCCCGCAGGCCATGTCATCGATGCACCACTAGAAGAGTTAGGCGCTGCTGGGCACGACCAGTGGCTCACTGCCCTGGCTGCCGGTGCCTCTGAAGTACGTGTTCAACTGCATCCCGATATGCCTGCTCGCCTGAGCGCCTTTTTAACCGACCAAGTCGATCAAGCCCACGCCTTATTAGACGCCTTGGGTCACGAACGTGCTCGGGTAACACTGGTTGATATCGCCGATCTAGCTGCTCGCGATGCGCTACCAACACTAATGCCATTAACGGATGTCCCACTAAACCTGCCGGAACCCGACAAGCGTGCGCGGTTGAATCGCGTATTGGCGCGGCTTGCCGAGTTGGGCGCACCCAGTGGCGAAAGAACGGTGATGCCAACTGGCGCAGCCTATGGCGCTATTCAGGTCGATCGCGATGCCTGCACCCTGTGCCACGCCTGTGTCAGCAATTGCCCTACGCCGGCCTTGAAATCGGGCACTGACCAGCCTGCGCTGAGCTTTCTGGAAGCGGACTGCGTGCAGTGCGGTTTGTGCGAGCAGGCCTGTCCTGAAAACGCGATTACTCTGATGCCAGGGTTTTTGGCCTCAGACGCCCGTACAGAGCGACATATTTGCCATGAAGAGGCAGCCTTTGAGTGCGTCAGCTGTGGTAAGCCGTTTGCCACTGTGAGCACCGTCGCAACGATTAAACAAAAACTGGCCAACCATCCCTACTTCGCTGGTGATGCAATGGTGCGCCTTGAAATGTGCGAAGACTGCCGGGTGAAAGATGTTTGGAAAACCATGATTCGCGACCCCAACGCGCAACTAAAGGTATAAGCCGATGACGGATGCTG
This sequence comes from Halomonas sp., assembly GCF_007692655.1. Lineage (GTDB taxonomy): Bacteria > Pseudomonadota > Gammaproteobacteria > Pseudomonadales > Halomonadaceae > Vreelandella. Next base: position 19,696 of record NZ_REBQ01000126.1, read on the forward strand.
CCCTGCCCACCCTTAAAGAAGCAGACGCACTTCGCGCCGATATCTACCGGCTGCTTGCTACCTTACTTCGTCAAGTACCGGATGGTGACCTACTGGACTGGCTGTCGGAGCTTGATATTGAGCAAGATGGCAGCCGTTTGGCCGAGTGCTGGAAGGCCCTCTCAGAAGCCGCAGCGGGTATTGAAGAGAGTGTGGGAATAGAGCAGCTACAGCGTGCTCATTTTCGCCTCTTGGTGGGTGTCATACAGAGTGAAGTGGTGCCTTATGCTTCATGGTACCGCAATGGCGAATTGATGGAAGCCGCGCTGGTGGCACTGCGCCAAGACTTAAGAGCACTTGGCTTTGAACGCAGTGAGCACACACGGGATCCTGAAGATCACCTGGCTGCCTTGTGCGAAGTCATGGCGATGCTGATTGACGTCGAAAGCCCGGAGCAAGCCTACTTCTTTAACCAACATATAGCCCCTTGGGCGGTCGACTGTTGTGCCGACCTGGGACAGGTAGATACCGCTTTCTATGCAGCGCTGGGGCAGTTGGGTGGCGCTTTTATAGAAAGTGAGCAGGCTCGCTTGAGTGTTGATGCGGGCCAGGCGCCGGTGCGTATTGTCGAACTTTAGAATGATGCAACCGGCCACATTGCAACAAGCCATTTCATAGTGGCGGCAGCCTGATAATAAGGGTTAAAAGCCCTCTAAAAAAAGACCCTGAATAAAAAGCATGCTAGAGGAGAATCTCATGCACAAATCACACAACCCTGAGCGTCGCCGGTTTATGAAAACCGTGGGTTTGGGAACCGCTGCGGCAGGCGCGGCAGCGGCGGTTGGTCATGTCACTCTAGCTCAGGCTGACACTGCCCCGGTGGAAAACAAAAAACAAACGGTTAACTACCGTGAGACTGACCACGTCCGCGCTTACTACGCCTCACTGCGTGATTGACGGCGGAATGCCAGGAGATTTGCCATGCGTTTAACTCGCAAAAAAGATACCCCACAGGCCACTGGGCTTGGGATTTCCCGCCGCCAATTCCTCAAACGCACCGGTGTCGCCACTGGTGGTGTTGCCGCTGTCGGTTTTATGGCCGCGCCGATGATGCAGCGCTCAGAAGCCGCCACTAAAACCCCTGTGCTTGACTCGCCGGTGGAAACGAAGCGCACTATTTGTACTCACTGCTCGGTGGGCTGCGGTGTGTATGCCGAAGTTCAAGAAGGCATTTGGACCAAGCAAGAACCGGCTTTCGACCACCCCATTAACCGCGGTGCGCACTGTGCTAAAGGTGCTTCGCTGCGCCAGCACGGTCACTCCACTCGTCGTCTAAAGTATCCGATGAAGCTGGTGGCGGGCGAGTGGGAGCGCATGAGTTGGGATGACGCCATTGATGAGATCGGCGACAAACTGCTCGAATTGCGTGAGGAGCACGGCCCGGATAGCGTTTATTGGTTGGGTTCAGCAAAATTTAATAACGAGCAGGCGTATTTGATGCGCAAGCTCGCTTCCCTATGGGGCACCAATAACACTGACCACCAGGCGCGTATCTGCCACTCCACAACGGTGGCAGGGGTAGCCAATACCTGGGGTTATGGAGCGATGACCAATTCGCTCAATGATATGCATAACAGCAAATCGATGCTGTTCATCGGTTCGAATCCCAGTGAAGCTCACCCGGTGGCGATGCAGCATATCTTGATCGCTAAAGAGCGTAATAATTGCGACATCATCGTGGCTGACCCGCGCTTTACTCGCACGGCTGCGAAAGCGAGCAAGTATGTGCGTATTCGCCCTGGCTCAGACGTAGCCTATATTTGGGGCTTGCTGTGGCACATCTTTGAAAACGGCTGGGAAGATGGCGAGTACATCAGCCAGCGCGTCTATGGCATGGATGAAGTACGTGCTGAAGTGGCCCAGTTCACGCCAAGCGTAGTAGAAGATATTACTGGGGTCTCTGAGGCGGATATGTTCGATGTGGCCAAGCGTCTTTCCGACAACCGCCCAGGCTGCGTCGTTTGGTGTATGGGCGGTACCCAGCACACCACCGGTAACAATAACACCCGCGCATACTGCATTCTGGAGCTCGCGCTAGGTAACATCGGCAAGTCCGGCGGTGGTGCCAACATTTTGCGTGGCCACGATAACGTACAGGGTGCGACCGATTTAGGCTTGGGGTCTGATTCGCTGCCGGGTTACTACGGCTTAGCGGAAGGCGCCTGGCAGCACTGGGCCCAGGTGTGGGATCTCGACTACGAGTGGATCAAAGGCCGCTTCGACGATACTGAATACGCCGATGGCAAACCAATGTACACCAACGGTATTACGGTTTCCCGCTGGGTAGACGGCGTACTTGAAGACGATGAGAACATCTCTCAGCGCACCGCGCTGAAAGCGATGTTCTATTGGGGGCATGCGGTAAACTCCCAGACCCGCGGCGTTGAAATGCAAAAAGCGATGCAGAAGCTTGAGATGATGGTCATCGTTGACCCTTATCCCACCGTTGCTGCTGTTATGCACGAGCGCAGTGATGGCGTTTATCTGCTGCCTGCGGCCACTCAGTTTGAAACCACCGGTAGCGTCACCGCCACCAACCGCTCCATCCAGTGGCGTGACCGCGTGATTGAGCCGCTGTTTGAGTCTAAGCCAGACCACGAAATCATGTACCTGATGGCCCGTAAGCTGGGCATCGGCAATGAGCTGGTTAAGAACTATGAGATGAACGGCAACGAGCCGCTGATCGAAGATATCCTGCGCGAAATTAATAGCGGTATGTGGACGGTCGGCTACACCGGTCAAAGCCCCGAACGCCTCAAGGCACACCAGCAAAACTGGCATACCTTTAGCTTCGAGAACCTACGCGCCCAGGGCGGCCCTGCAGATGGCGATTACTATGGCCTGCCGTGGCCATGCTGGGGAACCCCGGAGTTTGGTCACCCAGGCTCGCCTAACCTCTACGATACCAGCATCCCCGTGATGGAAGGCGGCATGGGCTTCCGCGCTCGCTTCGGTATTGAACGCGACGGCGTTAACCTTCTGGCGGAAGGCTCCGCGCCGGTCGGTGGCGATATCGACGATGGCTATCCTGAGTTTAATGATCAGCTGCTTAAAGACTTGGGCTGGTGGGATGACCTTACGGCGGAAGAGAAAATTGCTGCTGAAGGCCAAAACTGGAAAACCGATTTCTCCGGCGGTATCCAGCGAGTGGTGATTGAGCATGGCTGTGCCCCTTACGGTAACGCCAAGGCGCGGGCAGTGGTGTGGACCTTCCCAGACGCAGTGCCGAAGCACCGCGAGCCGCTTTACACCACGCGCCGTGATTTGGTCGAACGCTTCCCCACATGGGATGACTTTGACTCCATCATGCGTCTGCCGACCCTGTATAAAACCATCCAAGATCGGGATAACAGCGCCGATTATCCGATTATTCTTACCTCTGGGCGGTTGGTTGAGTACGAAGGTGGCGGTGAAGAAACGCGCTCCATGTCGTGGCTTGCTGAGCTTCAACAAGAGATGTTTGTCGAAATCAACCCGGCCAATGCCAACGATCTAAGTATCAAAGATGGCGATGATGTCTGGGTAGAAGGCGCTGAGGGTGGTCGGGTCAAAGTGAAGGCGTTGGTAACGCCCCGCGTTGATCGCAACGTGGCGTTCATGCCGTTCCACTTTGGCGGCATGTTCCAGGGTGAAAGCCTGCGTGACCGTTATCCGGATGGCTCAGACCCCTATGTTATTGGGGAGTCTGCTAATACAGCGACAACCTACGGCTACGATCCGGTGACATTGATGCAAGAGACCAAGTGCACCATTTGCCGTATTGAGCGCGCTTAAGCCTAGAAAAACTGAATCTAGGAAAAAAAGACGCCCGACCTGACAGCACGGCGGTGCGGGAGCCATCCCGCACCGGCATGAGGAGAACAACATGGCTCAAATGAAATTTATGTGTGACGCCGAACGTTGCATCGATTGCAACGGCTGTGTCACCGCCTGTAAAAACGCCAATGATGTCGAGTGGGGCATCCAGCGTCGCCGCGTCGTTACGCTTAACGACGGTGAAGCGAGTGAAATGTCCATTTCCGTCGCTTGCATGCACTGCGATGACGCACCCTGTATGGCGGTATGCCCGACAGACTGTTTCTACAAAACCGACGATGGCATCGTGCTGCACGATAAGGACCTCTGCATCGGTTGCGGCTACTGCTTATACGCTTGCCCGTTCGGCGCCCCGCAGTTTCCCCAGCAGAACGCCTTTGGCGAACGCGGCAAAATGGATAAATGCACCTTCTGTGCAGGCGGCCCGGCTGATAGCAAAGAAGAGGAGTACCAGAAGTACGGTTCGAACCGGATTGCCGAAGGTAAGCTGCCGCTCTGCGCTGAGATGTGTTCTACCAAGGCACTGCTCGCTGGCGACGCCCAAGACGTTGCCGATATCTTCCGTCAGCGCGTCGTTCACCGTGGCCATCCGGACGGTGCCTGGTCTAACAACCCCCAGGCCAGTACCGATAACCTAGCCTATGATGCTGCCCGTAAAGGGTAAGGAGGCGTGTCATGAACCTGTTGACTGCACAGGCACCCGCTAGGGTGCCGAGCTCAGGTAAAGGGCTCGCCCTGGGCATTTGGCGCTTTATGTTGGTAGCCCTTGTTCTTGTACTTAGCCTGGGGGTAACCCAGGCGGCGGTGGCGCAAGCTGACCCCGACCGCGAGATGAGAACCGCTGCCCCTAGCATTACGGCGGATCAGTGGCGACAAGTACGCAGTGGGGAGACGGGACCGAACTACCGTGACTCTCGCCACGACAGCAACTATAACCTGATCAACGCGAGCGGTGAGACGTGGCGTACGCTGCGTAATCGGTGGGTCTCTCCGTTTGGGTTGATCGCGATAGTGGGCATGGCGGCAGTGATTACGCTGTTTTACTTTGTCGTTGGTCGTAAACATTTAGACGAACCACGTACTGGGCGTAAGCTGTTCCGTTGGTCGCTTTTAATGCGCTCACTACACTGGACCGTAGCAACGCTATTCATCACCCTGGCGCTGACTGGCCTAAATCTACTCTATGGCAAGTTTGTGTTTCGCTCTCTGTTCGGCGATGCCTTCTGGGGATGGATGATTTCTGCCTCCAAGGTGCTGCATAACTACCTGGGGCCAATCTTTGGCGTTCTGCTGATCGTGCTACTGATTAGCTTGCTCAAAGACAACATTCCTAAAAAGCTCGACTGGGTGTGGTTTAAGAAGGCGGGCGGTTTGACCGGTAAGCATCACCCAGATGCCGGTTTTGCCAATGGTGGTGAAAAAGCCTGGTACTGGCTGCTAGCAACAGCAGGTATCGTGGTCGTTGCGAGTGGTTTTGTGCTCGACTTCCCCAACTTCAACCAAAGCCGTGACACCATGCAGTGGGCGAATATCATCCACGCGGTGGGGGCATTGGGTTTAACGGCAGTAGCGCTGGGCCATATTTATATCGGCACCGTAGGTACTGAGGGGTCCCTGGAAGCAATGACCACAGGCTATGTGGATGAAACCTGGGCGAAAGAGCACCACAACCTGTGGTATGAAGAGGTTAAAGACCAAGCCATCTCAGAAGAAGAGGTAGCGGCTAGAAAATCGGGCGGTGGAAGTGACCCGTCGGCGTCTCGAACCAGCTGATAATCACTTGCTAAGACCTGAGACACCGCCGAATTCGGCGGTGTCTTTTGTTATGCTGGGTCTTATTGCTTAGGTCTGTTCTTATGCCTACATCTGCTTTTACTGCGAACTAAGATATTAAAGGAACGGTTATGCAACAGTTTGATGAAACCACCCGCACCGAGCTAGAAGCAGCCGCGTTTCGGCGCTTGCTACAGCATCTTGATGACAATAAAGATGTACAGAATATTGACCTAATGATCCTGGCGGATTTTTGCCGCAACTGTCTTTCCAAGTGGCTAGTAACGGCAGCAGAAGAACGCGGTGAGTCCTTAAGTTATGAAGAGGCCCGTGAGCACGTTTACGGCATGCCATACAGCGAATGGAAAGAGCTCTATCAGCCGCCAGCAACAGCGGAACAGATGGCGGCGTGGGAAGCTCACCATGCGAAAAAGAAAGCAGCGAAACAGGGGTAAGTACCATGAGTGAGAAAATGGTTCCTCTTAATGTTGCTGTGCTTACAGTATCCGATACTCGAAGTGAAGAGACGGATCGCAGTGGCCAGGCATTAGTCGAGCGTTTAACCAGTGCTGGCCATACCCTCGCTGAAAAGCGCATCGTACCTGACGATGTCTATCGCATTCGCGCCGTGGTGGCGAATTGGATCGCCGATGAGCACGTGCAGGTGGTGATTACTACTGGCGGCACTGGCTTTACCGGACGCGACTCTACGCCGGAAGCCATCTCGGTGCTGCTTGATAAGCGTATCGAAGGCTTTGGCGAGCGTTTTCGCCAGCTTAGCGGTGATGAGATCGGCAGTTCCACCATTCAGAGCCGCTGTCTCGGCGGCTTAGCCAACGCCACCGTGGTGTTCTGTTTGCCGGGCTCAACCGGGGCATGCCGAACTGGCTGGGACGGCATTCTTTCCGAGCAGTTGGATAGCCGCCATAAGCCCTGCAACTTTGCCAACCTGGTCATTCCAGGCCGAGGTCAGCATGGCTGACCTGCAGCCCATTTCAGCCGCGCTTGAGGCGCTGTTAGCAGACGTGACTCCCGTTGCGTCAGAAGAGGTGACGCTGGAAGCTGCCGCCGGGCGCGTGCTGGCTGATGCAGTGGCCGCGCAGTTGGACGTGCCGCCATTCGATAACAGCGCGATGGATGGCTATGCACTGCGGGCCGCTGATGCCGGTCAGTGGCTGCCGATTAGCCAACGCATTGCAGCGGGCAGCCAGGCACAATCGCTTGCCCCTGGCAGCTGTGCGCGGATTTTTACCGGCGGCGAAATTCCTCCTGGTGCCGACTGCGTAGTGATGCAGGAGCGTGTAGAGGTCGATGGAGATCGGGCCTTGATGCCTACGGATATTCCAGCGGGGGATAATGTTCGCCGCCGAGGTCGCGACGTAAAGAGCGGCTCGGTGCTGCTGAATGCTGGAGAGCGGTTGGAGGCGGCTGCACTCGGCCACTTGGCAGGCCAGGGTATTACTCAGGTCAGCGTCCGCTGTCGGCCACGGGTAGCGCTGCTCTCGACGGGGGATGAAATCATTGACCCAGGCACGCCGCTGAAAGCGGGCCAGCTCTATAACTCCAACCGCCCGATGCTGAAACGGCTGTTAGAGACTTTTGGTGCCGAGGTGATTAGCACCGTCAGCGTGCCGGATAACTATGCCCAAACGGTTGAGCTTCTAAAAGATGCCGCCGCTGAAGCAGATTTAGTGGTGACCACTGGTGGCGTAAGCGTCGGCGAAGAGGACCATGTGAAGGCGGCGCTTGAATCAATTGGTCAGTTGGATATGTGGAAACTGGCGATTCGCCCCGGCAAGCCGTTAGCACTCGGCCGTTTGCCGCGGGGTGATGGCAGCCAAGTGCGCTTTGTGGGGTTGCCGGGGAATCCTGTTTCAGGGTTTGTCGGTGCTTGGCTGTTTTTACGTCCGCTGCTCGGGGCGATGCTGGAGTGCCCGGCACTAAACACTCTGCCGTCGATTACCGCTCGCGCTAATTTTGCCACCTCGACAGGCCCGCGTGAGCACTATATGCGTGTGACGTTACAATTTACACTGGGCGGCGTGACGGCGACGGCCTTTGGTGATCAGAACTCTGGCGTGCTTTCGTCCTGCATTAATGCGGATGCTTTTGCGGTCATCCCACCCAATAGCGAGATCGCCGAGGGTGATGCGATCAGCTGTTTATGGCTGGCGGGTTAACGCCAGCCGGTTTAAACAATCGCGTGGGGTACAAAGCAGGAAGAGTCTTTGGTAATGCGTCCAACGTCCTCGCGAATGCCCATGCCGCAAGCGCGGTCACCGACGACCCAACTGCCGATCAAAGCATGATTGTTGCCAAAGCGAGGCATAGGGTGGTAAGCCTGACGAATCCACGGGCTGTCGGTATAAGGGCCGCCTATTGCTTCGCGTTGGCCTGATGGGGTAATCAGCTCTATGTTACTGCCTTCCCGGGAAAAGAACGGCTTGCGCACCCAGCCCGCTGGTAGCGGTGGGCTGCTAGCGTTCTCGAAAAATGCTGGTAACAGGTTAGGGTGACCCTCAAAGTGTTCCCACAGCAAGGGGAGAATCCCTTTATTAGAGAGAATCGCTTTCCAGGGCGGCTCAAACCAGTGGGTGTTGAGTTGGGGGATATGTTCGCCAAAGGCATCGTCGGCCATCTCTTCCCAGGGGTAGAGTTTGAACAGCGCATGTATGGGCTTATCATCCAGATCAATAAAGTGCTCTACGCCTGATCGCAGGCCAATATCCTCAGTAAAGATAAACGGTGCCTTGAGGCCTGCCTGTACCGCCACATCCTGCAAATAGTGCACGGTGGCGCGCTCTTCGGCGTTATCTTTGATACACGAAAAGTACAGGGTGCGCGCTTCAATGCGGTCGCCAAGGTGCGCCATGGCGTTGATCAACCGCTCTTGAATCGAGTTGTACTGATCTGCGTGGCGGGGCAGGATACCTTGCTCGATGGCTTGCTCAAGCCATACCCACTGGAAAAAGCCCGCTTCATAAAGCGAGGTAGGGGTGTCGTAATTGAGTTCCAGCAGTTTTGCCGGGCCTTCGCCAGAGTAGGCAAAATCCATCCGCCCATAGAGATGTGGCTGGCCTGATTTCCACGAGTTGTGGATGCTATCCCACATATGTTCGGGTAGCGCCAGGCGCTGCATAAGCGCATTGGAGTGGCAAACCTTATCCACCAGTTCTATACACATCTCGTGTAATTCCTCGGTGGGCGCCTCAATATCCTGCTCTACCTGCTCCATGGTGAACTGGTAGTAGGCCTCCTCTTTCCAGTAAGGCTCGCCTTCGATGGTATGAAAATGAAACCCCAGCTCGTTGGCCAGGGCTTTCCAGTTTTTGCGTTCAGGGATGTCGATTCGCAGCATGGGAGTGTTAGCTGGCTAGGAGCCCCAGCCACCCCGTGCTGAAGAGCGCGAGCCAAAGCCGCTGCGCTGAGTAGCCGTTTGGCGAGTCTGAGCTACAGAGGTGCGCATCGCATCATTGCGCTGGGTGACACGCTGGGTGGCTTGGCTCGAGGCGGCGTTCCAGTTGCCCTGGTTCTGACGGTTGCGGTACACCGGCTCCTGGTAAACCCGCTCAAAGGAGCGGCCACGGTTGGTATTGGACATCATGTTACCGACCATGTACCCCATCATCGCGGGCATAAACCAACTGCCACCGCTGCTGCCGGTGGCCGCTTGAGCCTGCTCCTCAGTGGGGGCTGTACATGCACCTTCACCGTGCTCAGCTTCGCACTCTTCAAGAGTGCTAAAACGGGGCACTGCTTCTAACGAAGCTTCGTAGGCAGCTTCGCAGGCGCTGCGGGTATACACATCTGCTGCTACGCAGTCCTCGACGCTCTGAAAGCTGCGCGGCTCATCAAAGGTGACCTCGGTGATTTGCTCTTCTTCAGGCGGCTGGCCACAGGCAGTAAGACCAAAAGCACCAGCACCCATCATCGCTAGTGACAAACGTGCGCTGCGCTTACGGCGCGGTACATGTGGTGTTTGTTCGTGTTTAGACATGCCGACTTTCTCCTTTACCACGTCGTCGTTACCAAGTCATCGAAGCGGCGTTGAGTAAGCCAACGGCTATCGCAACACTGGCCATTAAAATGCCATAGGCGCTATGGCCTTCGGTAATATGTTGGGAAAGACTTTCGCCCTGCTTACGCAGAAACAGCTTAACCGCGAAAAAGGTGGCCAACTGAACACCAAACGCCACTACACTCCAAAGTAAAAAATCGATAAAGCTAATGGAGTGTGCCATAGCGCTGTAAAGAGGAATCGTAAAGCCTACGATAGAGCCACCGTAGGCGGTCGCAGCGGCTGCGTTACCTTGGCGAATCAGCGTCCACTCGTGGTGCGGTGTGATACGGCTATAGCAGTACATAAAGGCGGATAGCAGCGCAATGGCGGTCACTAGGTAGGCAATAAATAGCGGCAAGCCGTAGAGGTAGTTCACCATGGTAATCGTTTCCTTTTATAGCTTAAAAAATAGTGCGTAACATATAAGGTTTAACAAAAATTAGGAAGGGTCAGATTGCATCAATATCAACAGAGGCAATATCCACTCCCACGTTTTGCACTAGCATATAGCCGCCTTCACCATCGTTTTCGGCGCTCAACAGTAAATACTCCATCCGTTCAGCGTCTTTGATAGTGCGCTCATACAGCATCACATGATGCGCCACATGGCGTGCCACGAGGCTCTCCGTGGTGATGACGTGCTCTTCGAAGACCACAGGCGGAGACCAAAGACTATCGCCATTACCCCATACCCGTTGATAGATACAGGTTCTGGCCTCTTCCGATGTCGCTGTAAGGGTAACGGTGTGGGCGCCGATGCTGTCAGGCTTTTTATCTTCACCGTTAATCATGCTGTCAAACTCAGCATCTGAGAGATGGACGACACGGTAAAAATCGAACAGCTTATATTCAAGTACCTGGCCGTGCTCAATATTAGCCTGCAGCCAAGTATCGTTATCTAAATAGAAACGAACCAGGTGCGCGCCTTGGCCTAAATCAACGTGGCCTACGGCAGCAATATGATGATAGGCGTCATCATCCCACCTAAACAGCGTATCCTGATGGGCGCGCAGGCCTATCAGTTTGATATTAACGCGACCATCCAGACGAAGACCTTCAAGCATCTCCGCTGAAATGCCAACAGGCAGGCCTGAGGCCATCTGGGCAGGCTGCTCTTGTGGTTCAGTCGTCGCACGAAATAGTGTTTTTAGCGTCTTAAACATCAGCTAACTCCCTGGGCGGCAGACAAAAACAGGGTGGTAAGTTCTGCCTCGGTCAGTCGTTGATTACCCATGTAATAAAGGGTATCTCCTTTGCCCACCATGAAATCAGCCGGTGGGTTGAGCAGTTGCTGAGTTTGACTAGACGGGCGGCCTACGCCCAGCAGTGTCACGTTGTCACGTGATTTTGCCAGGTTCATCAGCTCGCCGTAGCGAACCGTTTGATCGGCCGGAATAGTGTCAGGTAAACACCCTTGGAACTGGGTTGCACCGTGATCAATAGCGAGCAGCTCATTGACCACACGGCTGATGCCCGCATCGGTCGCAGAGCGAACCAGCATCTCAATCGATAGGCCCTGGGTACACTCTATGCCCGGCAATGTGCGGCGCAACATGTTGGCCGTAGAAGGATTATCACAGTGAGCGACAACATGGCAGTCAGCGGTTTTTTGATCAAACACTGATAAGGCAATGGTAGCCACACGTTCATCGGTCTCATCGTAGATAATGATACGGTCAGCTCCCTGGATGCCTGCGCGTGCCAGCAATTCCGGATTCGAAAAACTGTCGCCTTTAACAAATTTGATGCTGCCAGGCAGTGGGTTGTCGATATCTTTCGTCACGCACAGCACGATATCGTCGGGTAGGTTCGGGTCAGCTTGCAGAATGCGAATAATTTGAGCCGTTGGCTCACCGTGCCAACCGATGACAAGCGTATGCCCGCTAAGGCTGCTGTAATTAGCGTTGCCCTGCACCAGCATTCTCCATGTTGAACTAATATTAGCCGTGGCTTTGCCGATAAAGCTGGCAAACAATATGATGCCACCAGGAATTACCCATAGGGCGGCAGCCCATTGTCCACCCGATGTGACGGGACTGTAGTCACCATAACCTACCGTTGTGGCCGTGGTGACGTAAAAATACACCCATGTCCCCAGCGTGTTGGCAACCGCTTCATTGCTGATTGCCATAAAGGCCCAGGAGAGAGCCGAATGGCAAATCACCATTAAGAATAGAAACGTCCAACTGACTTTGATCGTAGAGGCTTGAAGTGCCTTGATCAGACGTACAAAAACAGGCACTGGATGCCCCTTTAAACTAGGCCCGCCGGTGTGCTGCGGGCGACATCAGTGGGTTGTTCGTGTGGATTAGTCGAGGGGGACTAGTCTTGAACGCTACTCTTCTTGGCTTTGAGACGTGCCAGCACATCGTCTGCTTTGCGCTGGGTACCGCCAATGCCCGCTGCTTTCAAGCGCGCTTCCAGTGAGCTGCCGCTCTCTTCTGCCACCATTTCATCGGCTGCTTGCATTTGCGCTGAGTTAAGCTGTTGGCGTTCTTTAATACGCTCCAGCGACTCCATGGCACTGCTCATGGCGCTGTTCTGGCCTGAGTGGCGAGCCGCAACGGCGGATTGTGCTTTTTGTGCTGATTCTGTGGCTTTTACCACGCTAACCTGTTGCTTAAGCTGGCGCAGCTGGTTGTCGGTACTACGAATAGCCCCACGCAGTTTTTCGATGCTGGAATCGTATTCGCCTACAATGGCGCGCTCCGCTTCCAGGTCGTCCTGCAAAGCGACCATGCGCTCAGCCACTTCCACCGCTAGGGCTTCTTCGCCTTTGTCCAAGGCTGCTTCGGCGCTTTTTTCCAGCTCGGCAATTTTGCTTTCCAGGGTGTCCGCCTTGTTGCTATTTAGCTGGCGCTGGCCCATCAGGCGGGTAAGCTCGGTTTTAGACTGGCTTAGGCTCTTTTCTGAATCGCGAATTTCCTGGTCTAGAATTCGCAGTGCCTGGGAGTCAACCACGGCTTGGCCGGTTTCATTCGCTTTGCCGCGCAGAGCGGTCATGATTTTGCTTAACATAATTAATCTCACGTATAGGTCACTGCAAAGGTGACTTTGATTAATAACAATGGCACTGATAGATAGTGGCGAGACTTGTAAACGTTAGACGAAATGCGTTTGGATCAGTTCGGCGACTTCCATGGCAGCTCCCGCTGTGGCGTGCAGCTCGGCACAAATAGACTCAAGCTTAGAGTCGCCAAACAGTTGCCCATAAGCGACATAGAAATCGTGGCCGTCGATCTCGACAATACCCACGGATGCCAGTGGCAGCGCAATGCCTTGGCGCAATAATACCTCGTTTAGCTCAGCGCTGTTTTTGACGCTTTCAACAGCAGCAATAGGCACCATCGCGATCCATTCATTTTCGCTGCGCGACAGTGTGAGCGGCAAGTTGCCGTAATCGTTAAGCTCCCAGACCAACGTTTGATTGGCTTCATCCAGGCTGATTGAGGCTAGTGGCCAGTCAAGGGCGGTATCATCACCGCTGCTAGAGGCAGGCTGGGTGACTAAATTGTATAGCTCTGTAGCGGTAATACCACTGGTAACAGTAGGCGTAGTCAAAGCAGTTGTCTCCTTAATAC